>CAZGZL010000006.1:0-41361 GCA_964530595.1 uncultured Prevotellaceae bacterium | reverse complement strand
CGCCTCTGCGCCGAGGCGCGATTCAGGCGCATCGCACAATGCGCCTCTGCGCGTCTCTTAAAAAAAGCCGGGGGAGAAAGCGCAAAAAAGAGGCGCAAACCCTTGCACAGGCGGCGAAAAATCGCTATATTTGTAGCGTAGATCACAAGAAGCGGATGCGCCACTCCTGCGGATAGAGGTTGTTGCAGCGGTTGCCCATATTCTTGACGAACCCCAAGGGATGCCCCTCGTAGGTGAGCAGCACGTAGCCGCGGCTCCACGCTACATCGGGCATCAGGGTATCGCGCCGCAGGTAGCTCAGCGCCTGATCCCGACTGAGCGCTGCGGTGGCAAAAGCCTCACTGCGGAGTGCCGTAGACAACGCCAAGGCATGCGCCGGGATCAGGTCGCGTCCCTTCAGCGTCGCCAACTCCACACCCGACTGCAGGCGGTAGAGCCCCGCCTCGCTGAGGTGTCGATGTAGGGCTACCTGCTGCTGCGGCAGGGCACGCAGCACGCCGTCGTCCGTCAGCTCGTAGTCGTAGCCCGCGGCAGGCTGCAACCAGCCTGCCACCTGCGGCAAGAGCCCCTTGAGCGTCGCCGCCCCCTTAGGCTCCCGACGCTTGCCCCCCGCGGGACGTCTGCCCCCCTCGACGTGACGGGCAGCAGCGCCCTCCTCCCCCTTGCGCACCACGGCGACAAAGAGCCCCTCGCCCACCGTGCCATGAGGCATGAAGCGGTAGACGGTATCGTCGCCTCGGAGGGCTGCATGGATCTGCCACTCCGCCGGCACAGGCACCGTGAGCACCTCGGCACCCAACGTCTCGCAGAGGTAGCGGATCTGCTCCTCGTCCTCCTGCGGGTTGAAGGTGCAGGTGCTGTAGACCAAGAGTCCACCGGGCTTCAGCGCAGGCCATACGTCGTCCAAGATCTGACGTTGCAGGCGGGCACAGTCGCGCACCTTGGCGAGGCTCCAGTCGCTGACGGCACCGGGATCCTTGCGGAACATCCCCTCGCCCGAACAGGGGACGTCGGTCAGCACGAGGTCGAAGAGGTGGCGCAGCGGTGTGAAAGCCGCAGGCGCCTCGGCAGTGACGGTCAGCGCGGGGTTGCCCCACTTGGTGAGGTTCTCCGCCAAGATGCGGGCACGTCGGCGGTCTATCTCGTTGCTCACCAAGGCGCTCCCCTCCGGCAGGACGCTCAGCAGCGCGGAGCTCTTGCCCCCCGGAGCGGCACACAGATCTAACGCCGTGACAGGACGCTCCGGCGGCAAGAGCTGACGCAAGAGGTAGGTCAGGAACATGCTGGCAGCCTCCTGCACGTAGTAGACGCCGGCATGGAGCAGCGGGTCGGTGGTGAATGTGGGACGTTCCGGCAGATACCACCCCTCCGGACACCACGGCACGGGACGTACCCCCGGCAGTGCGGCGTAGGCTTGCGCCTCGGCAGCCGTACACTTGCTGCGGTTCAGACGGATAGAGGTGGGGCTTTCGGAGTCGCTGAGCGCTCGGACAAAGGGATCGTATTCGGCAGCCGGCAGGAGCGACTGCATCGCCTGTAGGAAGTCGGCGGGTAATGTTTGAGCCATCAATTTAGGGAATTAGGATGGGGGCAAAGGTAGACCTTTAGTGTCAACCTGCCAAGGGTGCACAGCCATTTTCGGGCGGCTCGGAGCCCTTAGGTGCAGGGTTTTTCACCTCCGATCACTCAGAAACCAAATAAAAGCATTACTTTTGCCGAAAAATATACTCCAAGGATGACTGCAACGAACGCTCTATACCTCATACCCGTCCCCCTCGGCGACACGCCGATAGATCAGGTCTTGCCCCCCTACAACCGCGCTGTGATCGGCGGCATTCGCCACTTCATCGTGGAGAATATCCGCTCGGCACGCCGCTTCCTGAAGAAGGTCGATCCCGCTACGGAGATCGACGGCTTGACCTTCTACGAGCTGAACCGCCACACTCCGCCGACCCAGATCGAGGGCTACCTCGCCCCGATGTCGGAGGGACACTCGGTGGGCATCATCTCCGAAGCGGGTTGTCCGGCAGTGGCAGATCCGGGTGCCGACGTGGTAGCCATCGCCCAACGTCGCGGACTGCGCGTAGTGCCCTTGGTGGGGCCTTCGAGCATCCTGATGAGCGTCATGGCGTCGGGCTTCAACGGTCAGAGCTTTGCCTTCCACGGCTACCTGCCCATCGAGGAGGGGGCACGTACGGCACGCATCAAGCAGTTGGAGAGTCGCGTCTATGCCGAAGATCAGACGCAGCTCTTCATCGAGACCCCCTACCGCAACACCCGCATGATGGCAGATCTGCTGCGCACGCTGCGCCCTCAGACCCGCCTCTGCCTCGCCGCCAACATCACCTGCGACGACGAACAGATCACCACCCGCAGCGTGTCGGAATGGCGCCGCCTGTTGCCCGCCCACGCCACGGACGAGGAGATGTCACGACACGTGCCGCGCGTCCCCGCCATCTTCCTGATCTACAAGTGAGAGATTTGATAACACACCACCCTACCATACATACACACCCATACACAGAGCTATGACTTTGAAGTTCCTAAGTCTCTCCAGCGGTAGCAGCGGCAACTGCTACTACCTCGGTACGGAGCACTACGCTATACTGATCGACGCCGGCATCCCCGTCCGCAGCATCCAGAAGGTGCTGAAGGAGAACAACCTCCCCTTCGACAAGATCTACGGCCTGCTGATCACCCACGACCACACCGACCACATACGCTCAGCCGGCAGCATCGGCGAGCTGTATCACATACCCGTCTATGCCACCCGTCAGGTACACTCCGGCATGGAACGTAACTACGGGATGCAGAAGAAGCTCTCGTCCGCCTCACGCCGCAACTTGGAGCGCGACGTGGAGGTGACGCTGCCCGGCACAGACTTCCGCGTGACCCCCTTCACGGTGCCCCACGACTCGACCGACAACGTGGGCTACTACATCGAAGCCGGCTCCGGCGAACACACCATCCGCTTCTGTCTCGCCACCGACGTGGGACACGTGACCCCCGACATCCGCCACTACCTGCGCCGCGCCGACCACGTCGTCATCGAGTCGAACCACGACATAGACATGCTGATGAACGGCCCCTACCCGCAGTACCTCAAGGCACGCGTCCGCGGCGAGGGAGGACACCTGAGCAACACGGAATGTGCCGAGCTGATACACGACATCTATCACCCCGGGCTGCAACACCTCTTCCTCTGCCATCTGAGCCAAGAGAACAACGACCCCGACTTAGCCTACCGCACCGCCTCGAAAGCCCTGACCAGCGAGGGTGGACGTGTGGGCGAGGATGTGGTGCTCAGCGTCCTGCTGCGCAACTCCCCCTCACGGCTCTACACCTTCGGGGAATACTGAGCAGACGGACGCCCTCCGGAGCGGACAGACAGAACCAACGGCAGCCCCGGAGCGTTGTCACAGGTGTAACGTTTTTATTCACCCCCCTAAAATCCACACCACAGATGAAGACAACGCCCCTACGCGAGATGGTCAAGCTGCCCTACGCCCTCGACGCACTCAGCCCCGCCCTCGGACGCGAGACGATGGAGTATCACTACGACCGCCACTACCGCATCTATGTCGAAAACACCGCCCGCCTCAGCTTGGGCACCCCGTGGGAACACGCCCCCCTGACGCAGATCGTGCACGAAGCACCCCCCGGCGCCCTGCTGAACAACGCCGGACAGGCCTACAATCACGCCCTCTACTTCCTGCAACTCACCCCACGCCCCGCGCCGTTGTCCCCCACACTGAAGCTGACCGACGCACTGCGACGCACCTTCGGGTCGTACAACAACTTCGAGCAGCACTTCTTGGACATGGCGACCTCCCTCTTCGGCTCCGGCTGGACGTGGCTCTATGCCGACGCTGCCGGCAAGTTGGGCTTGGAGAACTACCCCGGCGGCGACACCCCTTGGCGCCAAGGTTACATCCCCCTGATGGGCGCCGACTGCTGGGAACACGCCTACTACTTGGACTACCGCAACCGCCGTGTGGAACACCTCAAAGCCCTGCTGACACGCATCGACTGGCGCCACGTGAACGATCGCTACGAATACTGATCGCGTTTTTCACCACCCGCCGTGGTACGAGTTACGAAAGAAAAGCGTAGTTTTGCAGGCAGACTATCGGCAGCAAGCGTCACACCCCTGCCTTAAACAGCTCTATATGGAAGCACTGAAGAACTTGCCCATCGGCATACAAGATTTCGAGAGTCTACGTAAGGATGGTTTTCTCTACGTAGACAAGACCGCCCTAATACACCGACTGGTGCATTCCGGGTGTTACTACTTCCTGTCTCGCCCGCGCCGCTTCGGCAAGAGTATGCTGCTCTCGACACTCAAAGCCTACTTCGAGGGCAAGCGAGAGCTCTTCGAAGGCTTGGCGATCGCCGAGTTGGAACACGATTGGACACGCTATCCGGTGCTCTACCTCGACCTGAACACCAACGAGTATAAGAGCGAGGAGGATCTGCGCGACAAGCTCTCTCTACGCCTCACCCAATGGGAGCGTCTGTATGGCGCCGACGAGCACGAGAAGTCGTTGGGCGACCGATTCGAAGGCACCATCCGACGCGCTTGCGAACAGATGGGGCAACGGGTAGTGATCCTCGTCGACGAATACGACAAGCCCGTCCTGCAAGCCATCGGCAACGACGCGCTGCAAGAGGCGTATCGCTCGATACTGAAGGGCTTCTACGGCGCCCTGAAGAGCATGGACAGCTGCATCAAGTTCGCCTTCCTGACCGGTGTCACCAAGTTCAGCAAGGTGAGCGTATTCAGCGACCTGAACAACGTGTTCGACATCTCGATGTTAGGCGACTACGCCACGATCTGCGGCATCACCGACGAGGAGATAGACACCGTGCTGCAGCCCTACGTACAGCGCTTGGCACTCCGGGTGGGACTCTCCCCCCAAGAGACGCGCCAAGAGCTGCGCGCGAGGTACGACGGCTACCACTTCTGCGAGGACTCGGTGGGAATCTACAACCCCTACAGCCTGCTGAGCACCTTCCAGAGCAACAAGTGGGACAACTACTGGTTTGCCACCGGCACCCCCTCCTACCTCGTCTACCTGCTCCGGAAACATCACTATCGCCTCGAAGACATGACCCGAGTGCCCGTACCCGGCAGGGTGCTCAACAGCACGGACGCACAATGCGCCAACCCCATCCCGATGATCTACCAGAGCGGCTACCTGACCATCGTAGGCTACGACCCCGTGTATCGGTTGTACCGCTTGGGCATCCCCAACAAGGAGGTCGAAGACGGCTTCTTCAACTTCCTGCTACCCTACTACACCCCGATCGATCAGGTGCAATCAGAGTTCTGCATCGCCAACTTCGTGGAAGAGGTCAAGGCAGGCAAGGTGGACGACTTCTTGCGAGGGCTCACCGCCTTCTTTGCCGACACCCCCTACGAGCTGTTTCGAGAGCTTGAGAACCACTATCAAAACGTGCTGTACATCGTCTCTAAGCTCATGGGCTTCTATGTCCGCGCAGAATACCACACCTCGCAAGGCAGCATCGATATGGTGCTCCAGACCACCGATTATACCTACGTGATGGAGTTCAAACTCGACGGCACCGCCGAACAAGCACTGCAACAGATCAACGACAAGCATTATACGCAGCCCTTCGAGACAGGACACCGCCAACTCATTAAGGTGGGGGTAAACTTCTCGTCCACCACACGCAATATAGAGCGGTGGGTCGTGGAGCAGCAGTGAGCACAGATAAATTATACCACGAACTTAGATCCATTATGAACGATTCAATCACAATGCCCATGGTGAAGTAAGCCCTCACCCCTCGGTTCCAGCCCCCGGAAAATTTCCCGCGCATGCTTAAATTTTCCACTCCGAAATGGACAAGTTTGGAGAATTTTCGCTATCTTTGTCGGAGATAACCTTTTAACTCTTATATAACAACATTATGCACAGCGATCCTAAAGATTGTTTGTATTGCACAAACAACGAAACACTGCACAACCTCATGATCGAGTTCGCTCAGCTGAGCGTATCTCGCGCCTTCCTATTCAAGGAACAGACCTACCGCGGACGTTGCCTCGTGGCTTACAACGGCCACGTCAACGACCTCAACGAGCTGAGCGACGAAGAGCGCAACGCCTTCATGGCCGACGTAGCCCGCGTCACGCGCGCCATGCAGGCCGCCTTCCACCCCGAGAAGATCAACTACGGCGCCTACAGCGACAAGCTCTCGCACCTGCACTTCCACCTGGCTCCGAAGTATGTGGACGGTCCCGACTACGGCGGAACGTTCCAGATGAACCCCGGCAAAGTCTACCTCAGCGACGAGGAATATCAGCAGCTGATCGACGCTATCAAGGCTCATCTCTAAGCATCGCCTACACACCCTCACGACGTGACCCCGCCCCGCCACACTCCGGCGGGACAGGTCACGCCTCCCCCCCCTCAACACAATCACTCTGCAATCACTCTGCCCACTCCTGTGCGGACATAGACCATGACACGATGAATCGAATACCTCTCCTCCTCATCCTACTGCTCACACTCCTCCTCGGCATCCCATGCCTCGGCGCTTCGTCCCCCGGAGCTTCTGCTCTCGGCGCTTCGCCCCTCGACACCGACTCCCTGACGTGGTACGACGGTACCGCCCCCGTACGCTACCATTTAGCCAGCCCCACGACCCCCGTAGTACGTACCGCCCTGCGTCTGCTGAGCGACGATCTGCTACAGGTGACGGGACAGACTCCCGAAGCCACCAACGCCACCAACGCCCCGATACAGGTGGTAGAGTTAGACCGACTCTCCCGCCGTGCACAACAGCGTCTACGCCGCCGCGGTGTGGCGGTAGACAGCCTCTTGAGTCACCCCGACGCCTTCCAGATCCACGCCTCCGACGGCACCCTCTGGATCGCCGGAGGCAATGGTCGTGGCACCGCCTACGGACTGTTGGAGCTCTCGCACATGGCAGGCGTCTCCCCGCTGATCTGGTGGGGCGACGTGGTGCCTCAACCCCGCCAACGCCTCACGGTGGCAGCCGACTTAGACCTCAGAGAGTCGCCCGACGTGACATTCCGCGGCATCTTCGTGAACGACGAGGATTGGAGCTTTCGCCCTTGGGCTTGCCACCGCTCCGCCGCCGAAGGGGGCGAGGAGACACTGACGGCAGAGAGCTATCAACGCCTCTTCGAGCTGCTATTGCGTCTGCGTGCCAACATGATCTGGCCTGCGATGCACGAAGGTACCCCTCCGTTCTACGCCATCGAGGGCGCCCGTGCCGCCGCCGACAGTTGCGGCATCGTGATCGGCACCAGTCACTGCGAACCCTTGATGCGCAACAACGTGAGCGAGTGGGACGTCACCCGCCGCGGTAGGTACAACTATCTGACCAACCGCGACTCGGTGCTGCAATACTGGTCGGAACGTCTGCAAGAGGTAGCCGGCAGCGAATGTTTCTACACCCTCGGTATGCGCGGCATTCACGACGGTCCGATGGAGGGCGTCAAGACGTTGGACGAACAGACCTCCGCCCTGCAACAGGTGATCGACGATCAACGCACACTGCTGCGTCGCTATGTGCGTCCGGAGGTGTCCGAGGTGCCCCAATCGTTCGTCCCCTACAAAGAGGTGCTTCAGGTGATGGAACACGGTCTGAACCTACCCGACGATGTGACGTTGGTATGGTGCGACGACAACTACGGCTACCTGACCCGCCTGCCCGACAGCCTGCAACAGCAACGCAGCGGTGGCGGCGGCATCTACTACCACTTGAGCTACTGGGGACGCCCCCACGACTACCTGTGGCTGACCTGTACGCAACCCGGGCTGATCTACGAGGAGCTCTCTACCGCCTATCAGCACGGCGTCCGCAAGCTCTGGATCGCCAACGTACACGACCCCAAGGTGGCACTCTATCAGCTCTCGCTCTTCCTCGGCTTGGCATGGGACGTACACTGCGTCACCCCACAGACGATGGACGACTATATGCGCCGCTGGCTCTGCGACCTCTATGGCAAGGAGATCGGCACGGCTGCCGCCCCACTGCTGCGTGAGTTCTACCGCCTGACAGCCATCCGTCGCCCGGAGTTCATGGGTTGGTGTCAGAATGAGTTGGACAAGAAGGTCTATCCCCGCGGCCTCTCTCCGGTACGCGACACCGAGTTTACACCGACCGCTTGGGGCGACGAACTGCGCCTCTATCTCGATGCTTGGCTCCGACTGAAGCAGAGGGTCAACGAGCTCGCTACACGCGTCCCGGAACGGCTACACGACGCCTACTACGCCCAAATGTTCTACCCGCTGACTGTGGCTGCCGACATGAGCCAGAAGCTCTTGGAGGCACAGCGAGCCCGTGAGATGGCTGCAATGAATGTCTTGGACTCCATCCCCACTTACGCAGCCCGTAGCCTCGCCGCCTACGACGAGATCCGCCGCCTGACCACCTACTACAACGACACGTTGGCGGGTGGTAAGTGGCACGGCAGCATGAGCGATCATCCCCGCAATCAGCTCGTGTTCGAAGCCCCCAAGCTGCCCGATGTAGCCCTGCCGGACGACACCATTCAGACACAGGCGACATCTCGTAAAGATCTGGAAATAGCTCGTAAGAATCCGGCAATAGCTCGTAAAGATTCGGTAATAGATCCAAGTTACGTAGCGCGTAATGCGTATGCCTACGATCACTCCGAAGGCGCTCCCTGCGTCATCGATCAATTAGGGCACTCTATGCACGCTGTCGCAGTGCCTCTCGGCTCCACGCTCAGCTATGACTTCAACATGGCAGGACAAGGAGATGCCGACACCGCACGCATCACTATAGCCCTGATTCCGACGCATCCCTCCGATCGTGGAGACCTCCGTTTCAGCCTCCAGATAGACGATGACGCCCCCCACGTCTGCACGATCCGCGAGGGCTTCCGTACTGAGCCATGGAAGCAGAACGTGCTCCGTGCACAAGTGCTCCGCAGCCTCCTACTCCCCCTCGCTCCCGGTCGACACACACTGACCCTCAGCCCCCTCGACGACCACATCGTCTTCGATCAGTGGATGGTAGACTTCGATACGCAACGCAAATACTACATGATCCCGGCAGGGGAATAAAAAAGAGCGCCCCCCTCAACGGTTGCGCTCTATGAAATAATCGATCATCAGGACTAAGGCTTGTCGTGGCTCCCCATCGGGGAAGGCGGAGAGCTTCTGTCGTGCTTCTGCCGCCAAAGCCTCCATACGTCGCTCGGTGTAGGCGATGCCTCCTCCTCGCTCGGCATAAGCTACCAACTGCGCCACTTCGTCGTCAGTAAGCGCCTCATGCCGATCTAAGAGCTGCACCATTCGAGTGCGCTCTGCGGGTACCGTCTCGTTCCTCAACGCATAGAGCAACGGTAGCGTCACCTTGCCCTCGCGAATGTCATGCCCCGAAGGCTTGCCCATCTCGGCAGAGGGATAGTAGTCGAAGAGGTCGTCACGCATCTGGAAGATCAACCCCATCAGCTCGCCCACCTCGCCCAAGGCAACCACCTCAGCCTCGGTAGCGCCGGCAGAGAGCGCCCCCACCTTCATACAGGCAGCAAAGAGAGCAGCCGTCTTGTCGGCAATGATCCGCATATAGACTTGCTCGTCGAGGTTACTCTCACGCGCCCCGGAGAGCTGATCTAACTCCCCCTCGGAGAGGCGTGTCACCATGTCTGCCAACACCGCCAACATAGGCAGTGACTGGGCATGATACAACCGTAGTAGTGCTTTAGAGAGAAAGAAGTCGCCCATCAGTACCGCCACCTTGTTGTCCCAGACATGGTTGATGGTGGACGATCCACGACGCTGATCACTCTCGTCGATCACATCGTCATGCATCAACGAGGCGTTATGTACTAACTCCAACGCCACTGCGCCATCGTAACACGACTGAGACACGTGCTCCGCTAAGAGTCGCGCCGCCAATACTGTCATGATGGGACGTACCCCCTTGCCCTTGCGGTCGCGGAAGTAGTCTATCACTCGATCGGCCAAAGGGACACGCGAACGTAACGTCCGATCTAACAAGGAGCGCACCTCGGTCATCTCGGACTGAATGCAAGCTGTGATTGTTTCAAATCTCGCCATAATACCTTAATAAACGAATAATAGCTGAGGTATGGGTACAAAAAAAGGGTAAGCTCTCTACATCGCGCCGCTACAACCTCTCGCCCTTGCTGCGGTCAAGCCCTGGGGGATTCAGAGGGAGCATGCCGTGTAGCACTTACCCGGCTGCAAAAGTAGATAGTTTTTTTCAATGCACAAGGGTTTAGTGGAAAAAAGTTGTCTTTTATTTCTATTTTTACATGAAATGCCGTACTTTTGTCCGGCAGAACAGAGATATTACATGAATAGAACGGAAGTCTCCCAATACTTGATGAAGGCAGCTTTAGGGCTGAGCCTTTTCTTCATCATCGAATATTGTTTGTCGATGTACGCCCTTACGCACCTGCTGTGGGCGGTAGTAGTCGTATTACTGAAGTGTGTCACCCCGGTGGCACTCTACATGATCCTGCGCCGCCTGCGTCCTCAGTTGCCCGACGGATATATGCCGGGCTTGATGGCTTGGGCGTATGGCGTCCGCATCATGCTCTTTGCAGCCCTGCCCGAAGCGGCGTTCATCTACCTCTACAATCAGTTCCTCTGCCCCGACGCATTACACCAGACCATGCTACAGATGACCTCGCAGTTAGAACAGCTGCAAGCGGTAGTGGGCACTCAGAACTTGGCAGACGAGACCATAGACCTCTACCGCTCCGCCTCCCTCCCTACAGCCATCGAGTCGGCGGTGAATATGTTGTCACAAGACGTGATGTGCGGCATCTTCCTGATGCTCATCATCGCCCCCATAGTCCGCAGCCGCGGCATCCCGCGCCCCTCCGACAACGCCTAACTGTGAGCGCGTACAAGGAGCTTATATACATTGTTTCTATTGTCTAATACATTTACACTATGGACATATCTGTTATCGTACCTCTATACAACGAAGCCGAATCCTTGCCTGAATTGGCAGCATGGATTGACCGTGTCATGACGGAGCATCACTTCAGCTACGAGGTGATCTTCTGTAACGACGGATCGACCGACGAATCGTGGCAAGTAATCAAGCAACTGCATGAACAATATCCGCAGATGCACGGCATGAGCTTCCGTTGCAACCACGGCAAATCGCCCGCCCTGCACGTCGGATTCGGCATGGCTAAAGGCGACGTCGTGATCACCATGGACGCCGACCTACAAGATTCGCCCGACGAGGTACCGGAGCTCTACCGCATGATCAAGGAGGAGGGCTATGATGTCGTCTCCGGATGGAAAAAGAAACGCTACGACCCGCTGTCCAAGACCATCCCGACCAAACTCTTCAACGCCACGGCACGCGCCGTCTCGGGCATCCACAACCTGCACGACTTCAACTGCGGACTGAAGGCTTATCGCGGCGAAGTAGTCAAGCACATTGAGCTCTACGGCGATATGCACCGCTACATCCCCTACTTAGCCAAGAACGCCGGCTATAAGAAGATCGGTGAGAAGGTGGTGCACCATCAGGCACGCAAATACGGCAAGACCAAGTTCGGCTTGGATCGTTTCGTGAACGGCTATTTGGACTTGATGACGCTTTGGTTCCTCAATAAATTCGGACTGAAGCCGATGCACTTCTTCGGTCTGATCGGCTCACTCATCTTCATCATCGGACTGTTGGCTGTGATCTACATCGGCATCCACAAATGCTACCTCTTGGCGCACGATTGTCCGGGACTTCTGATCACCGATCAGCCCTACTTCTACATCGCCCTGACGTGTATGTTGCTCGGTTCGCAGTTCTTCTTGGCAGGCTTTGTCGGCGAACTCATCTCGCGCAACGCACCGGAACGCAACCGCTACGATGTGGCAGAGGTGATCTGATCCAAGGTCACCCGACTGACGCCCACCACATATTCTTAATGACCCAACGCAATGCACATTTCTAAACTCCTCCCGGCGGCTGCCTTGAGCCTTCCGCTCCTCGCCCTCTGCGCCTCCTGTTCCAATGGTTGCGAGACCACACGCGAAGCCTATTGCACGTGTGAGCTGCGCTCCACCACCAACACGACGCTACGCAGCCTCTCGGTCTGGGCGCTCTCCGACCGCTTCGAGGGAGGCGATTCGATCATGATCGATGGCGAAAGCTCACCTACGTCGATCTCTCTGATCTTGGATCCCGACGCCACAGAGACCCGTCTGCGTATACAGTTCAACGCCACCGCCGACCACGAATCGCTGCAAGAAACGGATACGCTGACACTACGCTACGAACCTTATCCCTACTTCATCGACATGGAGTGCGGTTGTTCCGTCCACTTCGAGCTGAAGGAGGCGGAATGCACTTATCACTTCTTGCAAGATCTCTATCTCACGAATGCTACCGTCACCAATGATCAGACTATCAATATCCGCCTCGAATACTAAGGCATCTCTCTGCGCGCGCCTCCTGCTCTTCGGGACGTTGCTATTCTGTGCGCTCTATACCCCTGTCTACGGTCAGGGAGCCTCCATTCCACGCGGTTCGGAAGCCCAAGCTCAGGTGCCCGAACCCGTAGACGAGACGTTGCCCGAAGGGGTAAAATACCGCTATCCGCTGTTGAATGGTTTAAGCCTCTCCGTCGACCTCTTCGAGCCGGTAATGAAGGTTTTTCGCAACGATTACGCCTCCTATCAGGTCACAGCACAGTTGGATCTACACCACCGCTTCTTCCCCGAAGTGACAGTAGGTGTGGGACAATGCGACGACTTCTCGGACGATCTGGTGGGCTACAAGACAGGGCTCTCTCCGTTCGGCAAGGTGGGCATCGCCTACAACTTCAAGTACAACGATCTCCAGCCCGACTACTTCTATTACGTCGTGGCACGCTACGGCTATTCGCACAGCACGTCAGACATCACCAACCTCACGTACAACGACGGCTATTGGGGCACCTACGGTCCTACAGACCTCACCGATCAGACGTTCAACGCCCATTGGCTTGAAATCGGTTTTGGCATCCGCGTCAAGATCTGGCGCAACATCTCGATGGGATGGGACGCCTATATCAAGCCCCTCCTATCGGACGGTTCCTCGCAATACGCCAAGCCCTATTACCTGCCCGGCTATGGTACTACCACCGGCAAATTCGGCTTCGGCTTTCAGCTGATCTATCAGCTTTTCTAAATCTCTTCGATCAGAGCTGTTATCATGGCTCTCAACCATAGACAATCGTCGATCCGCGACGACCGTTCTTATCTCAATATAATATTCATCAGAACTTATACATCATTGATTCGAGTATATATAATATGAAGAAGCTACTCCTCCCCCTCATCGTTATCGTCATCATTGCCGTCGCCCTGCTCCGTTCGATGCAAGGGCGAGAGATACCCTATCAGCATCTGGAGGGAACAGTCTTCGGCACCATCTACCACATCACCTATCAAGGTGACGAAGACTATCACAACGAGATCCGTAGCGCGTTCCGCGACTTCGACGCCTCGCTCTCGATGTTTAATGCCGAGTCGATCATCTCGCGCTTCAACCGCAACGATTCGACCGCAGTAGCCGACCATTACTTCACGACCGTCTTCCGTTGTGCGGAACAGGTCTCAGCAGCCACACACGGTGCGTTTGACATCACGGTAGCCCCGTTGGTCAACCTTTGGGGCTTCGGCTTCCAACACAGCGACTCCGTGACAGCCGAAGCGGTAGACAGCATACGCACCTTCGTGGGCTATCAGTTGGTGTCGCTCACCGACTCCGGACACATCGTCAAAGCCGATCCGCGCGTCATCATGGATGCCTCTTCTGTCGCCAAAGGCTATGCCAGCGACGTCATCGCCGAATTGCTCCGTCAGCACGGTATCAGCAACTACATGGTCGAAATCGGTGGTGAGATCGCCTTGAATGGCGTCAACGCCAAGGGCGAGGCTTGGAGCATCGGTATCAACAAGCCGACTGAAGATGCCAGCAACACCAATCAGGAGATCGAGAACGTACTCCGCCTCACTTCGGGCGGCATGGCTACCTCGGGCAATTATCGCAACTTCTACTACCACGAAGGTCGCCGCGTAGCCCACACCATCGACCCCCACACGGGCTATCCTATTCAGCAGGACATACTGAGCAGCACCGTGCTTGCCGCCGACTGTATGACCGCCGATGCTTATGCCACCGCCTTCATGGTGTTAGGCAAGGAACGCAGCCTCGAAATCTTGGCACAAGATACGACACTCTGCGCCTACTTCATTGTCTCTGCCGCCGACTCGACCGCAGAACATCCCTATGACATCGTATATTCTCCCCGTTTGGAAGAAAAGCTGAAGCTCAAGAGCCGCTGATGCGGCTCGCGGGCTTCGGCTCGCTACATGATTCTATATAACTTTCTCCCTATCGTCATGAAACGTGCACAACTCCTATCCCTTCTGGGCTGCTGCCTCACGTTGAGCGCCGCCCATGCACAGACACAGACCTCTTACTACAACCCCACACAGCCCATCGACACCACGACCGCCGTCTCAGACACGGTACGCGCCTCAACGCTCTACGGCAAGTCTCTGTTAGTCATCGGAGACAGCTACGTGCGTAACCATCGCCGCCCCATCGAGGAGACATGGCATTACCGCCTCGCACAACGTTACCACATGAGCTACTACAACTACGGCAAGAACGGCAACTGCGTTGCCTTCGATTGCACCAAACGCGGCTTCGGCATCCCGATGTATCAGCGTCTGGAGGAATTGCCCGAAGCTATGGACTATGTGCTCGTCATCGCCGGACATAACGACGCGGTGATGATCGGCACCCCCGATACCACTTGCACAGCCGAAGCCGACGTAGCCCGCCACGACAGCTTATTGAACGAGTTCCGACTCCGCCTCGGTCAGCTCATTGAGAGCTTGAGTGCGCGTTATCCAGAGGCACACATTGCCTTTGTCTCGCCGTGGGATGTAGACTATCCCGGTTTCGCAGAGATGCAACACGTACTCACAGAGGTCTGTGCAGCACATTCCATTCCCCTCTATGACGCAGCCCATCAGAGCGGCATCCTTGTACGCGATGCAGACTTTCGCCGCCGCTACTTCCAAAGAGCTAACGATACTGCCCATCTGAATGCTGCCGGACACGCCCTTTTCCTGCCCCGTGCAGAAGCCTTTATGTTAGGACTCTAACGTTCACTCCTCACGGAACAGACGTCCGTAGAACTCCGCTTTTTTAGCGAGGGCTAACGGATAGGCACGCGACGTAGAGGGCATTCTCCAGAACTCGATCTCGCGTCCGAAAGCTTCTCCACGCAGGCAACTACCCATGGTGGGGAGCTCCTCCCAAAGGGGCACTCCCAACGCTTCACGCTCCCGATTGATCTGCACCAAGAGTTCGGTGCCGGACTTCTGTCCTGTGCTCACCAAGCGATGACACTGCGGCATTTGCGCCAAGAGAGCGCCGACATTGGTGGGTTCGACTATTTCGAGAAAGTTGTCATTAGCATTGTCCTTCAGACGACGCACTTGATAGGCGGTATCGTAGAACGCCAATCCCTCGCGACGAGCAAAGTCAACGATCGCCTCCCGGTCGAAACGCTTGGCTCCGGCAACGACGAAGTGCTCCCGATCGTCATAGAACAAGAGCCCCATGATGCGCCAGAAGTCGTTGATAAAATTGGGATAGAAAAACTCCATAGACCAACGCGCACGCGGTGGCGGAAAGCTGCCTAAGAAGAGGATGCCCCCTCCCTCAGGTAGGAATGGCTCCAGCGGATGAGTCTCTACGGTCATAATCTAAATGTAAAAATAGTACTCGGCAAAGTTACCTTATTTATTCGCTATTTCGCGCCATAGCGTGACTTTTGTCTGCCAGCGACCGATTTTTCGGCGTTTGTCCCTCGTCAATTTACGTTTTTTCCGCATCTTTGCACAGAAACCGCGAGAGCGCTCTTTGTGTGGGCATTGCACAAGGCTGCAAAGTCATGAAGGCGCACCCCGACCGGTTCGATTTTTTAGCATATTTCCCCAATCGTATGATTCATATAGCCTACAACATAGACGGCAATTATGTACGTTTCTGCGGCGTAACCACACTGTCGATCCTCGAAAACAATCGTAACGAATCCCTTTGCTTCCACGTCGTAGGGCGTGGGCTCACGGACGAACATCGACGCCTACTGACAGAGTTGGTAGAGCGTTACCATCAGCAAATCCGCTTCTACGAACCGGATGCCCGATTGTTAGAGGGCTTTGCGGTGCAGAAGTTCAGTCGCCGCATCTCGTTGGCGACCTACTACCGCTGTTTCCTCAGCGAGATCTTACCGACAGAGGTTGATCGAGTGCTCTACTTGGATTGCGACATCTTAGTGCTGCAATCTTTGGCGCCCCTTGCCGAGATCCCGATGGATCAGGTCGCAGTGGCAGCCGTGGAGGATATAGGTTGCCACGAAGCAGAACGTTACGAGATCTTGCAATATCCTGCCGAACACTCTTACTTCAACGCCGGAGTGTTGTTGCTCAACTTGGACTATTGGCGCGAACACCACATCGCCAAGGCTTGCATGGACTACTACCACGCTCATGCCGATCGTCTGCTCTACAACGATCAGGACTTGCTCAACAGCGTCCTGCACGACTGCAAGGCGACGCTTCCCCTACGCTGGAACGTTCAGGACGGCTTCTACCGTCGGCACGTAGCCTCTCCGACCGCCCAAGAGCCGGGATTCCAAGAGACGTTGGCACATCCTGCCATCCTACACTTCACCAACCGCAAGCCGTGGAATTACGAGAGCCAGCACCCGTTGCGCCATCTGTACTACGACTACGAAGCAGCCTCGCCTTGGGCTGCCGAGGGGCGTCAGGGTGCCTGCCTCCGCCGCCTGAAGCGCTTCTTCCGCCTCCTGCCCTTCTATCTACACCTCCGAAAGGCGAAGTATATACAAGCTTAGTACAATACGCACACGTCCGCCCCTGAAATCATTTCCGAGGCGGACGTGTATATTTTGATTATCCCAACTTACTCATAGCTTCCCTAACCGTTCGTGCACGCCGTCACAATAGGCGCGCCACAAGTTCTTGAGATCTTTGCGCTGATAGACCTTAGAGAACGGCATCGTGACGAGCGCCGTCAGGTAATAGCCTGCCATATTGTTGAAGCCGCGCAGGTAGCGCACTCCCCAGTTACGTCCGTAATGATGATTCAGATAGGCGGAATTGCGCACTTGATAGAAACGCTTCCACTTCTTCTTCCGATTACGTTCGCTCCAACTGTCGGTGCTGAAGAACTTGTGTTTATCCATCAGAGCTTGCGGCACGTAGAGGATCTCCCAACCCGCCAAGGTGGTACGGAGACAATATTCCGTATCGTCGCAGAAGATGAAAAGGTCTCGATTAGGTAGGCCGATCTGCTGTACCACCTCGCGCCGAATCAGAGGTCCCTCAAAAGCGGTGCCTACAATCGGCGTCGGTTCGTGTACCTCCATCTTAGCAAGGCGCTTCTGATACATCGACTTAAAGGGGTGTTCCAAATTATACTGTTGGAAGTCATGTGTGAAAATCTTACCATCCATCAGACGACGCGGAGCTACAATGCCCACTGTGGGGCGATCCGTCACACGCAGCATCTCCTCCAAGCAATTTTCGCGAGGGAAGACATCATCGTCCATGCACCATATCCATTCTGCCCCCAGCTCGTAGGCATATTGCATTCCGGTATAGAATCCACCGGAACCTCCGACGTTGGACTGATGCAACACCTTGAGGTCACTCTGCTCGTCCAACCATTGGGCTGTTCCATCCGTGCTACCGTTGTTCACCACAACGATCTGCGTAACGGGGCGATTGCGACGCAGGCAATCGATGTTCTTTTGGAGTAATTCTAATCTATTATAGGTAACTACAACTGCGTATATTTTCATCTATTCGTTTTTCTTCTGACTACAATAATCTGTAAAAAATCGCTTTCTTATTCTCAATACAACCCATCAATCTTGCCCGGCTGTGTACTGCGGAACTTCTGCATCAAACGGAAGCACTCTTCGGCGTCAAAGCCGCGAAGCTTGGCGTATTCGTCAGCCAACCAATGGTGCATCTGCGGCGTCGCGGGTAGGCGCTCCAAATTCTTGCAACCCGCCACCACATCAACGCAACCCACCTTCATACGGTTTAAATCTACCAATTCAATGCGTACCTCGTCTTCCGTATCATCGAAGAGGATATTTCCGCGACTGTAGTCGGTCAAACGATAGCCATGGTCGTGCAGCCGTGCGGTGGTCTGCGCCACTGCTCGCAGAATACGTTCCGCGCCGGGGAACTCCCGCTGAAACAATTCCGTGTAGACATGCGGACACTGAGCCATCAAACTGACGTAATAGCTACGATTTAGCAACGGGCCGCGATAAATATGCACATAGCCGATAGGTTGCGGTGTTCCCACCCCAATATCTTGTAACATGCGGGCGTGCAAATAGGAGCGCTGAGCCTTCGACGGGCGAATCAATCCATACGCCCATTGATTGATCACATTGGGACGTCTGAAAGACTTCACCACGAGGTTCAGTCCGCAATCATGCATGAGGCGCAACTCGTTGCGTCCCTTATAGATCACCTCTCCCTCGCCGCGCGAGAAACGCTGATCGAGGTTCTGCATAAATGATGCCAACTGCGGATAATCCGGATGCACCACAACCGTGGTAGGGCGAGAAACTTTCATCGTAGTATAGGGGAATAGGGGGTTAGATTTTGTCTAAACCTTTGGTGAACTTCAGCCAATAATACTTCAGAGGATTCTTGTACTTGAGCTGCTTCCACGGACGACTGGTGTGCGGACGATGCAACACCGGGAGGGTGGTAAAAAGGTAGTTCTTCAAGCCGAGGCGTGTCGACTCGTGCGAGATGGTGACGTCGTACCAGTTCTTCTCCGGATTGAGTTGTTGGAAGTCATAGGCACGTAGCAAGGCGGGCGTCAGTAGCGAGCAGCAGAAGCTGCAATGTTTACTTTCGGGGTAGACTTGATTCTCGTGCCCTTTAGCATACTGGTAGGGGTAATTGATGACACCTGCCTCGTCGACCGTCACAGAAGCGGCGATACCGCAATCGGGGCGTTGCATGGCACCGTCGTACAGACCTTGCAAGGTTTCGGGACGCACCGTGACGTCCGACTCCACAATGAGCAGTCCTGCTTCAGCTTCCAACGCCTCACGCTGCGCCCGCTGGAGTACCAACAGATAGTTGGGCGAGGGATGATCGGTGAGTTCCGAGAGGTTGACCAATCGGAATCCATACTGCTGAGCCGCCGCCTTCAAGCGCTCGGTATTTTCGGGCGTACTGAAGTCATTATATATCGTGTATGTGTGTGGCACCGATAGCTGCGACGACATGATGGCGCGAACGGTGTCGAGAGTCGACTCTATAGAATCTTTGACCGGGGTAATGATGTGGAGCTCCTTCATAGGGATGTTCGTATATGGATAAAAACAAAAAGGAGGGATAAGTTATCCCTCCTTTCTTCCGAGCCGAAACCGGGACTCGAACCCGGGACCTATTCATTACGAATGAATTGCTCTACCAACTGAGCCATTTCGGCAATTTTGTGCTAAACGATCCGTCTACGATCGGTTTGCGGTTGCAAATGTAGGGCGTTTTTTTGAAACCGCAATACTTTTGGAGAAAAAATTATGCTTTTTCTTAAAAAATCTACATTTTTGGCTTGATCAGCCTATCTTTGTTGCTCGAAACGAGGCTTTCAGCCTCACCAGACGCAACGATCATACTATATTTTCCCCTCCACATGACACAACGCAGCATCGAACTTAGCCTTTTGGTTTTGTTATTTATCGTCCTCTTTGCCTTCGCTTGGGGCTGTAGTCCGCGCAAAGAAGCACGCAAAGTAGCCCTTGTGAGCATCCTCCCGCAGAAATATTTGTTGCAGCAGATCGCCGGCGACCGTATTGAGGTGCAGGTGATGGTGCCTGCCGGTAGTAGCCCGGAGAGCTACGACCCGACGCCGCAGGACATGATACGCCTCTCGCACGCCTTGGGCTACTTCATGGTGGGGGACTTCGGCTTTGAACGGACATGGATGTCTCGCTTCCAAGAACAAAATCCGGAAATGTTGATGGTAGATTGTTCTGAGGGCATCCACCGCCTCCCTGTGGACGATGACGAGTACGATCCGCATGTGTGGACTTCGCCTCGCAACATGAAGGTGATGGCGGCTCGCGTATGCGAGGCTTTAGTGAAATGGGACGCAGCTGGCGCCTCTACCTACCGTGCCAACCTGCAACGTTTCGAAGCTCGCATGGATAGCCTCAACCGTCAGTGGCGCCAACTATCGCTCATCGCTACGCACCATAGCTTTGTGATCTACCACCCCGCCCTCTCCTACTTAGCATCAGATTACGGATGGCGACAGATCGCCGTCGAACGGGAACACAAGGAACCCTCTGCGGCAGAGATGATTCGCCTCATCGACGAAATACGCGCCTCAGACGCGCGTGTCATACTCCTACAACAAGAGTATGACGATCGTCTCGTCTCCACCCTCGCCACCGAGACGGGATTGCGGGTAGTCCGTATCAATCCGCTGTCTGAAGATTGGGAGACGGAGATGGCGCGTATTGTGCTCGAAGTGACGCGATGAGGGGGGCTCTGCACCCGATCACGATATGCCGCCCCGCTTGTGTCCGATCATCAGATTGCGCACATAAGCCACCAAGCCGAAGGATTGCCCCAAGATGAGGACGGGATCGTGACGGATGATGCCGTAGATGACGATAGAGAGAGAACCGATCAAGCTCTGCCACCAGAATCCGGCAGGAAGCAACGAGGCACCATGCCGATGGGAATACCACCACTGATAGATGAAGCGACAAGTGAAAAGCAGCTGTCCGAACGAGCCGAATAGAACCAACCACAGCGGCACTGCGTCGTTCTGTAAGAAGCCGGAGACAAACTCAGCTGCGTGCCCGCAGACAAAGAGAATGGCGGCGATTGGGGTCGCCATCAGGAGCAGACAGAGCCAACGCGGTAGCCGATCCCAAAGCCCTTTGGCTTTCAGGTTCCATAGATAAATATAGTAAGCCACAAATTGACCTAAGACAATCGAGAAGTCCTGTCGCAACCACCCATAGAGGCACAGTAGATAGGATCCCCCAATACTAAAGACCCAAAAGATGGAGGGCGAAAGCACCGTACGTGCTCGCTCCGACAGGATCCATTGCGTCAAGATGCGTGCCGAGAAGAAAGCCTGCGCCAAGAATCCGATACACAATACCCAGATCGGCGTTTCCATCAGGCATCGAGGTTATGCTCCGCCACGCGATAGTTGAAGTAACGCTTCTTCATCCATCGGTAAGCGAAACAGTCCAAGAAGGGCGAAATCAGACGATTCCAGAGATGATATTTCGAGACCCCGGCGACACGCGGTGCGTGGTGCACGGGCACCTGTTTGATACGCGCTTCTTGCAGCAGGAAGAGCGCCGGCAGGAAACGGTGCATACCGGTGAAGAACGGCACTCGCTTGGCGTAGTCTGTGTGCATCACTTTGAGGGGACAACCGGTGTCTTGAACGCCGTCGTGCGTCATCATGCGGCGAAAGCCGTTGGCGATCTTGGATTGAAGGCGTTTGAAAGGGGTGTCCTTGCGATTGGCACGAATACCCATCACAAGCTCGTGATCCTTGATGTCCGCTAACAAGAGATTGAAATCCTCCGGCGAGGTCTGCAAATCGGCGTCAATGTAGCCCACGTAGGGGGATTCTGTGTAGTCGATGCCTGCCTTGATCGCAGCACTCAGACCACAGTTCTTCTGAAAGTCCAAATAGTAGAAATCTTTGTGTCGCGTACAGATTTCCTTGATGCCCTCCAAGCTGCGATCTTTCGATCCATCATTCACAAAGAGTACACACGCCGAACAGAGCGCCGTGGGCAGATAGGCGGAGAGGCGTTGCTCCAACGCCTGCATATTGTCCTCCTCGTTGTAGACGGGGACGACGATGGTAAACTGATATTGAGCTGTCTTATTCATAATTCATAGGTGATAGTATTGCTTAAACCATGCCACCGTACGTTCGATGCCCTCCTGCAAGGTTGTTTGAGGACGGAAGCCCGTAGCGGTAGCCAACGCCGACGAGTCGGCATACGTCTGGTAGACGTCGCCGGGCTGCATGGGCAGGTATTCTTTCTGCGCCTCGCGTCCGGAGGCACGCTCAATGGTCGCAATGTAGTCCATCAAGCGAGTCGGATGCTGATTGCCGATGTTGTAAATGCGATAAGGTGCCGGTGAGGATGCCGGGTCAGGCTGTTCGGCGTTCCACGCCGCATTGCCCGTAGGAATCACCTCCAAGATGCGTACCACCCCCTCAACAATGTCGTCAATGTAGGTGAAGTCGCGCCACATATCGCCGTTGTTATAAACCCGTATCGGACGGTCGTGCAAGATGGCATCCATAAATAAGAAGGGGGACATATCGGGACGTCCCCACGGGCCATAGACCGTGAAAAAGCGCAGCCCCGTGACGGGGATTCCATAGAGATGAGCGTAGGTGTGAGCCATCAGCTCGTTGGCCTTCTTGGTGGCAGCATAGAGACTGACCGGATGGGCGATAGCGTCGTGTTCGCTGAAGGGGACTTTGCCATTCAATCCGTAGACGCTGGAAGAGGAGGCGTAGACCAAGTGACGCACCGGATGGCGACGACAGCCCTCCAAGACGTTGAGAAAGCCTTGCAGATTGCTATCCATATACGACTGAGGGTGCTCAATGGAGTAACGCACGCCCGCCTGTGCTGCCAAGTGGATCACAGCGTCGAAGTGCTCTTGCGCCATCAATTCCTGCAAAGGCTCTGCCTCCTCCAAGCGACGGCGAACAAAGCGCACACCCTGATACGAGGCAGACGGCGTCATGTGTCCCCACTCAAGCGCATCCTCCGCGTTGACACCCAAGAGGCGCAAGCGATCCAACTTCAGCTGTACGTCGTAATAATCATTCAGTGCATCCAGCCCGACCACTTCGTGGTGAGCTGCGAGGCGCGCTGTCACAGCAGCCCCGATAAAACCGGCAGCGCCGGTCACAAGTATCTTCATCTTTTGGGATATAAAACGGTCAAGTGATAGATAAAGTCATCGCTATAGCGACGGTTTCCTTTCGGGCGACGATTGTCGTCGAAGAGCCCTATATATTGGCACTCCACCTGTGCGAGCAACGCCTCCGGCAGGGTCTCCCCGACCGGTTGATGGGTCAGCACGACACAAGGCAGATGGGTCAGCACGCTATCCGGCTGAGTGAAGTCCAAGGGGCGGATATGTCGATGGGCTGCGTAGACCAATTCGATGCGCAGTGGAGTGTTCTCGTCGTAATAGAAGGGGATCTGCTCCAACTCCGTCATGGTGCGCGTCTGAGCGATGCTGTTGCCCTGCGTGAAGTTGATCAACGGTTTCGTGGCGGGCAATACGGCACATTCGGCAAAGAGGAAAAGCCCCGTCACCGCTAACACCATGCGGTAGGGCTGCAAGCGTTGCATAGAACGGTAGAGCAGCCACGCGATCAGCTCCGCGACGACCGTATAGAGCAAGCACCCCCAAAAGCCCACCGAACCGGCTTGGTAGAGATAGATCCATGCCGCCACAGGGAGCAACGCCACCACAGCGACCAAGAGTCCGACGTTGAGGCGAAAAGCGCGTCGTGTGAAGCGTTGCTGCATCGTCTGCCCCCAACGAATCACCAACGCCCCCATCAGCAAGCTGGCGGGAATGAGCAACGGCAACAGATAGCGTGCCTTCTTTTCAGGCATCAACGAGAGCAATATCAACGAGGCAATCATCCACGTCCAAGCAAAACGATACTCCTGCCAACGGCGGGAAGCGCGTTCGATCAGTGGATAGAAAGTAGCGGTCAACAGCAAGAGAGACCAGACGCCGGCTTCGAGGAAGAACTGCCAATAATACCACCACGGACGAACATTATGATTGATCCAAGAGCCAGACTCCTTACGAGCCACATAGTCGGACGCCTCTGGCGCTGCAATGCGGATGTAGGCATACCACGCCCCACCGATGACAAGGGCAAGGAGGATCATCGTGAATAGCGGCTTGAGCTTGCCACGCAGGGTGCCGCCCCCCAACGCATGAAGGCTGATCAGGAACGGAAGGAACAAAGCATACGGAGAAACAGGACCTTTGCTCATGATGGAGAGTGCCGTCCAGAGTCCGGCAGCGACGAAGTGTCTCCACGCCGCATGCTGCGCCTTGTAACCACAAGCGAAGTGATAAATGCCCGCCATCATAAAGGCATGGCAATAAATGTCCCACGAGGCAGTGCGCCCCATCAGGATCACATTGTAGCAGGTGCAGAGCAAAAGGGTCGGAATCCAAGCCGGGCGCAGCCGCAGGATGCGATCGGCGAATCGGTAGATATAGAAGACCATCAGCAGTGCCGCCAACCCCGCCATAGCGCGTTGCAAGAAGAGGCTGTCCGGGGCGATCAGCTCAGCCACCGCAGTGAGCCATGTCGGAAGCGGCGGCTTCTCCAAGCGCAGTTCGCCGTTCATGGTGGGAATCAGCCAATGTCCCTCATAAACCATCTCGCGCGCCGTGATGATGTTGCGCGACTCCATGATGTCGGGCGTGATCAGCTGATTGTAGGCGAAGAAGGTAATCAAGCAGGTGAGGATCAGTCCCCAGCGCTTTTTATTATTGAATATTTGCATTCTTCAGAGAAATAATTCGGCAAAAATAACTAAAATCCGTGGATGCAGGGGTATTGCTTCTCTAATTTTTCATTTTTCCTCACTCTACACCCCACGCTGTCGGCTGAAGCGGCAAGTCTGAGCTCAACGCTCCGATGCGGTGGGGCATCGGTTGACAGCTGAATAAAGAAAAGGCGAATCGATTCACACCGACTCGCCCCGAAAGAATTAAATAGCTTGTTGCGTCCAACAAGTTTCTCAATGCTTCTTCTGACGCCGTACCCACCAGAGGTAATAACCGGTCAGAGGAAGAGATGCGCCGATCAAGCAAGCCACGAAGTAAAGGATCTTGGTGATCATGCCGCCCCATTTGCCCGTATGAATCCAATAGACCCACCCCTGTGTATTGGTGGGACGATCGGTGTCGTGACTGATGGGGAGAGAGGAGAGATCCAATGCTCCGGCTTTGTGTGCGTAGTGTTCTGCGCCACAAGCTTCGCCACCCTGATAGTGAGGGTTGCCGCCTCCCTGACGGTGCGGATTGCCGGCGCCATGCGGATGTTCAGCGCCGTGCGAATGCACTGCCACTGCCTCGGTCTGCGTACCGTGATCAAAGAGGGCGTAAAAAGCCGAACGATACCAGCCGAACGACCAAGTGAGTCCGGTGAGCGCCATCAACAGGATGAAGATCACGGCATACATACCGCCGGCATGATGCAACTGCGTCCAGAACTTACGACTGCCCCCCTTACCGCTGATGGCAAGACGGCTACGCCAAGCACCAATCTGACGCGGACACCAGAGCACTATACCGGTGATCAAGATGATTACCAACAGCAAGACGCTGATACCCACGAGGACCTTGCCCACAGTGAGCTGTCCACGCTCGGCGGGAGCATTCATCAAGAAGCGATGCAACTGCACCACGGTGTTGAAGAACGGAAGACGTTCCACTCGTCCCAAAACCTCGCCGGTATAAGGATCTACCGCCACAAAAGCGCGATGCGGCTTAGAGAGCGCCACCATCCATGTCTTCAGCGGATCGTCGGAGACCGTGACGCCCGTAACGGTGACATCTTCCGGAAGTGTCGCAGCGACCTCAGCCGCCAACTTTTTGGGGCTCATGGGAGCTGTCCCCACCTCCGAGACGTAATAGAGTTCGGGATGTGCGGCGTGGGAGATTTCATCTTCGAACACTAACAGCGCACCGGTCAAGCAGACCAAGGTGATGAAGAGACCGAAGGGAATCGCCAACCACAGGTGCAATTTGCTACAGATTTTACGCATGATGATCGGATATCGTTTCTTTTACTTAATGATTGTAATTGCTTTCAATAATTCCTTGTTACCAAAAGTCATGAAGGGGGTCGCAACGCCGCTCTCCGCTTGGATGGCGTAAATAGTCGGCGTCACCTCGCCCTCAACGCTACCCACCGTCATATCGGTCGGAGCGGCAATAGGGAGGTAATAAATTCCGTCGTAACCATCACCCCAGCCCATTGAGATCGTTTGGGGATCGGGCAGACCCTCAACCCACGTCAAGGTCTTGCTGCTCATGTTGACCACCGCCAATTTGCCGGAGGCATTCATGTTGCCGTATTGGTTCTGATTCAAATAGAAATCCAAGAGGAAGTAGTCGCCGCTGATGTGGAAAGCCTTGCGGAAACGGTAGCCGTCAGCCACATCGTAGATATTGAAGTGATAATTCGGATCGAAAGCTGTGTCGCCCGCCTTAATACGCAGCGCGCCTACCTTGGTGGGATCGTCGCTGTTGCCTGAGAAGACGTAGACGTTGCCCGCATCGTCGGCGCCGCTCATCGGATAGCGGACGCTACGCATTGCTCCGAGCGACGTAGCGATACGACCGTCGTACTGTACAGAGGTAACGCCCAACGTATAATCGGTGATGGCTACGGCTGCGCTGTCACAGTTGCTATAAGACAACACCATTGCGACGCGATTGTTCCCCATGTCTACAATGTTGGTGATGTTCGGCACGGTGCCATTGAGGGCGAAATCAGGCAAGTCGATGGCTTGTTCCTCGCCGCTTCCCGCAGCATTTACCACCGTGACGTAGGGATTGCTGATCTGTGCGGCATAAGAATAAGAGCCGAACGTGCCGGTATTGCCGAAGTTAGAGAGGTACACCGGGCTACCCACCTCCGTCAGCGTGTTGCCGTCGAGGAGATAGCTGCGCAAGCCGGCTTTCAACGAACCGATGCCCTGAGCCGAAGCGCCGCGTGCATAGATATAGCCGGTGAAGACGCCCGACGTGCGGTTGTAGGACACCTGCGTAAAGGTGTCCGGCACCTTCACAGCGTTGCCCTCCGCGTCGAAATAGACGTTCTGCTGCTGTCGTTGTGTTGTAAGGTCGGTGAAGACGCGCAGTCCTACGCCTCCTGCCAAATCATTATCAGCGTCCCCTGAGGTAACGATGAAACGCACTTCTTCCGGCTGCGTCGAACCACTCACATTCTGTTCATTGTCATCGTCATCACAAGCGACGAAGACTACAGCGCCCGTCATCAACAGCGCTGCTTTCAAAAGATTCTTGTTCATGTGTTTAATATAAATGATACAAATGTTAGGATCAATTACTCAGGTGTCCGACGGTACGGATCTCCGAAGCTCCGACAACGGTGATGCCCTTGGTAGCCACCGCCGTTTCGGGGTCGATCTCATAGAGCGCAGCGTCCTGCTTGAACTGGGTGATGGGGAGATAGATTTTTCCGTTGTAGAACATCGGCACGCTACCGGTCTCGGCGCCGGAGACGATCAATGTCTTGTCCGGCAATCCGCTGACCCATTTGAAGTCGCGCTCCTGCATATCTACGACCGCGAACTGATGTCCCACGCTGATGGTGTTAATCACTTTGTCGTTGTAGATTTCCAAGAGGAATTTATTACCTGTCATGTGCCACACGCGACGGAATTTGTAGCCGTTCGTAACTTCCGACAGGTTGTAATAGTAGTCGGAATCAAAAGTCTCTGCGCCGGGCAAGATACGCAAGGCGCCGGCGGGACGTGTCGTCTCGGAGCAGTAGGAGCTGGAGAATACGTAGATGGTGCCATCGTCCACCTTAGCCATCTGCGAGAATACCTGCGAGCGATAGCTGCCGGCGGAATAGCTGATGCGATCGTCACGGAAGATGTGGCGGATGTTGAGATCGCGATCCATCACTGCCACCCAGACGCTGTCGGGATATGCCACCTCGCCTACGCTGGAGCCATTGCCCGTGCCCGTCTGGTTGAAGGCAGACTGTACCATGCTGGTGTAGAACAAGCCGTCACCGCCATCCACGATACTGGAGAAGGTGACTTGCTGACCGTTGCCGGTGATATCTTCCGTCCACAAAGTCTGCGTGTGGTCTAACTCGACACTGTTGCCGCGATAGTTCCAGAAGGCGAAGGTTGCACCGTCGTTGCGGCTACCGTCCGCCGAGAGCTGACCGGCAACGCTTGTCACCAACTGACCGTCGAAGAATCCGTAGTTAGAATAGCGCGTCGAAATCATGAACTCGCCCAACTTATAGAGGGTCTTGTCGTCCTGAAGGCGCAAGCCATAGCCGATGCCGGCAAACTGTTGCTGATACACCAAGCCAATAGCAGTATTGCCGTCGAAGATCCACGTGTATTCCGTCTGCGGCAACTCCATCACGTTGTCGCGAATGTTGAGGTCATCGCCGTCGAGCGATTCTGCTTGCAGGATGTATTCGGTACCGCTACTTGCCTTCACAGCCAAAAAGAATTCGCCGCGGCTTTGGCGTACTTCAGTGCCGTTCTCGTCGTCATCGCTGCCGCAAGAACTCAGAGAGAGCGACAAGGCAGCGATCAAGGTAGTCAGAGTGAATTTGTTGATGTGCATAATACTTTAGGTTTTATTTTCCGTGTGGAAAGGTGGCTTCACTTGCCGGCGGCAAAGCAATAGCGCAATTTGACATTCATGTTACGTCCGGGCTTCTGGAGACTGTAGTTGTCATAGAGGCGCTCGTTCGTGAAGTTTTTCAGCTCAAAAGTGATGTTGTACGTCTCGTGGCAGAAGGAGGCAGAGAGTTGTGCGTTGTGCGCCACCTGCTGCGGGATGTAGAGGCGTGCCCCCTCGCCTACCCACGAGCGATAGAACTTGTTAGTGTAGCGTAGGTCGTACCCCACAGTCAGCGACGAGCCTTTGCCCAAGAGGTCGTGGAATCGGTAGGAGGCATCGGCGCCGCCAAAGAGGTAGGGTAAATTGGGGACGCGATTGTTGTAGGTCACGGAGCGAGCGCCTAAAGCGGTGTAGTGCTCCTTGTCGCGCATATCCTGATAGGATCCGCTCACGCCGACCGTCAACGCCCGTTTGTAGGAGTAGCGCAGGTCGATATCACCGCCCAAGCCCAAGACGTTGCCGTGGTTGGTGCTGACAGCTGTCCCCTTCGAGCCGATAGAGCGAATGATGTAGTCATTGACGTTGCGGTAGAAGAGTCCCAAATCTGCCGTGAAATTGTGTACCGAAGCGACGGTCTTGTCGAACGTAAAGTTGAGGTTGATATTGAGACTGTTTTCGGGACGCAAAGAGGCATCGCCGTTCTCATAGTCGCCATCGCCGAAGAGTTCCAAGTCGGTGGGCATACGATAGGACTTCTCCAACGAGAGTTTTCCCTGCCATGCTGCACTGAGGTAATAGGTTCCCGCGGCGCCGTAGCCTACGACGTCCACCGAGCGTTGCTGTTCCTCATATTGTGCATTACCCGTAGTGTTCGAGATGTTGACAGGACCTTTGACGGTAGACTGATAATACTTCACAAAGGCGGTAGTGTTCCAACGGTTATCGTGGAGATATTTATAGGAGAATCCCAAGACATTCTTCTGGTTGATGCGGCGCATAAAGGTGGCAGCGGTCTGCTGCACAGAGTTGGCGGCGTTGTCGGTTGTGTGTCGGCGGTAGTCACTGAACATATCATTCAACGTGAAGAAGTGGCGTTTGCCGATATGGTAGCGCAAGTTGGCAACGAGATAGGCCGTCTTGCCTCGGTACTCCGCCAAGGTAGCGACCCCTTCGCCCTGTGTCACGGTGGGGATCCAAGCCCCTGCCCAGTTATATTTGCGTGCTACGGTGTCGGTGTTGTTGGTAGTGACGACATTGTAGCGAGCCGACAAGCTAAAGTTCAAACCGTCGGTCAGAAGATTCTTTTTTTCGTATTGCAAAGTGGGTGCCCATGCACTCGTCTCGCGCGCCTTGCCGCCGAAGACGATCTTCATGAGATTGGCATTCTGAATTTGGGCATAGTCATGGCTGTAGGTGACGCCTACCATGAGACGATCAGCCCAAGCCTTGCCCGTGACACCGGTCTCCACCGTTACCGCCTCGTTGTGATAACGGTCGTGGAAACGGCGGTGCCACTCCTCCTCTTTGGAGATGGCGCCGGTTTGCAGGTCGGTATTCTCGACCAAGACTTTGTAGTCGTTGTCCGAATAGTTTTGATGAGCGCTCAGCCGGAATGCCCAACCACGCTTGCCCGTATAGCCCAAGTTGAGGTTACTACGATGGGTATTGAAGGAACCGTAGCTGTACGAGAGATCGCCATAGTAGCCGTGGCGTTTGCGCGTCACGATGTTGATGGCACCGCCCAAAGCATCGCCGCCGAAGTCTACGGGCACAACCCCCTTGTAAACCTCTACGCGCTCGGCGAGGGTAGCCGGTATGTTGTTGATTTGGAATGCAGAGCCGTTGCCCTCCATCGGCACACCGTCCATGAAGATCTTCACGTGCTTGCCCGTGAAGCCATTCAAGTTGATCGTTGCGGCAGAGCCCACACCGCCATCTTCGCGAATCGCCATACCGGGTATGGTGTTCAGAACGTCGGTAATGTTCTTGGTGGCGTTGTCCAACTTGGTGGCATCGACCGCCACGGCGTTAAACGCGGAATTATTGATGCGACTAACGCCGCCTCCCTTCACCACTACTTCGTCGATGGCATAGGTAGCTTCGTGAAGCTTGAAATTGCGTTTCAGCGATTCACCTTGACGCACGACGAGGCTCTGCTCCACAGTCTCGAAACCGACGGCAGAGACCAAGAGCGTGTAGCTTCCCGCGGGGATATTCATCCGATAGAAGCCTTGTGCATCGGAGGTACATCCGTGCGAGGTATTTTTAAGTAGGATCGTGGCGAACTCCACTGGAGCGCCGCCTTCGGTGTAAATCTTTCCGGAGATCACAGTCGTCTCCGCTACGTTTGCTGCAAAATTCGGGCATACCACTCCCATGCAGATCAATAAGAGGATAATATACTTCACCTTAAAATTTAATTCTTTCGGGCGCAAAGGTACACGATCCTCTCGTGGCTTCAGGAAGTCGGTATTTCAGAAAAATTGAGGCTTTCTATCACAAAACTTATAGATCAATCCGTCACGCAGGCATCTCGCGATGACTGGTCATGAATTCTTGGCGTGCGATGTCACAAAGTTGTCGGACTTCCGTTTCGATGACTAAGCTTTTGCGATAGGCGAAACAAATCTTGTTACGGAGCAACGAGTATCCTTTCCAAAGCAGGACGATGCGTTTTTCTTGTAATGCCTCACGGCAGATGGAATACGGCAGCAATGCGACCCCCTGTCCGTGCTGCAAACAATGTAAGACTGAGAAATTGTTCGGGACAATATAGTTGGGATAAAAGTCGGGGGTACGATGGAAATTCAGTTTCCAGAATTGGTTCAGGTTGTTACGATCAGTGGAATCATACCACACTTGTTGCGAAAGCCATTCGCGCACAGTGCTCTTGGCATTGAGGTCTAATTGCGCAAAGCTCTCCGCCGTCCCTTTGTGTCCGGTGACGAGGACAAATTCAGACTCCCCCAACGGCAGGCACTCCACGTTAGGCAGATGGACTTCGGCGGCTGTGACCGCGACGTCAATTTCGCCCGCTGCCAACTGGTCGATCAGTCGATCTGTGGTACCACAGTGCATGATGATGTTGAAATTCATCTCCGTCAGGTGATGTTCCAAGATCTGTTCGTACAAACCTTGGAACATGCCGATGCTCAGAGTACGTCGTTCGGACGAACCTTTGCTGAACGAACGTTCTACCTCTTCGAGATCGGCGATCGAGTTGCGAATACTCTGGTAGAGGGCTTTGCCCCGTTCGGTAGGGATCATCTTACGTGGCTGGCGCACGAAGAGTGGATAACCCACCGCCGCCTCCAAAGAGCCTAATTGCAGGCTGACACCGGGCTGCGAGAGGCATAAATAACGTGCCGCATCGCTCAACGTGTGGCATTCATAGATGGCCTTGAAGGTCCGAAACCAGTCGAGATTGATTCGCATAATTTGTTGTTATAAATCCACTTCACGCATCGTGGTACTGAAGAGCAAGACCTGCTCGCCGAACTGCGCCGCGAAGTCCGCTTCGAGGGCATTGCCCGTCGTGACTTTCCAATGCTTCAGCGTAACGACAGAGTCGGTATCTGCCATCAGCGAGTAGGCATAGACGTCCTCGCCGACATTGGTCAGCAGACGGACGAAGCGGGGGTTCTTCAGATCGCCCGTAGAGAGCAGGCGCGGCAAATACTCGTCCCGCATGAATTGCAGAAACTTAGGGATCAGGCGTTCGCCCGAAATGTGGAAAGATGTATTGTAGATCAGCACGATGGAATGTGATATATTGTTTTTTATTTTCGGTTCAACTCCTCGCGCAGGTAGCGCGTGGTATGCGTCTCGGCAGCGCGCTCTTGGCTGTCTGCCAGACCGCAGATCTCTTCGGGAGTACCCTGCGCGACGATCTGTCCGCCGGAAGCTCCGCCTTCGGGTCCCATATCGATGAGATAGTCGCAACTCTTGATGACGTCCATGTTGTGCTCGATGACGACAATGGTATTGCCTTTGTCCACCAACTTGTTGAGTACCGTGAGCAAGACGCGGATGTCCTCAAAATGCAGTCCCGTGGTCGGCTCGTCCAAGATGTAGAGGGTCTTGCCGGTGCTTTTTTTAGCCAATTCGGTCGCCAACTTGACGCGCTGACTCTCGCCGCCACTGAGAGTGGTCGAGGGCTGTCCGAGCTTGATGTACCCCAAGCCGACCTCTTGCAAGACCTTGATCTTGGAGAGGATGTTCGGGACATTTTCGAAGAACTCCACCGCCTGATTGATCGTCATATCCAAGACGTCGGCGATGCTCTTCCCCTTGAAGCGCACCTCTAAGGTCTCGCGATTGTAGCGCTTGCCGTGACAACTCTCGCACGGCACCATGACGTCGGGCAGGAAATTCATCTCCAACGTCTTATAGCCGTTGCCGGAACATACTTCACAGCGACCGCCGCTGACGTTGAAAGAGAAGCGTCCCGGCTTGTAGCCGCGTATCTGACTTTCGGGCATCGAGACGAATAGGTTGCGAATATCGGCAAAGACGCCGGTGAAGGTGGCAGGATTGCTGCGCGGAGTGCGCCCCAAGGGTGACTGATCGACGCTGACCACCTTGTCTATATTTTCAAGTCCCTCGATAGCGGCATACGGCAGTGGAGCACGTAGCGAACGGTAGAAGTATGCGCTCAGGATGGGCGCTAACGTCCCGTTGATGAGCGACGACTTGCCCGACCCGGAAACGCCAGTCACCCCTACCAAGCAGCCCAACGGGATGCGTAATTCTACGTTGCGAAGATTATTGCCGGTGCAGCCGCTGATGGTCAACGCCTGTCCTGACCCCGGACGTCGTTGTGTCGGCACCTCGATGCGACGCGTACCATTCAGATAGTCGGCAGTCAAGGTTTGGTGCTTCAACATCTCGGCGGGCGTACCTTGGAAGACAACTTCGCCCCCTCGCCGCCCCGCCAAGGGACCTATATCGACTACATAGTCGGCATTCAGCATCATGTCACGATCGTGTTCTACCACCACGACCGTGTTGCCCAAGTCGCGCAACTTCTGCAGTGAATGGATCAGCAGGTCGTTGTCGCGCTGATGCAGACCGATGCTCGGCTCGTCCAAGATGTAAAGGACGTTGACCAACTGTGAGCCAATCTGCGTAGCCAAACGGATGCGCTGACTTTCGCCGCCGCTCAGGGTCATGGAGGAACGTCCTAACGAGAGATAGCCGACGCCTACGTCCAAAAGGAAGCGGACGCGACCGCGGATCTCCTTTAGGATCTCGGTGGCAATGATGTTTTGACGTTCGTTGAGTTGTGCGGGTAGCCCCTCTAACCAAGCGTCCAATTCCGTCAGGGTCATGTTGCTGACCTGATCAATGGTGCGTCCGGCAATGCGGTAGCTCAGAGCCTCCTGTGTCAATCGACCACCGTGACATTCCGGACAAGGACGTATGGAGCTGAACGATTCCGCCCAACGCCGTTCTTTGACCCCGGCATCGTCGCCCGTCATAGCGTCGATATACTTCACCAAACCCTCGTAGGGCATAGAGCGCAAGGCGAAGCTAAGCCGATCGTCCGCGAGGCGATAGCTCTGCCCCGTGCCATCCAAGATGGCAGTCATTGCCTCGTCCGAAATCTCTTCGAGAGGGGTGTTCAGCGTATAGCCATAGCCGCTCAACAGTGCTTCAATCTGAGCGAAGATCAAGTTTTGCTTCTTCTTACCGATCGGGACGATTCCCCCTTCAGCGATACTCAGCTTCATGTCGGGCATGATCTTGGAACGATCTACTTGCGTCACCGTCCCCAAGCCGTGGCAATAGGGGCACGCCCCCATCGGAGAATTGAAAGAGAAATCGTGCGGCGCAGGGTCTTTGTATGCCAAACCGGTCTTAGGATCCATCAACATACGCGAGAAGTACGCCAAATCAGGTTCCGCCTGTGTTTCCGCGGCTTCTTTCTTAGGTTCGGAGAGCACCAGCATCATGCCGTTGCCCATATTCATACTGAGGCGGACGCTTTCGCGCAGACGTTGCTCGTCCAACTCGGTGACACGCATCTTGTCGACGACCAACTCGATGTTGTGGTTCTTGTAGCGATCCAACTTCATGCCGTGCAAGATTTCGCGGAGTTCACCATCCACACGCACCGTGAGGAAGCCTTTCTTGCTCATCTGCTCGAATAGCTCCTGATAATGACCCTTGCGATTGCGAACCAAGGGAGCCAAGAGATAGATACGCTGCCCCTGATAGCGCTCGCGAATCAGGTCGAGGATGCGCTCTTCGCTGAAGCGCACCATCCGTTCGCCGCTGAGATACGAATAAGCTTCGCCGATGCGGGCGTACAGTAGGCGGAGGAAGTCGTAGATCTCCGTCGTCGTGCCCACGGTGCTGCGCGGATTGCGATTCACCGTCTTCTGCTCGATGCTGATCACAGGACTCAGCCCGGTGATCTTGTCGACATCGGGACGCTCCAAGTTGCCCAAAAAGTTGCGCGCATAGCTCGAAAAGGTCTCAATATATCGGCGTTGTCCCTCGGCGTAAAGGGTGTCAAAGGCTAAAGAGGACTTTCCGCTGCCGGAAAGTCCCGTGATGACTGTCAGACTGTGACCGGGGATGGTCACATCTATATTCTTGAGATTATGGACGCGGGCGCCCAATACTTCTATAGCCACGTATGCTTATTTGTGTTGGTAGTTGCTAATCGTGTGGTGGATGTTATTCTTTCGTGTTGTCGGCGTCCGACAGCAGATAGAGACCTTCGTCGGCAATGCGGATGCGCCCCTGCTTGTAGAGGGCACCTGCCGCCTTCTTGAAGTTCTTCTTGGAGCAGTGCAGCAACGAGGCGATGGCTTCCGGATCACTCCGATCTGAGAGTGCTAAGAAACCATGGTTGAGGTGCAACGCGCGGAGGATCGAAGCCTCCACACCGCCCACCATATTGCGGTAGCCCAACGGTTGCAAGGAGAGGTCGATCTTGTCATCCTCGCGTACCGTCTTAACATAGGCGCGCAGATGATGTCCGATCTGTACCTCTTGGAAAATCTGGTTCTGGTAGATCAGTCCGGTGTGCTGATTGTTGATGATGACGCGATAGCCCAACGGCGTCTTACGTTCCACCAATACATCGACCTCCTCGCCCGGCTTATAGGTAGGTGGAACGTTATTGAGATACTTCTCGATACGTTCCGTGCCGACAATGCGCTGCGACACTTGGTCGAAGTAGATGTAGATAATGTACCGACGACCCTCCTCCATCGGAGACTTCTGCTCGCGATGCGGAATCAGCAATTCTTTAGAGACGCCCCAATCGGCAAAGGCACCTACAGAGCTGACGGCATTGATGCGTAGCGAAGCGAACTCGCCCACCGTAGCATAGGGGCGTTCGGTAGTCGCCAAGAGGCGCGCCTCCGAATCTTGATAGACAAAGCACTTGAGGGTGTCGCCCGGACGTGTTCCGGCGGGCACATAGCGCTGGGGCATCAAGATCTCGCCGGCTTCTCCGCCGTCCATATAGATACCGAAGTCCACGGACTTCACAACTGTAAGATTATTGTATTTACCGACTTCCATCTGTTCAACTTGATTATAAACAAGCGCGAAGATAGCGGTTGTCGCCCAAAGTACCAAAAGATTTAGATTTTTCAACCTAAAGGTTTGCTGACGCTCTGTGATTTAGCTATTTTTGCCTCGCAAATTGAGTTTCTCCATGGCTACAACTACCCTGCTCGACCGCGTTTTGGATTATATCGACCGCCAACAACTGCTACCTCCCCCCGCGACGCCGGGGCTCGCCGTAGTGGTGGGGCTGAGCGGTGGCTCCGATTCGGTGGCGCTCACCCATATTTTGCACCGCGCCGGCTACCGTTTATTGCTGACGCACTGTCACTTCGGGCTACGCGGTGCCGAGGCAGATCGCGACCGCGACTTCTGCCGACGCTGGGCGCAGTCGTTGGGGTTGCCGCTGCACGAAGTGCAATTCGACACCGTGGAGTACGCCCGCGCCCACAAGGTCTCGATCGAGATGGCTTGTCGCGAACTGCGCTACGGTTGGTGGCAGGAACAGTTTCTCAGCCCCCAAGCGCCCCATCGTCCGGCTGGCGGAGAGGTCTATCTCTGCGTCGGGCATCATGCGGACGACTCCATCGAGACTTTTCTGCTCAACCTGTTGCGTGGCACGGGCATCCGCGGCTTGGTAGGTATTCCCCCGAAGAACGGACACGTCGTGCGCCCGTTGCTCTGCCTGACGCGGCACGAGATCATGGCATACATCGAAGCCGAAGGTCTGCAATATGTGACCGACAGCACTAACCTTGAGAGCCATTACCGTCGCAACCAAATACGCAACCAACTGCTCCCGCTGATGGAGCAGATTACCCCCACCGCCCGCCACGCCATCAGCCAGACGATGCACCACCTGAACGATGCCTATAGGATGGCTGAAGTGGGGCTCTCCGTCCGCTTGGAGCGTTATATTCACCCGTTTCGGCGCGACGGCGTGTCGTATCTCTTGTTGGAACGTGAGGCGCTCAACGAGGTAGCGACGGAGGATGCGGAACACTTGATCTACTGCTACACCTCGCGCTGCGCCTCGCTGCCGCCGGCGATGTTGCGCGATATAGCCCGTGCCATGAGCACGGGCGAAAAAAACCTAACCTTCCGTACTGACCGCGCTTATCTCTGCCTGGCTGCCGAGGGGCTGTATCTCACCACCGACGCGGCAGCATGGAGCGAGGTCGAGGCAGATCCCTCCACACTCCCCTACTTCCGCCTGACCACGGGCTCCGTCCACGATTTCCGCCCGGCGGAGAATCGCGACCCCGAAGTGGCGTACCTCGACGCCGATCTGCTGAACCTTCCCCTCACGGCGCGCCGCTGGCGGACGGGCGACCGCATCCGTCCCTTGGGAATGACGACGGGAAGCAAACTCGTGTCGGATCTGTTCACCAACGCTCACTTCTCACCCATCGCCAAAGGGTGGACTTGGGTAATAACAGACGCCGCAGGACGCATCGTTTGGGTGAGCGGCCTGCGGCTATCAGATGAGGTGCGGGTGCAATCCGACACACAGCGCGTGCTGCGCATCGAGCACTGTCACTCGGTGTAAAATTCAATCAATCGACGGAGCGAACGCTCGCATACGGGACAGAACCGGGCACACTGATTGGTGCGCATTCGGCAGTCGTAAGAGGGGCGATAGATTCCCTTAGCAAAATACCCTCCCCCTTCATAAGCACCCACTTCGGGCATACGCACTCGACCGCGCACGGTGTCGGGACGAGTAGGGATTGCCGTCTTGGGAGCGACCATATCCGCCCACTTGGCGTCGAAGTCGACCAACGAAGTGATATTGGGCTCCCACGGCTCAACGTCGGTGGGATAGGATGCTAAGATCACGTCGTCCTCATAATAGTATTCGTCTGTCAAGCCCCCAAAGCTATGCCCAAATTCGTGCACCACCACAGGACGGAACATCTTGTGGTGCGCCGCCGTGAGGGTATAGAAATTGTAGATGCCGCCGCCACCATATTCTTCGGTATTCGCCAAGACGATGATATGCTCGTAGGGAATACCCGCCAGAGCGTCGTGCAACGCCTGTATGTTGGTCGTAGTGAGATAACGATCGGAATAGAAGGTGCTGAAGTGTGCGCCAAACGCCGTCTCGCGCCAATCGTTCAGACGCGGCACACTGACACCGCTGTCCCGCGAAGGAGCTGCCACGGCGACGATGTTGAAGCGATCGCGCAACTCTGAGAAGGGAGCGTGGTCGAACAAGCTCTCTGCTGCCGTCTGTGCGTCGGCATAGAATTGCTCCATCTCCCCCTCGGTGTAGCCCTCGGCGACGATAGCCACGTCAATGCAATGGGCGGGATCACCGTTCTGCACGATGTAACGATACGGGGTGCGCGCCTCGGCGAGCTCACCTTTGCGACGGATCAAGATGTCCGTGGGATCTACCCGGTGTTGCAGCTGCGCCGTGGTGTCGCCGCGGGCATTGAGTAACAACATTTCCACCTCGACCGGATGTTTGGGATAAGGGAGCAGCAGCGTGGTCTCGAAGCTACGCGTCAGGTGCTGCGCCTCGTCCGTCTCCTGCCACTCTTGGAATAGGGTACACGCCGAAGTGCGGTAGAGCACCGCCCCCTCCTCGCTGCGTACGGTCAACGTGGCGTTGCCACGCAAGGGCAGTTCGGAGAGCTTCTGCCGCCTGCCCGCCCACGTGGGGAGCGACGCGAGCGCATCGAGACTGATCTGTTGGTGCGTGGCATCGCCCGTCATCACGTAGTCGACGCGCAAAGTACGATCTTCGAAGTGCTCATCGAAGGTCTGCGCCGAGAGATCGGCGGTCAATCCGGTGGCGAGGAGCAACGCAAAGGCTGTTTGGGCTTGATTCATAAAGTTTATTGATTAACGTTCACATTATTATACGTGAATCCGTCGATCACGCTGCGATCGCAGTTGCCGTTCTTGGCTTGGATGTTCAGATTCTCGAACGTGAAATTGCTGAGATGATACTGATCTTCTTGCGGGCGGACGTTGAAAAATACGTCGCACTCGAAGTTGATATTACGCATCGTGATGTGATCGGAGTAAGACATCGGCATATCCGTACGATCCTTGAGGTCGTAGAACTGAGTCCACGGCTTGACAAGGAGGAAGTTCTTGGCGTTGCCGGTGATGTCCTCTACAGTGATGTATTCGTAGCGCTGCGGAGTGTCGGGACGCATCTTGAGCCACAGGAGGTTGTTGGCTTGATCTACCTGAATGCGGCGCAACACGATGTTGTGGTCGTAGACCGACTCGCTGCCGCAGGTGAGGCAGCCGTGACAGAATCCATAGACACAATCTTCGATGATGATATTTTCGTTGCCACCGTTGCCCTGCGCTTTGGCGGGATCGTCAGCCCACGGACCTTTGCCCCCCTTGAGGGCGATGGCATCGTCGTTGACAGACATATAGCAGCCCTTAACTAAAAGGTTGCGGCAAACGTCAATGTCGATGGCGTCGGTGCTGGGCGCCTTGACGGGCGCTGCGGGCGAGGTGATCGAGAGGTTCAACAGCTTCACATATTCGCTGTTGTAGATATGAGTTGTCCAGAAGGGGGAGTTCTGCAAGTGAACGCCGCAGATCGTGACGTTTTGGGAGTTGGAAACATAGACCAGACGCGGACGCATCTCGTCCTTGTTGGTACACGCGGGATTCCATTTGCGACGGAGCCAGAAAGCACGCCAATAGCGCAAGCCGTTGCCGTCGATGGTGCCTCGACCGGAGATGGTGAAGCCATCCAAGCTATCGGCGTTGATCAAAGCGGAAAAATAGTTGCACGTCTCCCCCTCAATGCGTGTTTTGAGGATCGGATAGTCGCTGATGTCATCGCTACCCTTCAGGACGGCATCCTCCATGAGGTAGAGATGTGTGCCGGGACGGAAGAAGAGGGCGCCGGTCAGGAAGGTTCCCTGCGGGACGACCACAACGCCGCCGCCGTCAGCTGCGATGCGATCAATGAGTGCCTGCATCTCGGCTGTATGCACCTGACCGTCGTTCAAGACGCCATAGTCCGTGATGCGGTATTGTTTGCCCAAGGAGGAGAGCTCCACCTCGTCGGTCTGTCTGAACCATTCGGGCACCGGAGTTCCGTCGGGGAAGAGATCCGTCGACGTCTTGCGGCTCTTTGCCGCCATCGGAAGCGTCAGGCCTATCGCCATCAGCAAGAGGAAGATCTTTTTCATGTGTAAGTAATTAAATAGTGGAGTTTCTGGGGGGGTGCACCTCATTGGCGGCGACGCGGCTTCGCGGCAGCATCCTCAACGCCCTTAGACTCTGCGGACGACTTGACCCACAGGGTGTAGATCTCAAGCACGGCAGCCAAGAGCAGAACGACCAGCCACGCGCCGTGATAGGTGCGCGGACGGAACATACAGAAAGCGGCGATGAGGTAAAGGAGGGCTACATAATGGCGCAATCGGACAATGCGCTTCAGGCGGAGGTTCGAACCGTCGTAACGTTCGGCGAAATGCGAGATGGCGATTCCCAAGGCTCCGGCAGCCATGACATAAGGGGCATACTCAGGGTAGAAAGGGAATAATACGACGGCGGCAAGAGCCACGACCAAAGATATTTTGAGCAATAAGTTCATGCGATGGGGATTAAAGGGGGCGTCATTGGAGGATGAAGACATCTTCGTCGGGGCGCTTCATCAGTAGCTCTTCGCGAGCGAATTGTTCGAGTGGGTCGCCCTCACTCTTCAGCGCTTCGATCTGCGCCTCATAGTTAGCTATCGAGTCCCGATAGGCGGCAATCTCACGTTCCAACTTCACCTGCTGACGCTTGTAGAGCAGCAGATGCACGACGGAATGATCGCCGATGAAGCAGAACCAAGTGACATAGGCTCCAACGAGGATTCCGAAGATGTGACGTGTAATATAATTTTGTTTGATGTCCATGATTGAAAGGCTGAAGATCAATCTATCATTCCTTGCCTACAAAGATAGCTATCTCCCCCGGCTTCCCCAAATTTTTCACTCCGAAATGGTTGAATTTAGGAAAAACAAGGCGTAAAGTGTACGGACAAGCCTTTACGTCGCATATTTTGCAGCGCGACGTCTCGTGTGCCTTTTTTCGCAGCATCGACGTGGCGGAGTTCACGAAAATCGAACAGAGATCGCCATGCCGCAGTGGGGCTACGAAACATTCAATTTACATTCGGAAAACAAAAAAGTGGGTGTAAGAGAATAAGTTATCCGAACAAATGCTATCTTTGTGCGTGAAAAAGCACGAGGGAAATGTGAAATCTTACCTTAGGGCAAGACCATCCAATAAGCCACAACTCACTATAATCATAATAACATGAATCCATCTCAAA
>CAZGZL010000005.1:0-45897 GCA_964530595.1 uncultured Prevotellaceae bacterium | reverse complement strand
ATCTTCTGCTGCATCCCGATGATTCTGATCGGCGTCATCCCCGCCGTGCTCATCTCGGGCAAGACCTTCGGCTTTGTTGCCATCGTAGGCGTCTTAGGCTTGATCGGTATGATGATCAAGAATGGCATTGTCTTGATGGACGAAATACAACTCCAGATCGCCGCCGGAAAAGCTCCGCGCTTGGCGTTGATCGAAAGCTCATTGAGCCGTCTACGTCCTGTGATGATGGCGTCGCTGACCACTGTGTTAGGCATGCTTCCGTTGCTCCCCGATGCTATGTTTGGCGCCATGGCAGCCACCATCATGGGCGGCTTGCTGATGGGCACGGTGATTACTTTGGTCATCATCCCTGTACTATATGCCTTGTTTTTCCGAATTCGCTGACGTAGCGCTGTCGGATAGATACAAACTTTATCACGAATCTTATGAATAGAACATTCTATAACCTATTGCCTCCTGCGGCGCGTCTCCGTCTTGTTGCGACGCTGGGCGTCCTGCTATTTACCCCGATACCCGTGCGTGCTGAAGAGCCGGACGAGCCGGATCAGGAGGACACCCGCGTCTTGACCCTCAAAGAATGTCGTGACTTGGCGTTAGAGCAAAACAAGAAACTTCAGGCGGCGCGTCACTCCACCGAGCGTTATGGCTATTTGGTCAAATCCTATCGTGCTAACTACTTTCCGAACTTCAAACTGCTTGCCAACGACCTCTACACCAACACTAAAGGCTCGGTAAGCATCGCCGGAGGTTACTTGCCCACCTTCTCGCTGAATGCTGCAACGGGAAGCTTGCTACCCAACGTTGTGACCGATGCTGCGGGCAATCCCGTGGTTGGCGCAGACGGTACACCGCTTTTTAGCGAATATGCCTACTTCCCGGATCAAGACATCGACTATAAAGTAGGCAACATCTTTCAAGCCGGCGTCACCGTAGAGCAGCCGATCTATATGGGTGGTAAAATCACCGCTGCCTACCGTATGGCAAAGGTGGCACGCCGTATGGCGGAGCAGAACGAAGCCTTAACCTCTGAAGAGGTCATTGTAGAGACGGAACAGGCTTATATGTTGGTGGTAAAGACCGACGAACTCAGCAAGGTGGCGCAGCGCTACAATGCCATGCTACAAGAACTCTATACCAACGTCGAGAACGCTTGCAAACATGGGCTGAGCTCTCGCAATGACTTACTGAAGGTTTCTGTTAAGCTCAGCGAGAGCGAATTGAAGCTGAGCCAAGCTGCCAATGCTCAGCGATTGGCGCAGATGAATCTCTGTCATGTTGTAGGCTTGCCCTTGTCGCAACCGGTAGCAGTCGTTGCGGGTGATATGCTGATTGCTCCGACAGCACCCACGGCGGATGCCGGAGTGACGACACGCCCGGAATACGAAATTCTCTCGCAGCAGGAGGCTTTGGCGGCACAACAGACCCGCTTAGATCGCAGCGACTTCTTGCCGCAGTTGGCTTTGGCGGGATCGTATAGCTACGTGCATGGCTTCGAATTAGCAGACCAAACCCTCTTCACCAAGCCGGGCTACGGCGTACTACTTACCCTGTCGGTACCGCTCTATCATTTCGGCGAAGGGATTAACAAGGTACGTGCTGCACGTCGTGAGCAAGAGCGCATCGCTGCCGAACGAGCCGACTTGGTGGAGCAGATGAATCTGGAGTTAGCGCAGGCGGGACAGAGCTTGGAAGAGGCTTTCTTGGAGGTCTCTTTGGCAGAACGTGTCCTCGCTGAGGCAGAAGACAACCTTCGGACTTCGGGACGCGAATACGAGGTGGGATTGGAGACCTTGGTCAACTATATGGAGGCGCAGACGTTGTGGCAGCAAGCTGTGGCGTCGAAAGTGGAGGCACAGTGCAAACTCTTCGTGGCGGGTACGCGCTACCGCAAAGCTTCCGGACAGCTACGTTGATCCGGCACATCATTCCGTTGGTCGAAAAAAACGTTCCGTTGGTCGGCAATATTTTGCGCCGCTCGGAGCTGACCCTATCTTTGCAGTGTTGAATTGGTAAAACCTTAAGTGTGTACACAATTTCAATATAAAATAGGGAAATATATCAGCCGCAGTTCGAACATTACGAGCTGCGGCTGATTTTTGTAGCGTTGCCCTTGGGCATCTCTTGAATGTCGCAATGCTCTTGAATGGTTGCTGTACATCGTTAGGAGAGGGACTGTTGCATCGCTTTCCTCTTGAAACAACGTCGGGATCGGAGCTTTGCATTGTTTTGCCTTGCGAAAATGCTTCGGAAGGGGTAAGGACGACCGCTGTGCGCTGAAAAACGCTTTCGGGAGACTTTTAGAATGGGGGAGAAGCCCGGAAACCGAGGGATGCCGCGGATTCCAAGGGACGGTTTTCCCAAGGCGGTGGAATTTCTGCCTTTGATCTTTGCCAATATTACAAAACTATATAACTTTGTGCCGTTAAAAAATAGGACAATGAAATTTGAACAGCGCCTTTCGAGGTCGTTTTCTATTCTTACACTCAGCTTTTTTACCTTATGCGCCGGAGTAGCTCAGGCGGATGAGGTGCGTCGTCATACAGTGCGACCGGGAGACACCTATTACTCCTTGGCTCGTTATTATCACGTCACCGTAGATGCTTTGAAGGCTGCCAATCCTGAGCAGGGGAGAACTTTGATCAGCGGCACACAAATTGTGATCCCGGACGCGATCGTCGAGGAGCCCGCGACGGAATCTACTGCCATTGCGCCGTCGACGACCTCTGTTGTCAAGCCGACGGTAGCATCGTCGCTACCCACCGCCGTAGATACGACCCCCTCCACATCGCTCAACGCTTTGTCATCAGTGCCCCACGTTACATGGCCTTACAGCCTGCATGCGGATTACCGCATCTCGTTGGTGCTTCCTTTTCGCTTGGGGAATACTGCCGAAAGTGACAAACAACGCGCCCGCAACGTGGAGCTCTATCAAGGATTTCTGATGGCGCTCGATACCCTTCAAAAGACGACTCAAGCACGCTTTGAATTGAACGTCTACGATGCTTCTGCCGGACTAACCTCTTTGTTGGGGGGAGAGGAACTCTCTAATTCGGATCTCATCATCAGTACCGTAGAAAAAACTGAAGCGCAGCAGATAGCTGCGTTCGCCGAACAGCGAGCCATACCTTTTGTGACCCCCTTTGTCTACAATGCAGCTTGGCACAATCGCTATCCGCACACCTATCAGATTAACACCCCCAAAGCACAGACTTACGAGACTGTCACCAACGAGGTGTTGCACCGATTCCAGTCGTTTACCCCTATCTTCCTCGTGGATAGCATCGAATTGGGCAAGAGTGAAGAATATGCCAACTACCTACGTGCTACCTACGATCGTCAAGGTATCGAATACTACATTTACGGCTATTCAGACCCCGCAGACGTCAGCTCCTTAGACTCCGCCTTGCAAATTTCGGGAGATAGGCTCTACATTCCGATTACAGCCTCGCGTAACGCTCTGCGACGGATGTTCCCTTACTTGCAATACTTGCGTTCGCAGATTGAGGAAGATCAGTTCGCTGTGCTTGGCGCTCCTGAATGGCAGCTCTATGTAGAGGACTTCATCGAATACTATTACAATTTGGATGTCTATATCTATTCCAAGATTTATGTCAATCCCTTTGCGGACGATGTGCGCGACTTCTATACAGCCTTTAAACGGTGGTATGGTTGCGACCCGATGCCACTCTATCCCAAATATGCTTTGATGGGTTATGACTTGGGGCTCTACTACCTCTCGGCTCTGACCCGTTACGGTCGCTCCTTTGCCCCCTATCTCAGCTCGTTGGAAGTGCCCACTTTGCAGAGTGCCTTGACGTTGCGCTCTGAGGGAAAGGGTATGATCAACAAAGGGGTGTACCTCATTCACTTTACTCCGCAAACGACGATAGAAAAATATGATCTTCGCTAAATATATTCGTTCGCTCCGTCGATCTGTGTGTGTCGGTCTGTTGTCTGCCACAGCTTGTGCGGCTCCCGCCTTGCACGCCCAACAGCGCATTCCGCGGGAACTGTCGCTCGGTGTGATCGGTGGCGCTGTCTTCAGTCAGATGAAGTTTGACGCGAGCACCACCATACCGCAGGATATGGCACGCGGCTATACATTGGGTGTCAGCGCTCGTTACATAGAAGAGCAATACTTCGGACTGCAAATAGAGGCGTTGCTGACTAAGCGCGGTTTCCAAGATCGCTATGACGCCGAGTACGGCGATCTAAGCTTCACCCGATCGCTGACCTACTTGGAGGTGCCGTTTCTCTCACACATTTACTTCCCAATCGGAAAGCGTAAGCGTAACGAAATCAGTGTAGACCTTGGTCCTAAGTTCGGCGTTATGTTGTGGGAGAAAACTGATAGCAACCTTCCGGAGGACTTCGGTCAGTCCGGCACTCCGACAGCAGGACTGCAAGATGCACACCACACAATGGCTGTCTCCAATCGTTTCGATTACGGTATTCAAGCCGGCTTGGGTTACGAGTTCCGTTGCTCTAAGGATGTCAGTGTCCAACTCTCCGGACGCTACTATTTCGGCTTGGGTAATATCTTCCCCGATGAGAAGTCTGACGTATTCGAGACCTCTTCCAACCAACACGTCATGGTGGTTATGACCGTCTATTGGCACAAGCTTTTAGCAAAACGAAAGAAAACAAATCAATAACAATAAATCCATGAAAGGAATTGTATTAGCCGGCGGCTCAGGTACGCGACTTTATCCTATTACCAAGGGCGTCAGTAAGCAGCTATTGCCTATTTATGACAAACCGATGATTTACTATCCGATCTCCGTTCTGATGTTGGCGGGGATTCGTGAGATCTTGATTATATCTACCCCTTACGATTTGCCGGGCTTCCGCCGCTTGTTAGGCGACGGCTCTGACTACGGCGTACATTTTACTTATGCTGAGCAGCCTTCGCCGGATGGTTTGGCGCAAGCCTTCATCATCGGTGAAGAATTTATTGGCAACGATGATGTATGCTTGGTTTTGGGTGATAACATCTTCCACGGTATGGGCTTCACCGGGATGCTCAAAGAGTCAGTGCGTCAGGCTGAACAAGAGCGTAAGGCTACCGTCTTCGGTTACTGGGTCAACGATCCCGAACGTTATGGCGTTGCCGAATTCGATGAGGCTGGCAACTGTTTGAGCATTGAAGAGAAACCCAAGCAACCCAAGTCGAACTACGCTGTAGTAGGTCTCTACTTCTATCCCAATAAGGTGGTCGAGGTGGCTAAGAACATCAAACCCTCGGCGCGCGGCGAATTGGAGATCACGACGGTCAATCAGCGCTTTCTTGACGACGGAGAACTCAAGGTGCAGACTTTAGGTCGCGGCTTTGCATGGCTCGACACCGGAACGCACGACTCGTTGAGCGAGGCTTCGACATTTATCGAGGTTATCGAGAAACGTCAAGGCCTGAAGGTTGCATGCCTTGAAGACATTGCCTATCGTCAAGGGTGGATAGACAGCGACAAGATGCGCGCTTTGGCACAGCCGATGCTCAAGAACCAATACGGTCAATACTTGCTCAAGGTGATTGACGAGATTGAACGCGACGGTCGCAAAGAATTATAATCTGTTCTATACACAACTCATGAATATTATAACTACCGATATTCCCGGCGTCGTTATCCTCGAACCACGTATCTTCGGCGACGCCCGTGGCTATTTCTTCGAGTCTTTTTCGGCTCGTGATTTCGAACAGGTGTGCCACACTACTTTTTGCCAAGACAACGAAAGCAAATCTTGCTACGGTGTTGTCCGCGGACTGCACTTTCAGAAGCCGCCTTACGCGCAGAGCAAATTGGTGCGTTGCGTTCGCGGTGCGGTATTAGACGTTGCGGTCGACATTCGCATAGGTTCGCCCACCTACGGACAGCATGTAGCGGTGGAACTCACCGAGGAGAATCATCGCCAACTCTTCATTCCGCGGGGTTTCGCACACGGTTTCTCTGTGCTCAGCGATGAGGTGGTCTTCCAATACAAGTGTGACAACTTCTACGCGCCGCAGAGCGAAGGGGCATTGGCTTGGGACGACCCACAGTTGGGCATTGATTGGCGCATTCCTGCCGATCGAGTGCTCCTCTCCGCCAAAGATGCTGCGCATCCCAAGTTGAGTGAGTTCACCTCTCCGTTCCACATCAACGACAAGTTTTACGAATAAACACGCGTTCATTTATTTATGACGATTTTAGTGACAGGCTCCAACGGTCAGTTGGGTAACCAAATGCGCCTTTTGGGAGCCACTTCGGACAATATTTATATATACACTGACGTTACGACTCCCGAAGGGGTCGAAACCACCTATCTTGACATCACCCGCTACGATGACGTGTTGCAGTTGATGCAAACAAACCATGTGGAGGTGGTCGTGAATTGTGCTGCGTATACCAATGTCGATAAAGCCGAAGATGACTTCGCTACAGCCGACCTCATCAACCATACAGCTGCCGAAAATTTGGCGCGTGCCTGTGCCACATGTGGTGCCGCATTAATTCACGTGTCTACCGATTACGTTTTTGGCGGCAACGGCTGTCTGCCTTGTACCGAAGATCAACCTACGGCACCTTTGGGCGTCTACGGGCGCACCAAGTTGGCAGGAGAGTTGGCCATTCAAGCCGCAGGGTGTACCTACGTCATCCTGCGTACCGCGTGGCTCTACTCTGCTTACGGCAACAATTTTGTCAAAACCATGCGTCGCCTGACTGCGGAACGCGATCGGCTGAACGTGGTTTTCGATCAAGTGGGCACTCCCACCTATGCCGGCGATTTGGCAGAGGTGATTTTTAAGATTGTGGAGGAGCAAAGCTACGCCGAGCATCCCGGCATCTATCATTTCAGCAATGAAGGGGTTTGTTCATGGTACGACTTCACGATCGAGATTCGCGACTTGAGCGGCAATACGTGCGACGTGCAGCCGTGCCACAGCAACGAATTTCCGAGCAAGGTGGAGCGTCCTCACTTCTCCGTCCTCGACAAGACCAAGATCAAGCAGACGTTTGGGATCACGGTACCTTATTGGAAGGACTCTCTGCGCCGCTGCATCGCGGTGTTGGAAGCGTAAACTTGCTATTCGCACGTTGGATTCAAAACAACCACGAAAAGCATGGGTATCGTTGTTCGTCAGTCTCTAAAAGGCACGTTTGTAAACTATGTCGGTGTGCTGTTAGGCATTTTTGTTCAGCTGTACATCGTCACGAAATATCTTGACCCCGAAGTCATTGGTCTCACCAAGGTGATCTACGAGGTGGCATTGTTATGCTCCACGTTTGCCTTGATGGGTTCCGGTTCTTCGGCGATGCGTTTTTTCCCGTATTTTAAGAACGAGAAGAACGGCAATAACGGTTTTTTATTCTATTATCTGTTGTTGCCTATCACCGGATTGGTGGTTTTCGGTTCGCTCTATTGTTTGCTACGTGAACCGATTATTGCCTTTTTCGGCGCCAATTCTCCGACTTTCGGGCAATACTTCTATTGGGTATTGCCGCTGATGGCGGTGCTGACTTTCTGGTCGATGTTCGAGACCTATTCCAACATCAATATGCGCATTGCCGTGCCTAAGACGGTGCGCGAGGTGGGAATGCGTCTCTTGTTGTTGGCATCCTATCTGCTTTACGCTTTCGGGGTGGTCGATGTTTCAGGACTCTTGGTTTGCTGCATTGTGTCGTATGCCTTGTGTATGTTCTCTACTGCAACGTATGCTCTGCACATTGGCGCAAATACTTTGCATCACGATTGGGCGTTCATAACGCCTGAATTGAGACGGCGCTTCACGCGCTACACGCTGTTTCTCTTGGCGTCGGCAATCAGTGGCAATATCATGGGGCAGTTGGATCTCTTCATGCTCTCGTCGGAACGAGGCTTATATAGCAGCGGGGTGTACACCATTGTGTTGTATATGGCTGCCGTCATCGAAATGCCGTCGCGTTCCATCTCTGCCATCTCTTCCCCTTTGGCGGCTACGGCGCTCAAGGAGGGAAATCACCATGCCGCAGAACGGTTATACAAACAGGTCTCCATCCATCAGTTCCTATCGTCCAGCCTTCTCTTGCTGCTCGTCTGGGTCAATTTGGATAACTTTTTTGCACTGATCCCTAACGGAGAACGCTTTGAGGAGGGGCGCTACGCCATCCTCTTCTTAGGACTCTCTAAGATCGTCTACAGCACGCTGAACTTTGGCAATATCTTGGTGCAGTATTCGCGCTACTACTATTGGACGCTTTACCTCACCATCTTCCTTACGCTGTTGACCATTGCCACCAATAAGCTCCTCATTCCGATTTGGGGCATCACCGGCGCCGCTTTAGCCACGCTGATCACTTGTATCATCAGTTACAGCTATCAGCAGTATCTCGTGCAGCGCAAAGTGCACGCCAACCCATTTTCGTGGGCAACCTTTCGACAGGTCGTCGTACTTGCGCTGCTTTACGGCGCCAACTGTCTAATTCCTTCGTGGACGGCGGTTTCGCCGTGGCTGGATCTCTTGGTGCGCAGTGCCGTGCTCTCCCTCTTATCGGGAGTGTTGCTCTATCTGTTCCGCATCTCGCCGACGATTGACGGACTGGTAGAGAAGTACGTGCTACGGAAAAGGTAACTCTAAATAAAACAACACTATGAAAGTCGTTTGGCCTCAAGTTTCCGGTTACAAGAAGGTCCTGTCGGTCGAGGATCGTAGTGTGCACGCACTTTACCTCTTCGGGAATCGCGAAGAGAATATCGTTTCGTATTAAAAGTTTTATACTATGCAAAAGCTCCTTTCCATCATCATTCCTACCTATAACATGGAGGCTTTCTTGTCTCGATGTTTGGAGTCGTTGCTCGCCTCTCCGTTGCATGAATTGTTGGAGATTTGGGTTGTGAATGATGGCAGTAAAGATCGTTCGTTGGAGATCGCTCAGTCCTACCATGCGGCACATCCTCAAGAGGTCTTAGTGATCGATAAACCTAACGGCAACTATGGTTCGACGATTAACGCCGCGTTGCAGGTGGCGACGGGTACGTACATCAAAATTTTGGACGCTGACGACACATTCAACACCGAGGCGTTGACCGATTTGCTCCGATTGCTGCCGACGGTGGACGCGGACTTGGTGGTGACACATTTTACGATCTTTGGTCCGAAGGGACAGCGCGAAGTGGTGAAATACAACACCATGGGGCGCGAAGTTTACGAATACGGGCGCGTCTATGAGGCGGACGAAGTGCTGTCGGGGGGATATATTCGTTTCTTCCTGATGCACGCCATCGCTTACAAGACCGAGCTGTTGCGGCGAATAGGCTATCGACAGACGGAGGGAATCTCTTATACAGATACGGAGTGGGCGGCATACCCTATCTTCTACATTCGCACGGTGGCGTTCCTCAATTTGAATCTGTATTGTTACAATAACGATCGCGAGGGGCAAACCATGGATCCGAAAGTTTTGATGAAGAGCATCGGACAGTTGGAACGTGTGACAGATCAGATGTTGGATTATTACGAGAAAAACATTCACTCTGTGCAGATTTCCGATGCGCGTCGCGCCTTCTTGAAACAGTATTATGAGAATCGCTTGCGCATCCTCTACAAGATCTTCTTGATGGATATGCCGCGCGAGGATTTCAATCCGGAAGACTTACGCCGCATCGAGTCAAAGTATCAGCCCATCTGTCTGCGTCAGCAGTTGCACTTCCGACTTTTCCCGGAGAATAAATTGATCCGTTACGACTACATCAAGCATTGGCAACGGACAGGACAACGTCCGCCGTTGTGGTTCGAGCGTTGCAATGCCTGTGTCGATGTGGTGGTAAAATGGGCGTATCGCAACATCGTTCGCCGATAATTTTGAGGTTTTTCGGGCGATTGTATCATATCTGAACGTTTTTTACGTTATACATTATTATAAATATGAAAGTTTCCGTCATCATCCCTGTTTACAACGCAGAATCCTATATCAAAGGCTGTATCGACACCTTGTGCAAGCAGACGCTGCCGAACTTTGAAGTCTTGATGGTGGATGACCACAGCACCGATCGCACCGTAGCGTGTGCGCGTGCTTACGCCGAGCAACGGGGTGTCTTGTCGCGCTTTCGCTTTTTGTCGACGCACGTCAACAGCGGGCCGGGTGTGGCGCGCAATGTCGGCGTTTTGGAGGCTCACGGCGAATATATTGCCTTCATGGACTGTGATGACCAAATCGCGCCCACTATGTTGCAGGAATTGGCAATAGAGGCTGACAAAGTCTCGGCAGATATCTGCTACTGTCAATTACGCTATCAAGGTGGAGCTCGCGACGGTAAAATCTTTCGCAATCCGTTGCTCCGATCGGGCGCTTTCGGTCGTGACGAGAAACGCGAGTTCTTGGTACAGTTCACGACGTTCTGCCCGACTTTCCTCTATCGCAAGCACTTCTTGATGGACAACGCTTTGACGTTTCCTTCGGAACGCTCGTCTGAAGATACCAACTTCTTGACTAAGGTCCTCTTGGCGGCTCAACGCGTCGCTGTGGTCGACAAGCCGTTATACATTTATTGTGTGCGCGAGGAGTCGCTCACCACGACTAAAAATCCGACTCGCTACCGCTCGAAGCTCGCAGCGATGGATTACCTGATGGACGAAGTGCGCTCGCGCGGGTGGTACGTCCCATTTCAAGCCGAGATGGATTATATCTATCTCAAAAAGGGGTATATGATGGCGGCTCTTAACTACATCATCAACGCCGAACAACCCGATGCCGCTGAGTTGCGAGAGCTGACGCATCACTTATGCAAAGTGGCTCCCACGTGGCGTAGCAACGCTTATCGCTTGCGCTTCACCAAGGTGCGCCTGCTCAGCTGGATGTTGTCGCAGCATCCCGCTTGGGCGCTTCGCCTCGTGCCGATGTTGGTACGAAAGCTCAAGATTGCGGTGTGACCTTTCGCCGGACCTTCCGAGTGAGAGGTAGACACTACAACGAATATTTGATATAAAAATTCTACGATAAAAGAACTATGGGTAGTTTTCTGAAAAAAGTATGGCCCTATGTGGTCATCATTCTTCTTTTTGTCACCGTGGGCTGCATTTATATGTCGCCCGCCTTGGATGGCAAAGTGATTTCCACCACCGACGGTGTACAGGGACGTTGTGCTGTGCAGGAGGCGTTGGATTATCGCGAAACGACCGGCAATACCTCGTGGTGGACCGGCTCGATGTTCTGCGGTATGCCGAACTATCAAATCGGCGGTGCCTCTTACGAAGCGGCTAAATGGCTGCGTCCCTTCGGCAAGATAGTGCTTTACGGCTACTCATTTGTGCCCGGCATCGTTATTTTGTATTGTTTGGCGTATTTCCTCTTGCTCTCGGCTATGGGTGTCAACAAATGGTTGGCTGCCGTCGGCGGATTGGCTACGGCATTCTCTTCCTACTTTTTTATCATCATCGGAGCAAATCACTTCTCCAAAACGTCGTCTTTGGCATTCATGGCGATGGTCGCAGCCGGATTTTATCTGATCTATCACGGTCGACGCGGTTGGGGTATCGCTCTAACGATGATCTGTTCTGCCATCGGTTTGTATCCCCACCCGCAGATGGCATACTATATGTGCATCCTGATCGGCTTCTTTTTCTTGGCTGAACTTTGGGAACACATCCGCACCAAGCGTTGGAAGGACTTTGGTATTTCGACGCTGCTTTTTGTCCTCTCGTTTGGCATTGGAGCCGGAACTGGTACTGCGGCTACCTTTGCTAATATGGAATACGCTGCGGAAACGATGCGCGGTGGACATTCAGACTTGGTGAAGTCTAACGATGGGGAGAATAAGACTAAAGGCTTGGATCTCGACTACGCTACAGCTTGGAGCTACGGCATCGACGAGACGTGGACATTCCTTGTGCCTAATTATATGGGCGGCTCGTCCAACTATAAGTTAGATAAAGAATCGGTGCTCTACAAAGAGATGGTCAAGCACGGCGTAGATCGTCGTACCTCCGAACAGTTTTGTCAGAGCGTTCCCACTTATTGGGGCGAACAGCCCTTCACCGCAGGTCCTGTGTATATGGGCGCTGCCGTTTGCCTGCTTTTCGTCTTAGGACTCTGCATTGTGCGAGGCCCTTACAAATGGGCGTTGCTTGCCGCCACTTTGCTTTCGCTTTTCCTCTCGTGGGGCTATCATTGGATAGGTCTGACACGCTTCTTCTTCGACGTTGTGCCGATGTATAACAAGTTCCGCACCGTTTCATCGATTTTGGTCATTGCCGAGGTTTCCATGCCCCTTTTGGCATTCCTTGCTATCAAACAGCTGATGAATGAGGGCTTGGATCGAGCTAAGACGTTCAAAGCGCTTTATTTTGCCACCGGCATCACCGCAGGTTGTTGCCTGTTGCTGGCGCTCTTTGGCGGCTCGCTTTCCTTCATTTCGCCCAACGATGAGAAGATTTTCGCGCAGTTGCCGGGTTGGCTTAGCGATGCCATCGTTGCGCAGCGTCAATCGCTCTTTTCAGTTGATTGTTGGCGCTCATTCGCCTTCGTGCTCCTAACCGCTTTCGTTCTGTGGATCTTTATCAAGACCAAGATGAAACCATTCTATTTGGCACTCCTTTTGGGTGTTATTGTCTTGGCTGATATGTGGCCGGTCAACAAACGCTATATGAACGATTCTATGTTCTCTTCGCCGCGTGGTTTCGAGAATTCGTTTGCTATCCAGCCTTACGAACAGCAGATCTTGCAGGATCAGACGCCGCACTTCCGCGTCTTCAATCTCACGGTGTCGCCTTTCAACGATGCGCGCACTTCCTATCGTCTGAAGTCTATCGGCGGCTACAGTGCCGCCAAGTTACGCCGCTATCAAGACCTCATCGATCAACATCTCTCTAAGATGAACATGAAGGTCATCAACATGCTCAACACTAAATATTTCATCGTGCCGGATCAGCAAGGTGGCGTCGCAGTACAGCTGAATCCTGATGCAATGGGCAATGCGTGGTTCGTCGATACCTTGCGTGTCGTGGACACTGCCAACGAAGAGAGTGATGCCTTGAATACATTAGATCTGCATACTACGGCGGTCTTGGATCGCAGTTTTGCCCCTTACGTCGAAAATCTGACGCCGGGTCGCGACTCTACGGCTCAGGTCACGTTGACCCAATATACGCCCGAATTTGTCGAGTATGACGCCTCGTGTGCTCAGCCCGGAACGATCGTCTTCTCCGAAATATATTATCCTTACGGTTGGAAGGCTTATGTCGACGGAACACCTGTGGAGCACTATCGCGTCAACTATATGCTACGTGCCCTCAATGTTCCGGCAGGACAGCACCACATCCGTTTCGAATTCCGTCCCGATAGTGTTGCCAAAGGCAATACCCTCTCGATGATCTTTGTCTTTGCGATGTACGGCGTACTTTTGTTGCTGATTGTGTTCGGAGTTCTCCGCCTGCGCAAACGTAACGTCCTTTCATCGTCTAAATGATCTACCACATGATGCAGATACAACCCAACAGACCGTTGTTGGCGCAAAAGCGCGTAAAGTTCTTCACGCGATCCTTCTCGTTAGAGCTTTATCGTTGCGCTTCCGGACTCTTTGCCGACGCCGGATTCCCCATCGTCCGTCTGACAGATCAGACGGCGGACGGCTACTTTTACACCATGCTCGCTGATAAGGAGTGCGACGTGGCGATCAATGTCGACGAAGATGCCTTCATCGCCGATATGGATGCCGTTTTGGATTTGGCTGAATATGTCTTGGAACAAGGCTACGCCAACGCCGGCTGTCCCGATTGTCAACCGGGATGCCCGCGTAGCGGTAACCCGATCGTCACAAATCCTTTCTTCAACGTCTTCAATCTCGAATTGATTCGTACGAAGTGGACAGGGGTGAAAGAAGTTCGCCGACTGAAATACGACGACATCAAAGGGACATTACGAGCTCATTTTGATTGCCCGTACCCGTTGGTAGAAGGAAATTTTGAATCCTTGGACGCCGAACCCTACTACAACTTCTTCTTCTGGTTGGCGCAACACTTCCGCACCCTTTATCTGCCGAGCTATCGTCATGCCGATGGCTTTTCTACCGTTTTGCTCACGCCTGACGAACGTATGATTTGTGCCCATTCGTGGTACTCTCGCCGTTATCGGGTAATGCAGGTACACACCGATCGCATCAACCACTTGATAGACGAGATCTACACCACACGAGGAATGCAGCGTCCGATCTTCAGCGCTGCCGACGAGCGTGCGTTTAAGTTAGATTTGCTGAAGCGTTATCCCCGCAAATGTGTTTCGCGTGTTATGGGATGGCCGCGCAAGTGGCGCAAGTGGTATGAGCGTTGGAAACGCAATCGGAAAATGCAGCTCAGTGAAAAGTAAGAACCTCAATAACCCTATATAACAATGATCGTAAGAAGCAAAGCGCCCCTGCGCTTGGGACTGGCCGGAGGCGGTAGCGATGTATCGCCGTACAGCGATCTCTACGGTGGCTTGATTCTCAATGCCACCATCAACCTTTATGCCTATTGTACCATTGAGGAGCTGGAAGGCGACACCTTGTATATCGAAGCTACCGATTTACATCAGACGCAAAAGCATTCTATGGCGAGCGCCTTGCCGATCGACGGCACGCTCGACCTTCACAAGGGCGTTTACAATCGCATCGTTCGTGACTTCGGTGCTGTGCCTCGTGCCTTCCGGATTACGACCTACAGCGATGCACCGGCGGGATCGGGACTTGGTTCCTCGTCTACTATGGTAGTTTGCATCGTCAAAGCCTTTGCCGAATGGCTCAACTTGCCCATGGGGGACTACGAAATCTCCCGTTTGGCATACGAAGTGGAGCGCATCGACCTCGGTCTGTCCGGGGGTAAACAGGACCAATACGCAGCGGCTTTCGGTGGTTTTAACTTCATGGAGTTCCTGAAAGATGATCATGTCATTGTCAATCCCTTGCGTGTCAAACGTTGGATTGTGGACGAATTGGAATCCTCGATGGTGCTCTATTATACAGGCGCTTCTCGCTCTTCGGCGGCAATCATCGACGAGCAGCGACGTAATACCTCCTCCGGTAATACGGTGGCGATCGAAGCCATGCACCGCATCAAGCAGAGCGCCATCGAGATGAAGACGGCGTTATTGCAAGGCGATATAGCTTCGTTTGCAACGATTCTTGGCGCCGCATGGGAGGAAAAGAAGAAAATGGCTTCTGCCATTACCAACAGCATGATTCAAGAGGCTTTCGACGTGGCGATGTCCGCCGGCGCGATTGCCGGAAAAGTTTCGGGTGCCGGGGGCGGTGGCTTCATTATGTTTGTGGTGCAACCTACGTGTAAGCGCCGCGTCGCGGATGCATTGAATCAGTTGCCGGGACAGGTCGTCCCCTTCCAATTTAGTGACGGGGGAACTCATGGTTGGAAGATATTTCCACAGACCACAGAAACCCACTTGAAATAATTCAGCTCATGGAAACATTAGACATTGTTAAGGCTCAGGTGGCAGCTTCGGTGCGCGCCAAGCAAGCCATCTTAGACGATTCGGAGCTCTTGCAGCAGATTGCCGATGTCGCCGAACTATGTGCCGCTGCCTATCGTCAGGGAGGCAAGGTGATCTTTGCCGGCAATGGCGGTAGCGCTGCGGATGCACAGCATTTGGCTGGCGAGTTGGTAAGCAAATTCTATTTCGACCGCCCCGCGTTACCCGCCATCGCATTGACTACGGATACCTCGGTAATGACTGCTATCGGCAACGATTACGGTTTCGATCACCTCTTCGCCCGACAGGTAGAGGCACACGGCAATCGCGGAGATATCTTTGTTGGCATCTCTACCTCCGGCAACTCCCGCAACGTTGTGGAGGCGGTCAAGACCTGCCGACACTTGGGCATTCTCTCCATCGGTCTTACCGGCAGCAAACCTTGTCAGATGGATGAGCTTTGCGACCGAATCATCAAAGTCCCCTCATCGGAGACCCCGCGCATTCAAGAATGTCAGACCCTAATCGGGCACATCCTGTGTTGCATTGTCGAGGAACGCATCTTCCACAACGAAAATTTGAAACCCTAAGACAAGACAGCATGGAAGCAATCATTTTGGCAGGTGGATTAGGTACGCGCCTACGCAGCGTCGTCAGCGAGGTGGCAAAGTGTATGGCGCCCGTGGCGGGCGAGCCGTTTTTGGCGTACCTGCTTCGGTATCTGAAGCGAGAGGGTGGCGTAGACCGTGTCCTCCTCTCCGTAGGCTATCTGCGCGAGAGTATCTTTGCTTGGGTCGACGCCCATCGTCAGGAATTCCCTTTTGCCATTGAATACGTTGTCGAGGAACACCCCCTCGGCACCGGTGGAGGAATCCGCTTGGCACTTGCCGCGACGCGTGCGGAACAGGTGCTTATCTTGAATGGAGATACGATGTTCGATGTTCGCCTCCCGGAATTTTGTGCCGCCGCTGCTGAAACCGCGCCGCTCACCTTAGCACTCTGTCCGATGCGAAACTTCAGTCGCTACGGCACTGTCGTACTCGACGATGAGTCTCGCGGTCATGGGCGCGTCACGGATTTTAGAGAGAAAGCTCCCTGCACCGAGGGTTTGATCAACGGAGGTGTCTATCTTGTTCGTCGGAGCCTGCTACATATGGAACACTTGCCGGAGAAGTTCTCTTTCGAGACCGAAGTCCTCGTGCCGGAGGCTCGCGCCGGACGACTCTATGGCGTTGTACAAAACGGATATTTTATAGATATCGGGATCCCCGCAGACTATCAGCGCGCCAATACAGAACTCCCAAAACTCTTCCCATGACCGATTTTTCGACCATAGATATGAGCCCTTACGATACGTTGCTCTTGGATCGCGACGGAGTGATCAACGTCTTGCGTCCGCACGACTACGTGAAGCGATGGGAGGAATTTCGCTTCATCCCCGCATTCCTCGACATCATTCCACAATGGACGCGACACTTTGCTCGCATCTACATCGTGACGAACCAGCGCGGTGTGGGGCGCGGTATTATGAGTGAAGAAACATTGCTGGAAATCCACCAACGTATGACGCAAGCGATCCGCGAAGCGGGTGGACGCATTGATGGCATCTACTATTGCACTGCCGTCGACGATGCAGACCCCAACCGCAAGCCCAACCGCGGAATGTTCGATCGCATCCTGCGTGAGCATCCGGAGGTCGATCCGAGGCGCACGGTGATGGTCGGTGACAGTGACAGTGACCTTGCTTTTGCACACAACGCCGGGATTGCCGGCATTCGCGTATGACAATATAAGAATACAAAGCTATCCACAGAAATGAACATCATAATATTAGGTACAGCCTATCCCTACCGTGGCGGATTGGCTACGTTCAACGAACGCTTGGCGTTGCAGCTGCGCGCCGAGGGTCATCGGGTGGAAATCTACACATTTACGCTGCAATATCCCTCGATCCTCTTTCCGGGCAAGACGCAGTATTCCACAGAGCCTCAAGGTAACGATCTCACGATCACGCGGTGTGTCAACTCCATTAATCCTTTCAACTGGATCCGTGTCGGGCGTGCCTTGGCGCGGAAGCGTCCGGATCTCTTGATTATCAAATTCTGGTTGCCTTTCATGGCTCCTTGCTTTGGTACCATAGCGCGTTTGGCGCGACGCAACGGGAAGACTCGCGTTCTCTCTATTCTCGATAACTTGATCCCGCACGAACACCGCATCGGTGACCGCCCCTTGACGCAGTACTTCACCCATACTGTCGACGGCTTTGTCGCCATGTCCCAATCGGTCTTGTCAGATATAGATCTCTTTGACCGTGTCAAGCCGCGACAATTTTGCCCGCATCCTTTGTTCGATTACTTCGGTACACCGGTGCCTCGTGCGGAGGCTTGTGAACATCTGCACCTCGATCCCACGAAACGCTACTTGCTCTTCTTCGGCTTCATCCGTGACTACAAAGGCTTGGATTGGCTTTTGCGTGCCTTTGCCGACGCTCGTTTACGCGACCGCAACCTCCGCCTCTTGGTGGCAGGGGAGTTCTACAACAACGAGCAACAGTATCGCGACTTAGTAGCGCAGTTGGGCATCAACGACGAGATCGAATGGCGTACGGAGTTCATCGCTGACAGTCAGGTGCGCTACTATTTCAGTGTAGCAGATCTCATCGTACAGCCTTACAAAACTGCTACACAGAGCGGCGTCACGCAGATCGCCTACCACTTCGAGAAGCCTATGCTTGTTACTCGCGTCGGCGGTTTGCCCGAAATTGTTCCTGATGGACGTGTCGGCTATGCCGTGGAGCCTAATCCGGAAGCCATAGCTGACGCCTTGGTCGATTTTGTATCGTCCGATCACACGCAGACCTTTGCCGAGGGCATTCGTGCCGAAAAAGCCAAATATGCATGGAGTAACATGACTGCAGCCCTTTTGAAGGTGACTCAATAATTACAAATGCAGATTAACAAACAATGAATATGAAACGTAACATCCTCATCACCGGCGGCGCCGGATTCATCGGTAGCCATGTAGTCCGTCTCTTTGTCAACAAATATCCGGACTACCATATCATTAATCTCGACAAGCTTACCTACGCAGGCAATCTTGCTAACCTCAAGGACATCGAGGATAAACCTAATTATACTTTTGTCAAAGCCGATATTTGCGATTTTGATACGATGCTAAAGTTGATGCAAGATCAACACATCGATGGCGTGATTCATTTGGCAGCCGAAAGCCACGTAGATCGTTCCATCAAAGATCCCTTTACCTTTGCCCGCACCAATGTCATGGGGACGCTGACCTTGCTTCAAGCGGCAAAACTCACGTGGGAAGCTCTGCCAGAAGGCTACGAAGGTAAACGCTTTTATCACATTTCGACCGACGAAGTGTATGGCGCGTTGAAGTTCGACGGCACCTTCTTCACCGAAGAGACAAAATACCAACCACATTCCCCGTACAGCGCTTCCAAAGCTTCGTCGGATCACTTCGTGCGTGCCTTTCATGACACTTACGGAATGCCGACCATCGTCACCAACTGCTCAAACAACTACGGTCCCTACCAATTCCCGGAAAAATTGATTCCTCTCTTCATCAACAACATTCGCCACGGAAAGTCGTTGCCCGTCTATGGTAAAGGGGAAAACGTACGCGACTGGCTCTATGTCGAAGATCATGCGCGTGCCATTGATCTCATTTTCCACCGTGGAAACATCGCTGATACCTACAATATCGGCGGCTTTAACGAATGGAAGAACATCGATCTCATCAAGGTCATCATCGCGACCGTAGACCGCCTGTTGGGCAACGCTCCCGGCACCAGCGACCACTTAATCACCTACGTCACCGATCGCAAAGGTCATGACTTGCGTTACGCTATCGATTCTAATAAGCTCAAACACGAATTGGGTTGGGAACCGAGCCTCCAGTTCGAAGAGGGCATCGAAAAGACTGTTCGTTGGTATTTGGAACATCAAGAGTGGATGGATAACATTACTTCAGGCGAATACGAGAAGTATTACGAAAGCATGTATGCTCATCGTTAACCCCATTTTAGCCGTACTATGTTTCTCTGGCAACAACAAAAAAGCCTCGATGTCTCCGGACGTCGAGGCTTTTGGAATGAATTATTCCGCTATTTGCTCTATTGTGCTGCGGGCTTTCTTTGTGCCCTGTTGGTGACACCCATCGCTGCCGGACTATCGGTGGCGTCGTGGCAGCTGCAAGTGGTGCAATGGGGGCAGACCATCTTCTTGATGATCCTACCGCCGGTTTTGTGGACGCACTATCATCTACAGAAGTCTGTGATTGCCACTCTGCGCCTGCAGCGCCCTGCCCTCAACGACGTTTGGTGGGTGCTTTGCCTCATGATCTGTGCCGTACCTCTGTTAGAATGGTTGGCAGTCCTCAACGATCGTCTGCCGTTGCCCGCTCCCCTTGAAACCCTATTGCGGGGACAGCAAGCACAGTCGCAGCAGCTTATGGAACTCATGCTTGGCGGCGACAACAGCCTCCTCACATGGTGCTCGCTCATCGCCTTGATCTCGGTAGGCACAGCTATAGGGGAGGAGCTGATGTTTCGAGGTGCCTTGCTCAACCTATTCCTTTCCACACGTCTGCCACGTTGGTTGGTAGCATTATGCATTGGTTTCCTCTTCAGTGCGATCCATTTCGACCTATACGGCTTCTTGCCACGTTGGATTTTGGGCACCTTCTTTGTGTACTTGGTTTATGCCACCGGATCGCTCTGGCCTTCCATTATTGCGCATGCTTGCAACAATCTTTTTGCCCTCATTGAGTTCCGCTGCCTTCCGCAGCTTACAGATGCCTTGACCTCCAGCCCGTGGACAATTTTACTTAGCGGGGTTGTCACTGTGCTTCTCGCTCGACGCTTTTTCCGACAAGTGCATTGGTCGTGCTGAATTACTCCTCATCTCCGCGTGTCTCACCGGCGTCAGCCGAGCGGAACAGTAAGTCGGTAGAGATTTGTAACTCTTGCATTAAGCGGAGTCGGTTTTTCAACAGATTGGCGAATTGAAACGTCGCTATCAGCGCCTCGCGGTCGGTGTCGGTCAGTGTGACCGTCTGAGGCTTGGCGCCGCCGAGCAGTGACACTTGAAGTCGTTCGGTGGGGTGCATGGCGATGAATCCGAGCACTCCGCCGTCGCGTTCGCCTGTGTAAGAGATCGTCTCGTAGTGGATGCCTTGAATATCGTAGCGGTAATTGCTTGCATCGTCATAGGGCATCTCCATCGTGATGCACGAAGTGCCATCGTCGACGCAGGTCACTTGTACCGCAGTGTGTCCCAACTTTGCTGTGCCGCGGTAAGAGCTGATCAGTTGCGTCTCGCCATAGTCGTTCACTGCCGAGTGCAGATAGGTGCGCAGATTATCCTCGCCCTTTGTGCCTTGGTATACAAAGCGTCCCTGATCGTCGTATTCTGATTTTACATATTCAAATTTCTGGCTCTGTTCTGCCACCAAGCCATCCACCACATTCAGTAGTGAGTCTGAATAAGACTGTGAGCGGCGTGCCTCTTCCATTTGGATCATACGGCTCAGCGCCAATCCTTGGCGGCGTACTTCCACCTCGCTCGGATAGGTCGTGCGTAGTGAATCGAGCAACACGTGTGCCCGATTGTAATGCTGTTGTTGATATGCAGCCTCCGCCTCTGCCAAGATTTGTTGTGCGTGACGATGGTCGGACGAGGTGCAGCTGCTGCCTCCCCATAGGAACACTCCGCAGCCGAGGGCGAGGAGCGTTGCGTGTATGTAGTTTCTCTGTAACATATTCCTATTAAATAAAAATTGAATGAGGGACGCCTCAGTTGACGCGTTCCACTTGATGTACACCTTTGATCGTACGAATCTTTTTGATCAACGAGGTCAGGGACGATAGGTCGTTGACGAGCACTGTCAGATGACCACTGAAAAGTCCGTCGTTCGAATCAATATTGATCGAGCGCAGTAACGTATCTTTCTCCTTGTTGATCAGCGACGAGATGTTAGAGACGATGCCGATGTCGTCGTGCCCCACGATGCGTAGCGTGATGCTGTATTGCGAGCCGCTCTTACCCGACCACCGAGCGTGCACGATGCGATAAGGATAGCGCTCTTTCAAGTTCTGCACATTGCAGCAGTCAGCGCGGTGTATCTTGATCCCTCCGGCAATGCTGACAAAGCCCACCACATCGTCGCCGTAGATCGGATTGCAGCAACGTGCCAATTTATAATCCAAACCTTTCAGGTTCTTGTCGATCACCAACACATCGTCGCGCGTCTCTGTCCGCTTGAACTCCTCGCCGCCTGCCATCTGGATGTTGAAGGTCTCGGCGCTGTGCAGTTCCGTGGTTGGTGCTACGGGGCGCAATAGCTCGTCATACGCATCTACCACATCGTTGACATCTAATTCATCGGTTGCCAAGGCATGGAAGAATTGCGTCTGCGTCTTGAAGCCCATCTTGATGATCACCTTGGCGAGCAAACCCTCGTCGATCTCGATCTTACGGTTCTTGAAGCGTCGTTGCAGTAGTTCTTTGCCCATCTCCGCCTCGCGCATCTCGATCTCCTTGATGCCTTGCTTGATGCGTACACGCGCCTTGGTGGTGCAGACGATGTTCAGCCAGTCAGCTTTGGGAGTCTGGGTAGGCGAGGTGAGAATCTCTACCGTGTCGCCGCTGTGTAGCGCGTAGTTGATTTTCACATTGCGGTTTCCCACGCGTGCACCTACGCAGCTCATGCCTAACTTGGTGTGGATCTGAAAAGCGAAGTCGAGTACTGTGGCTCCCTTGGGCAACCGATGCACATCTCCTCCGGGGGTGAAGACGAAGATCTCCTCTTGATACAATCCCATAGAGAAGTCTTTCATCAGTTCGTCGGGCGATGTATTGTGCTCCAAGATCTCGCGGATCGACGCCATAACCTGATCTGCCGCCCCTTCGCTTTTCAACCCCTTATACTTCCAGTGAGCCGCCAAACCGCGTTCGGCGATCTCGTCCATACGTTTGGTGCGAATCTGCACCTCTACCGGACGCCCATCGGGGCCATACACCGTGATGTGCAGGCTTTCGTAGCCGTTACTCTTCGGAATAGAGAGCCAATCCTTCAGTCGTTTGGGGTTGGGAGTGTACATATCGGTGACAATGCTATAGGCCTGCCAACACAAGGCTTTCTCCTGCGGCAACGGGGCGTCGATGATGATGCGGATGGCAAAGAGGTCATAGATCTTGTCGAGTGTTGTATTCTGATTCTTCAGCTTATTCCAAATGCTCGAAATACTCTTGGTACGTCCCTTGATGGTGAAGACCATGCCGGTATCTTCCAAACGCTTTTTTACCGGAGCGATAAAACGCTCTATGTAGGCGTCGCGTTCTCGTTTCGTCTCGTTCAGTTCGCCGGCTATCTTGTCGAAAATGTCTCGGTGTTCGTACTTCACTGCCATATCTTCCAATTCCCCCTTGATGACGTACAGACCCAAACGGTGCGCCATCGGAGTGAAGAGGTTTTGGCACTCCAATGTTACTTGGTGGCGATATTCCGTGTCGGGATGATGGTTCAGCGCCTTCATCAGCACATAACGGTCGGCGATCAGTCCGATCACCACGCGAATATCTTCTGCCAACGAGAGAAGGAGTTTGCGGAAATTCTCATTTTCTACCGCCCCCAAAGCGTATAAACTTTTCACCTTAGACATTCCCTCGATCAGGCGGGCTATCTCCTCGCCGTAGCGCTGCTTCACCTCGTCCGAGCTGATTAGTTCGTGCTCGACTAAGGGGTGTAGCATCACCATGAGGAGCGACGGCAACTTTAGACCAATATTATCCACCAAGACCAACGCGGTTTTCAGGTTCAACAGCAACGGATTGAGTTGATGTATCTCTCGGTCGAAGGCTCCACCCTCAACACCGCGCACGATCAACCGGCGCAATTCGTGCCAGTCGTTGACGGTGAAGAATGAGCGTGCTGCCGTGATTAGGCGGCGGTATGTAGCTAAGAATTGAAGCTGCTCATCGTTCGTAAAAAAAGAGGCGTTAAAGATTTTCATAATATAATGGAATGCTTGGTAGGGTCACCGTAGCATACGGATTCGCTGAATGACTCATTCGAAGACGTTTTTGCGACGGTAGGTATCAGTACGGCAAAAGTAAAGTTTTTTTTCAGAATGGGCACTGTGAATTTGCGCATTTCGGTCAATTCGGGGGCAAAACGCTGTTTTCGCCCGTTCCGTGACGTCGTTTTTCGCTGCATTCGCCGTGTAATGCTCTTTTCAAACGGTTGGATGGCGTCTATTCAGTGGGGGAGAAGTTTCGGCGAAACTACCCGCTTTTGCTTCGACGTTTTGCTTTCAAAAAGTCACTTCGAGAGGGAATAATGCACACTGCCCGCTGCAAATCGTAGGACTTTAGGAGGGAAAAATGAAAAAAAAAGGGGCGTTTTGCGCAGTTGTTAAAATTTATTGTTACTTTTGAGCGGATTTTTGAGATATCTTATCCGGATGACACACAAACAGGCGGCTCTTTGGAGCTCACAAAACACTGATGAGATACCCGAAAGTGATCAATGATTAGGAATCGTTCAATAAATAAAATATATAGTGTATGTTTACGCAACAAGACCTTGAAGTTTTATCCAAGAAAGGCATTTCCGAAGAGAAAGTTGCCGCTCAATTATCTTCGTTTGCAACAGGCTTCCCCTACCTTCCGCTGAAAAGCGCTGCCTCATTGGAATATGGCATCGTCTCGATTGACGACGACGCATCGGTGTATTATCAGGATCTGTGGAATAAGTATTTGGCAGCCAACAAGCAAATTTTGAAATTCGTGCCGGCTTCCGGCGCTGCCAGTCGTATGTTCAAGAATTTGTTCGAGTTCTTGGGTGCTTCGTATGAGGTGCCGACAACAGACTTCGAGAAGAAGTTCTTCGCCGAGATCGACAAATTCGCCTTTTATTCCGTACTCGATGCAGCCTGCGTGAAGAATGAAGGCGTCGGCATCGCCGCGTTGATCGCCGCCGGTAAATACAAAGCCGTTGTCGAGAACCTTCTGAAGGACAAAGGTCTGAACTACGGAAATCTCCCCAAGGGATTGTTGCTCTTTCATAGCTACGCCGAGTCTCCCCGTACTGCATTGGAGGAGCACTTGGTCGAAGGGGCGCTCTACGCCACTAATGGCGAGGGCAAAGTAACACTGCACTTTACGGTTTCACCCGAACATATTGAGCCTTTCAAGGCTTTGGTCGAAGAACGCAAAGCCATCTACGAAAAACGCTATGGCGTGAAGTATGAGATCACCTTCTCGGTACAGAAGGCTTCGACCGACACCATCGCTGCCGCGATGGACAATACTCCGTTCCGCGACGCTAAGGGTAATCTCTTGTTCCGTCCCGGCGGACACGGCGCCCTCATCGAGAACTTGAATGAGTTGGACGCCGACGTCATCTTCATCAAGAATATTGACAACGTGGTACCCGATCGTCTGAAGGCTACCACTGTGAAATATAAGCAGATCATCGGCGGTGTGCTGATCTCTTTGCAACAGAAGGTGTTCAGCTATCTGCAAATGCTCGAAAACGGACATTACACGCACGAACAGCTGCTCGAGATGCTCTACTTCCTCCAGACGAAGCTCTTTGTCAAGAACCCCGATACCAAGTTGCTCGAAGATAGCGAATTGGCACTCTATATCAAGGGTAAACTCAATCGCCCGATTCGCGTCTGCGGTATGGTGAAGAACGTCGGCGAACCCGGCGGCGGTCCCTTCATCACGCAGAATGCCGACGGAACTTATTCCGCTCAGATCTTGGAGAGCTCACAGATCAACATGAACGACGAGGCATCGAAAGCTATCTTCCAAAGCGCTACCCACTTCAATCCGGTAGATTTGGTTTGCGCCGTTCGTGACAAGAATGGCAAGCCGTTCGACCTGTTGAAATATGTCGACCCGAAGACGGGATTCATCTCCTTCAAGTCCAAAGATGGCAAGGAACTTAAAGCATTGGAGTTGCCGGGTCTTTGGAACGGTGCTATGTCCGACTGGAACACCGTCTTTGTCGAAGTGCCGATTGAGACGTTCAATCCCGTCAAGACGGTCAACGATTTGCTTCGTCCGCAACATCAGGGCTAACCTAAATGATTCCTCCGCACCATTTCCTATCGGGAAGTGGTGCGGAGGATGATCTAAAAGACGAGTGACAATGTTTTATCAATCAAATCTTATATATTATATGAAACTACGCCTTATTATTATGAACTTCCTACAGTTCGCTGTTTGGGGAGCTTATTTGACCTCCATGGGAGGGTACTTAGCAAGTGTCGGCATCGGCAACAACATCGGATGGTTCTATTCCGTCCAAGGTTTTGTCTCTATATTTATGCCCGCACTGATAGGTATCGTCGCCGATCGGTGGATTCAGGCGCAACGACTGTTGTCGTATTGTCACTTTTTGGCTGCTGCCGGTATGATCGCAGCGGGTTGTGTGGGTATGTCTATGGGTACGGATGTTACCTTTGCGCAGATTTTCCCTTGGTATGTCTTCAGCGTCGCCTTCTATATGCCGACGTTGGCACTTTCCAACTCGGTATCTTATAACGCATTGGAAAAAGCCGGCTTGGACAATGTGACCGCTTTCCCGCCGATCCGAATCTTTGGTACCATCGGTTTTATCGTCTCTATGTGGTTGGTAGACCTGATGGGCATGCAGCACTCTTATATGCAGTTCTTTGTTTCTGCCGCGTGGGGTATCTTGTTGGCACTGTACGCCTTCACGTTGCCCGCTTGTCCCACCAATCCCGGTGGACAGAAGAAGGGCTTGGTCGAAGCATTAGGACTCAATGCCTTCGCTCTGTTCAAGCAGCGCAAGATGGCGCTTTTCTTCATCTTCTCGATGTTGTTGGGCGTCAGCCTTCAGATCACCAACGGTTATGCTAACCCCTTCATCAGCAGTTTTGCCGCCAATCCCGACTTTGCCGGCATCTTCTTCGTCGATCATGCCAATCTGCTAATCTCCCTCTCGCAGTGCTCCGAGACGTTGTGCATCCTCTTGATTCCCTTCTTCTTGAAACGCTATGGCATCAAGTCGGTCATGATGATCGCCATGTTGGCTTGGGTGCTTCGTTTCGGCTTCTTTGCTGTCGGGTCACCTGCATTCCCCGACGTCATCTGGTTTATCCTTTCGATGATCGTCTACGGTGTCGCCTTCGACTTCTTCAACATCTCCGGTTCGCTGTTTGTCGACAATGAGACCGACAGCGCAATGCGCTCCAGCGGTCAGGGTTTGTTCATGTTGATGACGAATGGCGTCGGTGCCTCGCTCGGTATGATCGTGGCACAGAAGGTGGTCAATGCCTTTACTGGTCCGGAAGAAGTGAACGGCGTATTCTATACAACGGGCGACTGGTCGAGCGTGTGGTTTATCTTCGCCGGCTATTCGTTGGTCGTAGCGATCTTGTTCGCTCTGATCTTCCGCTACAAGCACACCGCTGTAAAGAAGTAAGAAGATGAACTTATTTTATGCACCCAATATCACCACGGAGGCGTGTCTGCCGGAAGAAGATTCCGGACACGCCGTCCGGGTATTACGCCTCAAGGAGGGGGAGGAGCTGACCATCGTCGACGGTCAGGGACACTTCTACCGCTCGGAGATCACTGCCGCGCATCCCAAACATTGCGCGGTGCAGATCTTGGAGGTGACCGATGAACCGGAACGTCCCTATCGCGTCGAGATCGGAGTGGCTCCCACGAAGAACTTAGATCGCATGGAATGGTTCTTGGAGAAGAGCATCGAGATGGGCTTGGATCGTTTCACTCCGTTGCGTTGTCGTTTCTCGGAGCGCAAAGAGCTGAAGATGGAACGCATGGAGCGCATTGCGGTCTCCGCCATGAAGCAGAGCCTGAAGGCAACTCTCCCGCAGTTGGATCCGATGACAGAGATTATGGATTACCTGCAAGAACCCTTCGACGGACAGAAGTTCATCGCTCATTGTTATCGCGACATGGAACGCCAACTTTTGAGCCGCAACGTGCACCCGGCAACACCCGTGCGCGTTCTGATCGGTCCGGAAGGAGACTTCTCGACAGAAGAGGTAGAGGCTGCCATCCGTGCCGGATATCAACCCATATCGCTCGGCGATTGCCGTCTGCGCACCGAAACAGCGGCGCTCTGCGCTTGTCATACGGTGCACGTCATCAACGAGCTGAATGTGTAAACTAACTTTTTATCAATCATAAATGATTAAGATAGATTATCTAAAGTCTTCACCTACGGGTAATTTCTTCCTGCTCGCCGGCCCGTGTGTCATCGAGGGGGAACAAATGGCTATGGAGACCGCGGAAACGTTGGCAGAGATCACTTCACGCCTACATATTCCGTTGGTGTTCAAAGGCTCCTATCGCAAGGCAAACCGCTCTCGCCTCGATTCCTTCACCGGTATCGGCGACGAGAAGGCATTGAAGATCTTGCGCAAAGTCTCAGAGACTTTCGGTGTGCCTGTGGTGACAGATATTCATGAGGCTGCAGAAGCAGCTATGGCTGCCGAGTATGTCGATGTGCTTCAGATCCCGGCATTTCTATGTCGCCAGACAGATCTGCTCTTGGCCGCTGCCAAGACGGGACGCATCGTCAATATTAAGAAAGGACAATTCCTTGCACCGGAGGCAATGACCTATGCTGTGCAGAAAGTCCGCGACGCCGGCAACGATCAGGTTTTAGTGACCGATCGTGGTACGATGTTCGGTTATCAAGACCTGATCATCGACTATCGCGGTATTCCGACGATGCAGGAACAGACCGGCGCCCCCGTGGTGTTGGACATTACCCACTCGCTGCAACAGCCCAATCAGGCGGGCGGCGTGACGGGGGGATTGCCCAACCGCATCGAGACGGTGGCTCGCGCAGGTATTGCGGTAGGGGTAGATGGTCTCTTTATGGAGACGCATCCCGATCCCTCGGTGGCGAAGAGCGACGGTGCCAATATGTTGCCGTTGGAGCGCGCTGCCGGGTTGTTGGAACGACTGACTGCCCTGCGCCAAGCTGTTCGTCAGCTATGAGGTAATCTGAGTCTTTTAGAAATGTGTTTTTTAATGTAAATAAATAAGTTCGACGAGTAGTACATCTGCGAGAAATTGATCTGAATAGCATGTTCATCGAATGCCTTGAAAGGACACTACGCATAGTATGATCATGATCTGAACAGTAGGTCTTGAAGAGATATGAATCACGGAGTGAATGAATCGAGCGAAAATATGTAACTTTAAAGTAAATTTATTACCATGCGTTTTAAAATTATCTTGGCTGTTCAGCCTGAAGTGTTTGGCTCTATCCTGCCCATCAGCTATCAGTTTGAGCTTGCAGCGTGCGTTAATCGTTTGTTGACCTCCAATCAGGAACGTTACAAGAAGTGGCTGGATGCCAATGGATTGACCCCGGAGGATAATCTTCATCAGAAGTTGTACTCCCTTTCAAATCTCTACATCCCCAAAATCCGAGTAGAGGGCGACCGATTGGACATTGCTGTGCCGAGAGTGCAATTCTGGATCTCTTTCCACCACGAACAGGGAACGGAGCAGTTTGTACATGAGTGTTTCGAAGGCTGTGAGGTCGTCTTGGGTGATCGCGTTTCGCGCGTGAAGTTCAAAGTCGACAACGTGTTTCCAATCTCTCCGATTCAGTATCGCGAGACGATGGAGTACATGACGCTCTCTCCGATTGTTGTCATCGGCATTCGCCCCGACAACACGGTGGAATATCTCAGCCCGGAGAATCCTTACTTCGCTCAGTTTATCGTCGACGAACTCATCGCTCGCTACGAACGACTGAATCGTACGACTTATACAGGGTCGAAGGAATTCAAGATGGAGGTGATCTCGCCCGTTAAGCGCAAAGGCGTTTGCTTGCGTTATTCGCCCGTCAAGGAGACGAAGATTATCGGCTATATGTTCCGTTTCCGCCTAACCATGGACGTGCAGTTGCAGCAGTTGGGCTACGAAATAGGATTAGGCGACAAGATAAACTTCGGCTTTGGCTACGTGGAACTGATCAATAAAATGGCTAAATAGCGGAAAATTAGTGTTTTTTCGCTGATTTAGAGACTATATTGAAAAAATATAAGTATTTTTGCCCCAAAGATATCAAAGGTTAGATTTATTAAGTGGTTTCGTAAAATAGCTCTAAACAACTATAGTATATCACCGCAAAACAAAATCTATCAATCCGATCCGTCGATCCGGAACCATATCCGAGGCGGGCAAACCTACCGAAATTAACCCAAGATCGTGCAACACGATCTGCAAATCTATATGTTATGAATGAAATCTTAGATCCGGTTCAGAATGAACCTATCGCAGGCCAAGAAGCAGAACAGCCTGTCGTGGATCAGGTTGAAGATCATTCGGAGCATTCAATCGTCGAGGCAGAGGGACAACCCGCCGCCGACGCTCTTGAATCCGTCGATGAATCGACTGCAAGTAATGCTGACGAGAATCTCGAAGCAGCAGAAAGAAAAAACTACACTACTCGTGCCGAAATTGTGCAACGATTGGAAGAGATCGTCCGCGACGGCGTGGACGATGCGAAGGGCGAGGTGGCTTATCTGAAAATGCTGTACTACAAACTTCGTCAACAGGAAACCGACGCTGCTGTAGAGGCTGCATTGTCGCAGGAGGTCGAGGATCTTGCTTCGTTGGAATCGAAACCCGATGAACTGGAGCCGAGATTGAAGGAGCTCCTGAACTTACACAAGGAACAACGCGCCGCTTTGGTGGAGAGTCGTAATCGCGAGTTGGCTGAGAATGCTGCTCGCAAGTCCGCACTTTTGGACGAGATGGAAGCGATCACCGCCAGTGCGAACGATATCAATGTGCACTATAATCAGTTCATGGAACTTCAGCGTCAATTCAAGGAGATTCGTAACGTAGATCCTGTGCAGGTGAGCGATCTGTGGAAGAGATACAGTCAGATCTCCGAAAACTTCTACGATCTGCTGAAGATCAACAAGGAGCTGCGCGACTACGACTTCAAAAAGAATCTTGAGAAGAAGGAGGCTCTCTGTGAGGAGGCCGAAAGTTTGGGCAAGATGGGCGACGTGATCGCCGCTTTCCGCCGCTTGCAAGATCTGCATGAGGAGTGGAAAGGGGTCGGTCCGGTGGCTCCGGTTGTCCGCGAGGAGATTTGGACACGCTTCAAAAACGCCTCTTCGGTGGTTAATAAGCGCCACCAAGAACATTTTGAGCAGATCAAGGTGAAGGAAGCTGCTAACGAGGTCGGCAAGAAAGCCCTCTGCGAGAAGATCGAGGCTTTGGATTATTCACACAATGTGAATGTCAAGGAGTGGGAAGATCATACCGCTGTGATTTTGGAGATCCAAAAGGAATGGCGTACTTTGGGCTTCGCCTCTAAGAAAGTGAATACGCAACTCTTCGAACGCTTCCGCCGTTCGTGCGATGCCTTCTTTGCCGCCAAGGCTAAGTTCTACAAAGAGCTGAAGGATCAGCAAAACGATAACTTGGCAAAGAAGCTCCGCCTCTGCGAAAAGGCCGAGGCTCTGAAGGATAGCCAAGAGTGGCGCAAGACAACCGATCAATTCATCTCGTTGCAACGCGAGTGGAAGAATATTGGTGCTGTGCCGCGCAAGAATAGTGCTGCTATTTGGAAACGTTTTGTGACAGCTTGCGACTTCTTCTTCGATGCCAAAGAGAAAGCTATGGGCTCTGAGAAGAACGAGGAGAAAGTGAACTTGGAAAAGAAGCAGGGTATCATCGCCCGCCTGAAAGAGTTGCAGGCTGAAATCGAAACGGTGCAGCCGAGCGACGTGCGTGCATTGATGGCAGAATGGAATGCCGTAGGTCACGTGCCTTTCAAGGAGAAAGATAAGTTGTACAATGCTTATCAGGAGGCGTTGGAAGTGTTCTTCCAGAAGTTAGATATGAAGGGCAGTCGCTCTCGTATCGAAGCATTCTCTGAGAATATCTCCAAGTTGGCATCGGGTAACAATCCGCAAAACACATTGTTGCGCGAACGCGAGCGTTTGATGCGTCTCTTTGAGCGCCTTAATGCTGATCTGAAGACTTACGAGAACAACTCCGGCTTTATCAACTTGGCGTCTAAGTCCAGCAATGGCTTGATGCGCGAGATCGAGAAAAAGAAGGAGGCGTTGAAGGCTGAGATCAAGACTGTTGTCGAGAAGATCGAGCTGTTGGATAAGCAGTTGGAGTAAGCGTTTCCCGCAATAACTACATCCGCAATCATTAATTAATTTTATCTGTTTATTATAGCATTATGGAGTTAGCATCCAAATACAACCCGGCTGATGTCGAGGATAAGTGGTATGAATATTGGACACGTAATAAGGCGTTCGCCTCTAAACCGGACAGCAGAGATGCCTATACGGTGGTGATCCCTCCGCCGAATGTGACCGGCGTATTGCACATGGGACATGTGCTGAACGAGACGATTCAAGATATCTTGGTGCGCCGTGCCCGCATGGAGGGCAAGAATGCGTGCTGGGTGCCCGGAACGGATCATGCGTCGATCGCGACTGAAGCTAAGGTGGTGGGACGTCTGGCAACGCAGGGTATCAAGAAGACCGACTTAACTCGCGACGAGTTCTTGAAGCACGCTTGGGCGTGGACAGAAGAACACGGCGGCATCATCTTGAAGCAGTTGCGTAAGTTGGGTTGCTCTTGCGACTGGGATCGTACCGCGTTCACGATGGATGAGCAGCGTTCTGAGGCTGTGATCCATGTGTTCTGCGACCTCTACGCAAAGGGACTGATCTATCGCGGTGTGCGTATGGTCAACTGGGATCCTAAGGCGCTGACAGCTCTTTCGGACGAGGAGGTGATCTATCACGATGAACATTCCAAGCTTTTCTATCTGAAGTATTATGTGGCTGACGAAACACCCGAAGAGGCTGCTGTCGAGGCTCGTGAAGGCGAGGTGATTCATCGCGACGCACAAGGTAAGCGTTACGCGGTGGTGGCAACGACCCGTCCGGAGACCATCATGGGTGACGTGGCGATGTGTATCAATCCCGCAGACCCGAAGAATACTTGGCTGAAAGGCAAGAAGGTCATTGTCCCATTGGTGGGTCGTGTGATCCCTGTGATCGAAGATAGTTATGTGGATATCGAGTTCGGTACCGGTTGTCTAAAGGTGACTCCGGCGCACGATGTGAACGACTATATGTTGGGCGAGAAGTATAATCTGCCCGTCATCGACGTCTTCAATCCGGACGGCACGCTGAGCGAAGCCGCTGGCTTGTACGTAGGTCAAGATCGCTTCGAGGTACGTAAGCAAATCGCTTTGGATCTGTCCGACGCCGGTCTGATGGAGAAGGAGGAAGATTATAATAATAAGGTGGGATATTCGGAACGTACCAACGTGCCGATCGAACCGAGACTCTCTATGCAATGGTTCCTCAAGATGGAACACTTGGCTAAACCTGCGCTCGACGTGGTAATGAACGACGAGATCAAGTTCTATCCTCCGAAATATAAGAATACATACCGCCACTGGATGGAGAACATTAAGGACTGGTGTATCTCGCGTCAGTTGTGGTGGGGTCATCGTATTCCGGCATATTATCTGCCGGAAGGTGGCTATGTGGTAGCCGAAAGCGCTGAAGAGGCGTTGCAAAAGGCAATCGCCAAGACCGGAAACAAGTCCTTGACGGTGGCAGACTTGCGCCAAGATCCGGACTGTCTGGATACATGGTTCAGTAGCTGGCTGTGGCCGATCTCGCTCTTTGACGGCATCAAACATCCGGAGGGAGAGGAGATCAAGTATTATTACCCGACGGCTGATTTGGTAACTGGTCCGGACATCATCTTCTTCTGGGTGGCTCGTATGATCATGGCAGGTTGCGAATACATGAAGGAGGTTCCGTTTAAGAATGTCTATTTCACAGGTATTGTGCGTGACAAGTTGGGTCGCAAGATGTCTAAGTCGCTCGGCAATAGCCCCGATCCGCTCGATCTGATTGCTCGCTTCGGCGCCGATGGCGTTCGTATGGGTATGATGCTTTCGGCTCCCGCTGGCAATGATATCCTTTTCGACGAGAGTTTGTGTGAGCAGGGACGTAACTTCAATAACAAGATCTGGAATGCCTTCCGTTTGGTACAGGGCTGGCAAGTGTCTGCCGATGTAGAGCAGCCGGAGGCGGCTCGCGAAGCATGCGCATGGTTCGAAGCTCAGCTGAGTCATACAGGTAGCGAGTTGCAGGACTTGTTCGGAAAGTATCGTCTGAGCGAGGCATTGATGGCCGTCTATAAACTCTTCTGGGACGAGTTCTCAAGCTGGTATTTGGAATGGATCAAGCCTGCGTATGGTGCGCCGATCGATGCAATTACCTACAACAAGACGTTGGGCTATTTCGAGACCCTGTTGAAGATGTTGCATCCATTCATGCCCTTCATCACGGAGGAGCTGTGGCAACACTTGGCAGAGCATAAGGAGGGCGACAGCATTATGTTCGAGACTTTACCGCAATATCCGGCAGAGGATTCTGATGAGTATCGTCAGAATGCCGCAATCATCGCTCGCATGGAGTTGGTGAAGGAAGTGATCACGAATGTACGTGCCGTCCGCAACCAGAAAGCGATCTCGCCCAAACAGCAAGTGAAGTTGCAGATCATCGGAACAAACAATCCCTTCGCAGGAGCCGAGGCTTTGGTAATTAAGTCGGCTGGGGTCGAAGAGGTACAGTTAACAACGGAGAAGTCCGGCGTTGCTTCGAGCTTCTTGGTGGGTACCACTGAGTTCGCTGTGCCGTTGGAGGGTAATGTAGATGTCGCTGAAGAGCTCAAGAAGTTGGAATCCGAACAGAGTTATCTGGAAGGATTTAAGGCTTCGGTGATGAAAAAGCTGGGCAACGAGAAGTTTGTCAACGGTGCTCCCGCCGCTGTGGTGGAAAATGAGCGTAAGAAGTTGTCAGATACTCTCTCTAAGTTGAAGAGCATCGAGGAGGCGATTGCCGCTTACAAGAAGCTTTGATTGAACAAGACCAAGATTATGCGGCGACCCGATTATAGGGTCGCCGCTCTATCAAATAAAAGAGAACCGGATGATTCTACTTCGCGAGAGGTGTGAATCATCCGGTTCTTCGTTCGGATATAGTGCGCTTATGCCTGCTTGTTATTGACGACCGTGACGTCCAATTTGTTGAAGGGGAACATATAACCCTTGTCTTTCAACTGTTGGTAGACGGTTTCGTTCATGTAGCCGGCTACTGTCCAATAGTCTGCGGATTTACACCAAGAACGGGTTTGCACAGTGACACCACTTTCGCCCAACGAGGTGATGCCAATCCACGGAGCCGGATCTTTCAAGATCAACGGGTTGGCGTACTGAATGCGGCTTAACTCGGCTTTGACGGTCTCGAAATCGGTGCCATAAGCAAAGCTGAAGGAGATATCGACACGGCGATTCGGCTCAGTGCTGTAGTTCTTCATCGAACCGGTGGAGAGACCGCCGTTCGGGATGATGATGGTCTGATTGTCAACTGTCGTGAGGATGGTATTGAAAATCTGAATCTCTTTGACTGTGCCTGCATAGCCTTGTGCCTCGATGTAGTGTCCTACTTTGAAGGGCTTGAAGAGCAGAATCATGACGCCGCCGGCAAAGTTCTGAAGTGTGCCGCTCAAAGCCATGCCGATGGCCATACCTGCGGAAGCAAAAAGTGCGATGAATGAGCTGGTCTCGATGCCAAGGATGCCGATGATCACAATGCCTAAGACAAGGTAGAGTGATACGGAAACGATGCTACGGATAAAGGAGAAGAGGGAGGCCTCGACTTTCTTTTTGCGCATGGCTTTGACGACCAATGACATCAAGTGGCAGATAATCCATTTGCCAATGAAGAAGACGACGCAAGCGACCACTAAGTTCTTGCAGAACGAGACCGCGTAGGCAAATAACTGAGGCAATGTTTCGCCTGAAATCAATTCACTAAAGTTCATAAATGTTTAATGTTTCTGTTTGCAATGATTAGAATGTTATGATGTTTCGATTTATGCAAAGGTGAGGTCGGTACCTTCGAGCCCGACGCCCGGTGTCTCAGGGAGGATAATGCGTCCCCCTTCGACGAAAACTCCGCCGAAAAACGGATCGTTGCTGATCAGCAAGTTGCCATCCAAGTCTGCCCAATCAACCAACGGGGAGAGTTGTGCCGCTGCGCTGACGGCACAAGCGGTTTCGGTCATGCAGCCTAACATAATCTGCATGCCCAAGGCGCGCGCTGTGGTGATCATGCGGTAGGCTTCGCGCAGCCCGGTACACTTCATCAGTTTGATGTTGATGCCATGCACGGCACCTTTGAGCCGAACGACGTCCGCAAGGCGTTGCACGGATTCATCGGCAATAATTGGTAGCGGGGAACGCTCTGTGAGCCAAGCAAGGGCATCCAAATCGTGTTTGGGAAGGGGTTGTTCTACCAAGATCACGCCATGCTCGGCTAACCAATGGATTTGTTCGAGGGCATACTCTTTGTCTTTCCACCCTTGGTTGGCGTCGACGGTGAGCGGCAGATCGCTGACAGAACGGATGCTTTCGATATTTTGGCGATCGTCAGTGGTGCCAACTTTGACCTTTAGGCGTTGGAATTTACCAGCGACGTCGAGTACTTTCTGCCGCATGACTTCCGGCGTGTCGATGCCGATAGTGTAAGTGGTGAGCGGCGTCTGTGCTGGGTTGAGTCCCCAAAGCCGATAGAGTGGCTGACCGAGCTTCTTGCCAATCCAATCGTGCAAAGCAATGTCGATGGCCGCTTTGGCTGCCGTGTTGCCCGGCGCAATGCTATCAATGTATTGCAGAATATCGTCCACCAACATTGGATCGGAGACGTTAGAGAGATCAACACGGCGCAAGAAGTCGCAGACGCTGTCGATGCTCTCGCCTAAATAGGGGGGCATGGAGGCTTCGCCGTAGCCGGTGATTCCCTCGGCGGTAAGTGTCACCAAGACGTCTGGCGTCTCACTGCGGGAGCAGCCTGCCACGGTGAATTGCTGCTTTAAACGCAGCGGATAGGGGGTGTAGTGGAGTTGCATGAATATTGATGAATGGGCGATGGCGTTCGTGATCATCTGTGCATCGCACCGATTTCGGAGCAAAAAAGACCGAGCTACTCTTCGTTGGGTGTTTAGCTCGGTCTTGTATTAGAGTTGGTGTATTATTTCAGTCTTGCTTTGATGGCTTTGCTGGCCTCTTCGTAGCCGGGCTTCTCAAGCAGGGCGAACATATTTTTCTTGTACGCTTCTACGCCGGGCTGGTTGAAGGGATTCACGCCTAAGATATAGCCGCTGATACCGCAAGCGCGTTCAAAGAAGTAGATCAAGCGACCTAAATTCAGTTCATCGATACGTTCGATGCTTACTTTTAAGTTCGGAACGCCACCATCTACGTGAGCAATTTGCGTGCCCAATTCTGCCATCTTGTTCACTTCGTCGACACGTTTTCCCGCCAAGAAGTTCAAGCCGTCAAGGTTTTCTTCGTCGCTCGGAATAATAACTTTACGTTCAGGCTTTTCAACCGAGATCACCGTCTCGAAGATTGTGCGCTCCCCCTCTTGAATCCACTGACCCATGGAGTGAAGATCTGTTGTGAAATCAACAGATGATGGATAGATGCCTTTGTGATCCTTGCCTTCCGATTCTCCGAAGAGCTGCTTCCACCATTCTGCAAAGTAATGCAGGCGGGGATTGAAGTTGACCAAGATCTCCGTCTTCTTGCCGGCTTGATAGAGGGCGTTGCGCACAGCTGCGTACTGAGCGGAGGGATTCTGTTCGTAAGGAACGTCAACGCCGGTAGCTTTCTCCATTTCGACTGCACCGCGTACCAACTGCTTGATGTCATGTCCGGCAACAGCGATTGCCAACAATCCGACAGGTGTCAGTACGGAGAAACGTCCGCCTACGCTATCCGGAATCACGAAGGTCTTGTAGCCCTCTTTGGTTGCCAAGGTGCGAAGCGCGCCTTTGGCTTTGTCCGTGACGGCAACGATACGCTCGCGTGCCTCTGCTTTTCCGACCTGCTCTTCAAGCTGCGTTTTCAGCAGACGGAATGCTAAGGCCGTTTCGGTCGTTGTGCCTGACTTGGAAATGTTGATGATACCAAATTGTTTGGTACGCAACATCTCCATGAGATCGGCTAAATAATCTTCGCCGATATTATTTCCAGCATAAACTACCAACGGATTTTTCTTGTCTCCGTTGATCTGGAGGAAGCTGTTAGACAATGCTTCGTTCACCGCACGAGCGCCAAGATAGCTGCCACCGATGCCGGCGACAACGACAACTTCGCAACGGCTACGCAGCTTCTCGGCTGCGGCTTGAAGTTCGTCCAAGTCTGCTTCTGTGATAGAAGAGGGGAGGTGCACCCATCCCAAGAAATCATTACCTGCGCCTTGACCGCTTTCGAGCAGTGCGTTGGCAGCTGCGGTCTTGCCTGCAACGTTTGCTAACGCGTCCGTTGCGACAAAAGCCTGTGCTTTTTCGATGGATAATTTCATTGTGTATATGAATTAAAGTTGTGGGGATTCTTTTTATGAAAGCATGTCGCTCAACAATTTGATCTCAACGAAAGGCGACATTCGCTTGTAAAGAATATTGTAGATTGCATCCACGATAGGAATTTCAATGTTGTACTGGCAGTTGATCTCCTTGATACATTTCGTGCCGTAATAACCTTCTGCGATCATTTCCATTTCTAACTGCGCCGTTTTGACCGAATAACCTTTGCCTATCATCGTCCCGAAAAGATGGTTGCGGCTAAACTTGGAATAAGCCGTCACCAAAAGATCGCCGGTATAAACCGATTCGGAGATGTGGCGATTTTCCATTGGCGCGATGGTGTTGATGAAGCGCTTCATTTCGCGGATGGCATTAGCTACCAATACCGCTTGGAAGTTGTCTCCATATTTCAGCGCGCTGCAAATACCGGCTGCGATGGCGTAGATGTTCTTTAGAACGCTTGCGTACTCGATGCCTACCAAGTCTTGCGAAACTGTGGTGTGCACATAATGGTTCTGAAAGAAATCTGCGTAAATTTCAGCACGATTCAAATCTTTGCAGCCGACGGTGAGATAGGTGAGCCGCTCGTAAGCAACTTCTTCAGCGTGGCTCGGCCCGCTGACTACAGCAATTTGATCGTCACGCAACGAGAATTGTGACTGGAGATATTCCGAGATCACAACATTTTCGTCCGGAACAATACCTTTGATTACCGAGATGATAAATTTGTCTTGCAACGGCTCGGTAAGTTTAGCCAAGTGTTGCTTTAGATATGGGGATGGCGTCGCAAATATCAATGTATCGGCCATGCGAGCCACCTCATTGATATCTGACGAGAAAGTAATATGGTCTATGTCGAAGCGTACACTTGAAAGGTAGGCGGGATTGTGTCCCAAGGCTTTGAAAGCTTCAATTCGATCGTCGCGACGCATATACCAACATAATTCGCCGGCATTCTGCATCACAATCTTTGCAATGGCTGTTGCCCAACTACCTCCTCCTATGATCGCTACTTTGCCGGGGAGATTCATTTCTTGTAATTTCTATGTTAAGCGCTAAGCCGCGCGACGCAGATTACTCTGCGTCGTCGGCTGTTTCTCCCGCTGATTGTGCGGCGGCAGCGGCTGATGTGATCCATTGCTCAACTTCTGTTTGAGCGGGATTCTTCAGTTCCAATTTGTATTTCTTATTCAATCCGCAGAGCTCTTGGAAGAGTTTACCTGCTACGGCTTCGCCCAATGCAGCGACGGTGAGATAGCCGGCTTTCTGAAGCGCGGGCACCCATTCTTCGGCTACACCAACGGAGACAAACTTCTCGGCTTTGTCTCGCTTTGCCACTTTCTCCGGCTTCTTGGTCGGGAAGAGAAGCACCTCTTGGATTGTCGTTTGTCCGGTCATGAGCATCACGAGACGGTCAATACCGATTCCGATACCGGATGTAGGAGGCATACCGTATTCCAACGAGCGCACGAAGTCCTGATCTATAAACATAGCTTCGTCGTCCCCCTTTTCGGAGAGACGCAACTGATCTTGGAAACGTTCGTACTGATCTATCGGGTCGTTTAGCTCCGAATAAGCATTTGCCAACTCCTTACCGTTTACCATCAATTCGAAACGTTCGGTCAAGCCCGGTTTAGAGCGGTGCATCTTGGTGAGCGGTGACATCTCGACGGGATAGTCGGTGATGAATGTCGGCTGAATGAATGTGCCTTCGCACGTCTCGCCGAAGATTTCGTCGATCAGCTTGCCCTTCCCCATAGTTTCGTCCACTTCGACGCCCAATTTCTGAGCTATGGAACGCATTTCGTCTTCGCTCATTCCGTTCAGATCGTAGCCGGTTTTTTCTTTGATGGCATCTAAGATCGGCAAGCGACGATACGGAGCCTTGAACGAAATCACATGGTCGCCAACACGCGTTTCCGCTGAGCCGTTGACGGCGATGCAAATCTTTTCGAGCAACTGCTCTGTGAAAGACATCATCCAATTATAATCTTTGTACTGAACGTACAATTCCATGCATGTAAATTCGGGATTGTGCGTGCGATCCATGCCTTCGTTGCGGAAATTACGTCCAATCTCATAGACGCCCTCAAAGCCGCCTACGATCAAGCGCTTCAAATAGAGCTCAGTCGCGATACGCAAATAGAGATCTGTGTTGAGCGAATTATGGTGCGTGATGAATGGACGTGCCGAGGCGCCTCCGGGAATCTGTTGCAAGATTGGAGTCTCCACTTCCGTGTAGCCAGCCTCATCGAGGACGCTACGCAACGTGCGATAAATCTTGGCACGTTTCAAGAAGATATCCTTAACGCCGTCGTTCACGATGAGATCCAAATAGCGCTGACGATAGCGGAGCTCCGGATCTTCGAATGCGTCGTAAGCGACACCGTCTTTATATTTCACGATCGGCAATGGGCGGATAGACTTGGCCAAAACCTTCAGAGTCGAAGCATGTACGGAGATTTCTCCTGTCTGAGTACGGAACACATAACCCTCCACGCCGACGAAATCGCCGATGTCTAGCAGCTTTTTGAATACCACATTATAGAGTTCCGTGTGTTCAGGATCCGGACAAAGTGCGTCGCGAGAAACGTAGACTTGAATGCGTCCCACAGAATCTTGCAATTCCATAAAGGCAGCCTTGCCCATGATGCGGCGGCTCATGATACGTCCGGCGATGCGCACCTCTCTTGGCGCAGCTTCGTCGTCGCTGAAGTTCTCTTTGATTTCCACCGAGTGACCAGTGACTGTGTATTCTTCGGCAGGGTAGGGTTCGATGCCCATTCGACGCATTTCATCGAGCGAATTGCGGCGAATCACTTCCTGCTCTGTAAGTTCTAAAATATTCATCCAAGTAATCAATTAATTAGTAATTTTTTCGTTGACAAATTGCTCTAACGCATAGCGATCGAGCAAATAGAGACTTTCTTCTTGAGACTCTACCGCTTTGATCTTCTCCAACTGCGCCACTGCTTTCCAATAAGCTCGCGGATCACAGTCCAAAAGCTTGCTCCACGTTTCAGCCGTTCCGCTGATTGTGACGTCATAACTTCTGCGGTGCGTATGATTCAGAATCCAGTAAGCCAATCGCCCGGTCTCATCCAACAACATAAAGCGGTCGATCGCATCTTTATTTTTCTGAGCAGCGCTCGAAAGCATGTTGAGCGTATTGATCAGCAAGATCTTGTTGCTCTGCACGGCTTTCAAGAAATTGGGCTTATCCAACGTCATCACGCCGACTTCACCTGTCGCACGAATCAAGCACGTGTGATAAGTGTTGAATCCGAAAAGGTTGACAATCGGAAGTGTATAGGAGGCGTGAAAGTGTTGACTCACTTTTACCGTCGTTGACTGGGGAGAGCGTGCGTCACAAACATAAGGTGTCAAGCATTGAACCTCTCCGGAAACGAGGAAAATAACTTCAGTGAAGTCTTGACCGACGTTCGCTAAGACGTCGCCGGCTTTATATTTGAGAAATGTGAACGGAACACGTTCCAGGATTTCTGTTAATTGTTCGCGGCTGATCCCTTGAAACACGGGGAGTTGCAGCACTTGCTCATACATAGTTCTCATATCGTACGTGTCATTTCATAGTTGAGTATGCCCTTTGTCGAGCATAATGTTAAGAATCATTTTGTCTACCGCCAACATGCCTTCGCGACCGATCTCTGCAAGATTTACGATCGTTTTGTCTACGTCATCATCAATGATGCCGTCCGTTGACGATACACATTTGCCTTCCATCGCCATCATAGCCGATTGGAACGCTTGGCTGACGCCGGAACTGAGTTTCAGCGAACAGCTGGGTTTGGCGCCGTCGCAAATCATGCCGGTCAAACTGGCTACCATGTTTTTGACGGCGTAAGTAACCTGTTCGAAGTCGCCGCCCATCAGATAGGTAATACCGCAAGCCGAGCCGGTAGCGGCGATTACGCAACCGCAATGTGCGGAGAGGCGACCTAATAGTTGCTTAATATAGATGACTGTAAGATGGCTTAACGTCAGGGCGCGCACCAACTTAGACTCGCTGGCGCAAACATCCTCTGCGAAAATCGAGACCGGCAACGTGGCAGCGATGCCTTGGTTGCCGCTTCCCGAATTGCTCATCACGCAGACTTTAGCTCCCGCCATACGTAGATCGCAGGCGGCACAAGTATACGCCACAATGCGTGGCATAGTGCTGCGCCCAACCATTCGAGTCTCGTATGTTCCATTGAGCATACGACCTAAATTCAGACCGTAATCGCCCTCAAAAGCCAACTGTGCCGCCTTCTTGTTAACGTGTTCGCTTTCGAGGATGAAACGCAGATCGTCGATCGGAGTTTCAGTCGCAAAGTCGTAAACTTTGCGCATGGAGAGCTCGGAATGACCGATTGTAGAGGTGTCGCCTTGACACCCCTTCAATTCTTGGCGCAGATCCAACAACGTGTTCTCTCCGTTGTATAGATATATATAATGTGTATGTTCGCGGGCGATGATGGCGCGAGCCGTCTTGTCAGCAGCACAAACAGACACATCTATATAGAGATTATCTACGCAATCGGCTGCTGCCGTGACTGTGATCACATTCGGCTGTGCCATGTAGCGGCGAGCCTCTGTTACAGTCTCCGGTGTTACATCCTTTAGCACTTCGAGCTCGTAGGCGGAACGACCCGCTAAAGCGCTCAGTGCAATAGCTGCTTTCAGACCAACCATACCGCCGGATCCGGGGATTCCCACACCCATGGCATTTTTGATGATGTTGCCGCTCAAGTTGGCGACAATTTTCTCCGGACGCACGCCCAACATCTCCGTGGCTTTAGCTACGGCAAGAGCCACGGCCATAGGTTCTGTACACCCGATGGCAGGTATAACTTCGCGCTTAATCAGTGCCAATATGTCGGCACATTCCTGTTTCGTGATCATTCCTTAGTCTCTGTTAATGCCTGCAAAGATAAAATCTTTTTGCGGATTGAGGGACTTTGATTGACAAGAAATTGTCCCGAAGATCGAAAAACGTATCGTTAAGTGGTTCCGCCCCCCATCATTAACGGTAAACCATAGAGCAGGAAGCCCACGACGCCGCAAGTGCAGAGTCCGTAGATCGGGTTCCAGCGAAAACGCTTGCTGCCCCAAAATACGACGAGGAACAGAAGCACACTAACCCAGAATTGCAGAGGGGAGTCATCCGGCGTGCCAAAGTTGGCGGGTGTCATCAAGACCAACGCTGCCGAAGCAATTAGTCCGATGATCGCGGGACGAAGCACTTGGAATATCGACGCCATGACGATGCTGTCTTTGTGCTTCAAAATGAGCTTGCTCACCAAGATCATCACGATGAAGGGCAGCCAAACAACCGACAAAGTGGCGGTCACTGAGCCTAAAACAGCCAACGCACTGAGCATAGCGGGCGAACAACTGCTGTTGAGCGCGGCATCGTTCATCACCGACGTGTAGCCCACATATGTTGCCGCATTGATCCCGATCGGACCGGGCGTCATTTGTGAAATAGCCACAATGTCGGTAAATTCTTGCTCTGTCATCCAAGCGTGCTTGGTCACAACCTCGCTCTGGATGAACGAGAGCATTGCGTAGCCACCGCCGAAATTGAAAAGCCCGATTTTGCTAAATGTAAAGAAAAGTTGCCAGAAAATCATCGTGCGTTTATTGTTTTTGTTTGCGCTCTAAGTAGCGACCGTAGAGATACCCGCCGATGCCGGCAGCTGCAATGATATACACCGGCGAAACTCCGAGCCACCAGATTAAAAGTGTGCTGACTATAGGTAGCCACACATTGCGACGCGTGATGCGTGCCGAACGTGCCATGCTGAAGACGGGGAGGGTGATCAATGCCACCACTGCCGGACGAATACCGCGGAAGATCGCATCCACATAAACATTATCTTTGAACTGGCGGAAAAAGAATGCCACTAATAAAATGATAACCAAAGAGGGAAGGATATTGCCCAAGGCTGAAAGGATAGCACCTTTCAGCCCTGAGACTTTGTATCCGATATGACTGGCCATGTCGATCGCAAAGATACCGGGAGTAGCTTGCGACACCGCCATGATGTCCAGAAATTCCTCTTTCGTAAGCCAATGTTGCTTGTCCACAATTTCCGCCTCCATCAACGGCACCATAGCCATACCTCCGCCGATCGTAAATCCGCCGATCTTGGTGAACGTGATGAAGAGTTGCGTATTGATGCCCATTGGGTTATTGCACTTGGCTACCGGGTTTCACTTCATGCTCTACGGTGACCACCGAGAGACTTCCGTCGAAGTCTTCGGCAGAAAGGATCATACCTTGGCTCTCGATACCCTTCAGCATACGCGGCGGAAGGTTAGCGATGAAGCAAAGCTGGCGTCCCACCAATGTGGCGGGGTCATACTGCTTGGCGATGCCACTGACGATGGTACGCGGTGTTCCGCTGCCGTCGTCCAATGTGAATTTCAGGAGTTTATCAGCCTTAGGCACTTTGACGCACTCTACCACCTTGCCTACGCGAATGTCGAGCTTCATGAAGTCGTCGAATGAACAATTCTCAGCTACCGGTTTTGCGCGGTAAGCTGCCGCTTCATTGGCCTTCTTCGTGTCGTGCAATTTCTGTATCTGTGCAGCCACAACGTCATCCTCAATTTTCTCGAAGAGGAGCTCTGAAGCGCCCAACTGATGTCCTACGGGCAGCAGATCGGTGTGTCCGAGCGCGTCCCATTCGAACGTCTCCATGCCCAACATATTGCGAAGCTTGCTTGCGCTGAAGGGGAGGAACGGTTCGAAGGCGATCGCTAAATTGGCAGCAATTTGCAGTGAGAGGTTCAAGATTGTAGCCACGCGATCCATATCGCTCTTAGCCAACTTCCATGGCTCTGTTTCAGCCAAATATTTATTTCCGATACGTGCCAAATTCATTGCCTCCTTTTGGGCGTCGCGGAATTTGAAGTTGTCGAGCAGGCTCTCTACCTCGCTCTTTACTTCTGCGAACTCATTGAGTGTCGCCTGATCGTATTCTGTCAGACCGGTAGAGGCAGGCACTTTGCCGTCGAAATATTTCTCGGTGAGCTTCATCGCACGGTTAACAAAGTTGCCAAAGATTGCCACCAACTCATTATTATTACGTGCTTGGAAATCTTTCCACGTGAAGTCATTATCCTTCGTCTCCGGAGCGTTGGCAGTTAGCACATAGCGCAACACATCCTGTTTGCCGGGGAAGTCTGCCAAATATTCATGCAGCCACACCGCCCAGTTACGCGACGTCGAAATCTTGTCGCCCTCCAAGTTCAGGAACTCGTTACTCGGCACATTGTCCGGCAAGATGAAGCTGCCTTCTGCCTTGAGCATGGCGGGGAATACAATGCAGTGGAAGACGATGTTGTCCTTACCAATGAAGTGGATCAAACGGGTCGAAGGATCCTTCCACCACGTTTCCCACGTGTCGGGACAAAGCTCCTTAGTGTTGGAAATGTAGCCGATCGGGGCATCGAACCAAACATAGAGTACTTTGCCCTCTGCGCCCTCTACCGGCACCGGAATACCCCAATCCAAGTCGCGGCTCACTGCACGCGGCTGGAGATGCATGTCGAGCCAGCTCTTGCACTGACCGTAGACGTTGGGACGCCATTCCTTATGTCCTTCGAGGATCCACTGACGCAACCATTCCTCATGCTTGTCCAATGGGAGATACCAATGCTTGGTCATGCGCTTCACTGGCTTTGAGCCGGAGAGCTTGCTGACGGGGTTGATCAGCTCTTCGGGCGAGAGGGTAGAGCCGCACTTTTCGCATTGGTCGCCGTAGGCGCCTTGAGCGTGGCAACGTGGACACTCGCCCACGATGTAACGGTCTGCTAAAAACTGTTGAGCTTCCTCGTCGTAATATTGTTCAGATTCTTTTTCGATGAATTCCCCCTTGTCATAAAGTTTCCGGAAGAAGTCGCTTGCCACTTGAGCGTGTGTCTTGGACGAAGTGCGCGAATAGATGTCGAACGAAATGCCGAACTCCTCGAAAGACTTCTTGATGAGC
>CAZGZL010000004.1:0-46089 GCA_964530595.1 uncultured Prevotellaceae bacterium | reverse complement strand
AGTCGAAGCCCAACCAGTGGATATCCTCCTTGATGGCGTCCACGTACTCGGTATCTTCTTTAGAGGGGTTTGTGTCGTCGAAACGCAGATTGCACTTGCCCCCATATTGTTGAGCGGCGCCGAAGTCCATACAGATAGCTTTAGCGTGACCGATGTGCAGATAGCCGTTCGGTTCGGGAGGGAATCGTGTATGTACGCATTGTGTGGGGGATTCTGCGACCTTGCCGGCAGCAATATCACTTTCAATAGCCTCTTCGATGAAGTTTAGGCTTCTCTTTTCTTCTGCGGTTTCTTCGGGAGTAACCATACTCAAATACCTTTATTGTTAATTGTTTCGTTGATGTTACGAGGCGGCAATGCCCTACGGCGCTTGCTGCCTGAAAGAAAATTATGGGTGCGAAGATACGGTAAAAGTCTGAATAGCGCAATTTTACCGATCGAATTTTGCAATTCTCTACTTGGGCTTAACCTAAGAGAAATCTCCCGACGCGGCTCTTGAGGGCAAAGTGGGTGATGAGAAGCGAGCACAAAAGCGTGAGCACAAAGCCCAACCACGGCACGGCGTCAGCGGGTACAACGAGGGAAAGTGGGGTGTGATAATAGAGCACACGCAGAATGAATTCCTGACAAATGTAGACGCCAAAGCAGTAGCCGGAAAGTTGAAGCACAAAGGAATGCCTACTCTCTGCAATTTTATTCTGAACGCACTGCAATGTGCAGAGATAGAGGGATATTACCCCGATCAGAGGATAGACTTGGGGCGTTTCATTTCCTTCGGATATTAAAAGGGTGGTTCTGAATCATTGTTTCATAGGCAAAAATAGACAATCTCTGGCTAAAACGGCGCGTTTGGGGCAAAAAACTGTTGGGAATGGGCTAAATCGGTGCTTGGAAGATCCAAAATGCCCCGCTTCGAGCATCCTTCTGAGGGGGATGAAACGAAGTGATCGTGGGAGGCTGAAAACACTGAAACGACGCCACAAAAGCAAGGGACACACCAAAAAATGAGGGGGTGCCTGAACTTTTGTGTCCTCGGAGTGTTTTACCGATGAGAATAATCAAGAATAGACTGGCTGTTTTTATCGGAGGGAGCCTCTTCGTGAGAAGTGGCTCCCTCACACTTTGAGCGGAGCGAATCGGTAGACCGCCCGCACTTCCGTTTTACCGCAGACGGATGCCTAAATTCACATTTAACATTCGTCCTGTCAGGTAGTTGGGGACGGCATATTGCAAATTGTCTACCGCCGTCACCCAATAGTAGGAATTGGTATTGTTGATGTCCAATAGGTTGAAGATTTCCAAGCCTAACGTCAGCTCCGAAACATGTCGCCATCGCCGTGCGCGCATGAAATGAGCATTCTCATCATTCCACACCCGAGTGGCGCCCAAGTCCACACGCCGATAGGCTGGGGTACGGAACATACCCGATGCGCGACCGCCCACGGGAGAGTAGAACGGAAGGCCGTCGTTGAACACTCCACGCAGATAGACTTTGTAGCAATCATAGCCCGGAAAATAGTCGGAGAAGAATAGCCCCAAGCCGTAGCGTTGCTCCGTGGGGCGCGACGTCTTCAACCCGTCTACCGTCTCTTTGGCCTCCATCAGGGAGAGGCTGATCCATGAATCGGTGCCCTCCACAAACTCGCCGAAGAGCTTCAGATCCAAACCGGTCGTAAAGGCAGTGCCATTGTTGTAGCCGGCGTAACGGATCTGTACATTGTCTACTGTATAAGGAATGTAGTTCGAAATCCCTTTATAGTACCCTTCGGCGGTGAATTTGAAGGGTCGGTCGTAAGCCTTGAATGTATAATCGCCTCCCAACACCAACTGCCAAGACCGTTGTGATCGGATGTCACGATTCATCTCGATCATGCTATTGCCCGCCTCGTCCACGTAGGTTAGGCGGTATTCCTTGTAGAACGGTGCTTGGTAGTACAAACCGCCTGCCAAACGGAACGTCCAACCGGGACGAGCTTCGGGACGATAGGTCAACGCCGCACGCGGACTGCACAGCAGTTCCTCGTTGAAGTCCCAGTAGGAAAAACGGATGCCGGCGGTCAGACGCATGCGCCCACCCCAAGCATTCCACCCGAAGGCGTCCTGTACATAGACAGACCAACGCGAAGAGGTATGACGGTAGAAAGAGTGCAAGTTGTAGATCATCGCCACGGTGTTGCCCGTGTGCGGCAGCGTGTAGCCCGACGAGTCGCGTCGTTCCCACTCGGCAATACGGTCGTCAATACGTTCGCGTGACATTTGCATCCCATAACTCAACTTGTGGTAGCCTAATTGCGTGGTGCCGCTTAGCGACAACGTGGCGACCGAGGCTTCCAAATAGTTGCGGGCGTGTTCGTGGTAGGCGCCGACGCCCAACGAATTTTGACCACCGTCGGTGGCTTCGTCCAGCCAATATTCGCCGCTGATGTCATACGTCACCTCTTCGTCGGTCTTGAATGCTGAGGCGCGCAAATCGAGTTGCGTCCCTTTCCACCCCTTGTAACTCCACGTCCATGCCGCAAAATAGGTATCGAAGTGGTCGCGCTCCAAGCCGTCGAAGTAGACTTTGAACTTTCGGGGGGTGTCCATCGTGCCAAATGAGGTCTCGCGCGACTCCGGCGCAAAGCGATAGGAATTGCGGCTGATGTTACCTAAGAATGAGGTTTCCCAATCCTTGCCGACACCGAGGGTCAGGTAGGTCTGGTAGTCGAAGAAGTTCGGATCATATTCTCCGCGTGTGTCGAGTGTAGAGAGTAACGAGGAGCCCCGTTTGTAGCGCACGCCATGTAGCTGAGTAAAGGCGCCGGAGGCTTGACCTAAAGAGAGAGAGCCCCCCATCAGCCCGGCGGAGGCAGAGGCTTCGAATGCCGAAGGGCGTTTGTAATGAATATCCAAAACCGACGACATCTTGTCGCCGTATTCAGCTCCGAAACCGCCGGTGGAGAAATTAATGTCCGCCACCATGTCGGGGTTGATGAAACTCAATCCTTCTTGCTGTCCGGAACGGATCAGCTGCGGGCGGTAGACCTCCACACCCCCGACGTAGACCAAATTCTCGTCGAACGATCCACCGCGCACATTGTATTGGCTGGAGAGCTCGTTATTCATGTTGACCCCCGCCATGGTGCCTAAGAGATCTTCGACGGCGTTGCCGGAAGCGGAGGGGAGGTGTTGCAATTCACGGCTTTCGATCTTTTCGAGTGTTCCCGACTGCTGTCGTGCCGCAGTTACTTCGACATCGCCGATGACGGCCGTGTTGGTGCGAAGGGTGACGTCTAAGTGCATCCTCCGCAGTCCGTTGGCATCGGGTTGGATGCCGGCAGTATTGATTTGTCGCTCCAAACGCTTGTAGCCGAGGCTGGTGAAGACCACCGTCATGGTATCGCCGGCGGGAAGGTTCAACTCATATTCCCCCTTGAAGTTCGTCAAGGTGCCGATCGAGCCGTCGCGTAGGCGGACGTGTACGATGTCCATGCCCACGCCGTCGCTGTCCGTGACGCGACCATAGAGGCGTACTTTGCCACGGTCGGCTTGCGTGGAAGATTGGGGGAGGAGGGGAGCGGCGTCAGAGGAAAGCGCCGGGGCAAAAAAGGTGAATAGCAGGAGTACCCACACTGCACTCAGTCGGGTCGACACCTTGTTATTATTATAAAGAGAGGCGCGTGATACGCGCGTAGGAAGTACAAAATAGGTCATATCAAGAAAACGGTCGCGCCGCCGAAATATTGCTTCGGCGGGCTCATTCCTTAGGCAAAGAGCCCTCGCGGGTCAAGTGCGGCGCACTTCGTCCACCTTTTTAATGCCGATGTACATGCGGCAGAGACCGCACGTCAAGGCGCGATGTCGTACCTCGGCAAAACCGCAGTCGCGCAACATCCCCTCGACGACGATGGGGCGCGGAAAGCGCAATACCGATTGGGGCAGATAGGTGTACGCCTCTTTATTGCCCGAAATCCAACCGCCGACCAGCGGTAGGATGTGCATGAAATAAAGTTTGTAGAGCTGATAGAGCAACGTATTGTCCGGTACGGAGAGTTCCAAAATGACGACTTGCCCATTGGGGCGCAAGACGCGGTGCATCTCGCGCAAGCCTTGCATCAAGTGTTCAAAATTGCGGATGCCGAACGCTACGGTGATCGCGTCGAACGAGTCCGGTGCGTAAGACATCTTCTCGCAATCTTGCACCTCCACTGTGAGCCGATCGTTGTATCCGGCGGCGTCAATCTTGGTGCGCGCTACCTCCAACATCCCGTTGGAGACATCTGCGCCGACTACCTGAGGTACCCCTGCAGCCACCAACGCCAAGGCAAAGTCGCCCGTACCGCACGCGACGTCTAAGACACGCTTCGGAGCGCGCTTTTGTACTTGTTGCACCGCTTTGCGGCGCCAACTCTTGTCGATGTTCAGCGAAAGGATGTGGTTCAGCTTGTCGTAGGTAGGTGCAATATTATTGAAAAGGTTTACGACGTATTTCTTGGTAGCCATGACTTTATAATGTTGCTTTACGAGTGCGAAGGTACAAATTTCCGACAGACTACAAGACGTTCCGATAGAAAAGAGCTTTTTTTTTTGCCATATAGTTCGTTATGTGCTATCTTTGCCAAGCCTGTAGACGCGTTTTCAGCTCGTAGAAGGAAACTTTCTCGGTCAGCCACAGGGAGTCCGCCGTGCGTCTAATTAGGGCTATTGCTTGTCATCAATGGAAGAATACTTATCCAAAATACTCAACCAAATCGTTACGCCCGAAGACCTGAGGCGAATGCCTGAAAGCGCGCTGCCTGACGTGTGCGCTGCCCTGCGCGCATTTATTATAGATCAGGTATCGGTTCATCCGGGACACTTCGCATCGAGTTTGGGCGCCGTGGAACTCACCGTGGCTCTCCACTATGTCTACAATACGCCGGAAGACCGGATTGTCTGGGACGTCGGTCATCAGGCGTATGCTCATAAGATCCTGACGGGACGTCGGGAACGTTTCGAGACGTTGCGTCAGCGCGGCGGTCTGAGCGGCTTCCCTACACCCTCAGAAAGCCCCTACGATACCTTCTCCGCCGGTCATGCTTCTAATTCGATCTCGGCAGCGTTGGGTATGGCGGTTGCCGCTAAGCTGCAACACACCGATCGGCAAGTGGTGGCAGTGATCGGTGACGCCGCCATTGCCGGAGGCTTGGCTTTCGAAGGGCTGAACAACGCCTCGTCGGTGCCAAACGATCTGTTGATCCTTTTGAACGATAACAAGATGGCGATAGATCCCAACGTGGGAGCGTTGTACCATTATCTGGTGCGTATCACGACATCGCCTAAATATAATCAATTACGCTACAAAGCCTATACAACGCTGAAGCGCTTCAGCCTGATGCGCGATAGTATGCGCCGAGCTTTGATCCGCTTCAATAACAGCATCAAGTCGTTATTCGCTCATCGTCAAAACATCTTCGAGGGGCTGGATATTCGCTATTTCGGTCCGGTGGACGGGCACGACGTGGTGAGCTTGGTACACATCTTGCGACAGCTGAAGCGGCTGCACGGCCCTAAGATGTTGCACTTGTGCACCGTGAAGGGCAAAGGCTACGCTCCCGCAGAACAAGAGGCCACCGTATGGCACGCGCCGGGACGCTTCAATAAGCTGACCGGCGAACGCTTGACGGAGACAGAAGAGAATCTGCCCCCTAAGTATCAAGACGTCTTCGGCAATACCTTGGTAGAATTGGCAACCGAGAATCCTCGCGTGGTGGGAATTACGCCGGCGATGCCAACCGGTAGCTCAATGTCGATCATGATGAAGGCTTTCCCGGAACGTAGCTTCGATGTGGGCATTGCCGAGGAACACGCCGTGACTTTCTCCGGCGGTCTCGCCAAAGAGGGTCAGATTCCGGTGTGCAGCATCTATTCATCGTTTATGCAACGCGCCGTGGACGAGATTATTCATGACGTAGCACTGATGCATCTCCATGTGGTGTTCTGTTTGGATCGCGCCGGATTGGTGGGTGCCGATGGCGTGACACATCACGGATTGTATGATGTGGCGTTCCTCCGCACCATTCCCGGCATGACGATCGCCTCGCCGATGGACGAACATGGGCTGCGTCGTTTGATGGCTACTGCCATTCGCGACGTGGATGGTCCGATCGTGATTCGCTATCCCCGCGGACGCGGCGTGCACAAAGATTGGCGCTGCCCCTTGGAGAGTGTCCCGGTAGGTCGTGGCAGGTTGGTGAGCGACGGACTTCGCCCCGGAATCACGGAGGCGGAAGTGCGCACCGCAGTGTTGTCTTTCGGTCCGATCGGCAACGAGGTAGCGCGCGCCATCGAATTAGCATCGCGGCAGACACCGGACGCCGGATATGCACATTATGATATGATCTTCGCCAAGCCGTTGGACGAACCGCTGTTGGATGAGATCCTCGCTCGCTACGAACGCATCCTCACGGTGGAAGATGGCGTCCGGGACGGTGGTTTCGGTTCTGCCGTGACGGAATATGCCACTACACACCGTTATCGAGGCGAAATCATTCGCCTCGGTGTGCCGGACCACTTTGTGATGCACGGCACGGTGCCGGAACTCTATGCAGAGTGTGGATTGACGGCAGACGCTATTGCCGAACAGCTCAAAAATCATTGCGTATGAAAATCATCATCGCCGGTGCCGGCGCAGTGGGTACCCATTTGGCAAAACTGTTAGCCAAGGAAGATATGGACGTGATCCTGATGGATAACGACCCGGAGACGCTCGAACAGATGACTTTCTTGAACCTAATGACGCTGGTGGGTTCTCCCACCTCTATCAAGGCGCTGAAAGAGGCTGATGTCAAGCACGCCGATCTTTTTATAGCCGTGACTCCGATCGAGAGCGTAAACATTCACGGTTGTATCTTGGCAGCCAATTTAGGCGCCAAAAAGACGGTGGCACGCATCGACAACTACGAGACGCAGAAACCCTATAGCCGTGACTTCTATCGGCAGATCGGTATCAACCAACTGATCTATCCGGAACTCTTGGGCGGCGAGGCCATTGCTGCGGCGTTGGCATTGCCGTGGGCGCGCTCTTCGGTGAAGTTGTGCGACGGTCATTTGTTGCTCTTGGGCATTAAGATCTATCCCGGCGCTCCCATCATCGGACAACGCCTGATGGAATTGGGACGCGAACATAGCCAATATCATATCGCTGCTATCAAACGCGGCGAGAAATTGATCATTCCCGGCGGCTCGGACATCATCGAGGAGCAAGATGTGGTCTATTTTACCACTACGCCGGAACACATACAATCGGTGCGCTTGATCTGTGGAAAAAAAGAGCTGAATGTGCATCGTGTCATCATTATGGGCGGTAGTCGTGTGGCGATTCAAGCCACTTACTTCTTCCCGCATGATTATCATGTGACGATCATCGAACCGGATCGTCACAACGCCGAAGCATTGACGGAGAAGGTGCCGAACGCCAAGATCATCTTAGGCGACGGGCGCGATCCTGAGGTCTTGCAGGAAGCAGACATCGAAAATGCCGACGCCTTTGTCGCATTGGACGAAAATTCGGCTACCAACATCTTGGCGTGTCTGACCGCCAAGAAAATGGGCGTGGCAAAGACTGTGGCTGAGGTAGAGAATGTCTCGGACATTTCTACCGCCGACACATTAAATATTAGTTCTGTCATCAACAAAAAGCTCTTGGCAGCATCAAGCATCTATCAACTCTTGTTGGACGCAGACTCAACGTCGAAGTGCTTTAGCTTAGTGGACGCAGAGGTGGCAGATATGGTGGCGCAAGAGGGCTCCCGCATTACGCAACATCCCGTGATGCAGCTCTCGTTGCCTAAAGGTTTTACTATCGGCGGTTTGGTGCGCGACGGTCGCGGTATGACCGTCAGCGGTCAGACGCAGATTCAGGCAGGCGATCACGTTGTCGTAGTCTGCATGAATGAAAAGGTCAGTCAAGTCGAAAAGCTCTTTAGGTCATGAAGCTACTCAATTTTCCCTTGATTCGTTACATCTTCGGACTGTTGCTCATCATGGAGGCAGTTTTTATGGGGGTGGCAACCGGCGTGGCACTCTATTATTATTGCACCGTCGGCGATAGGGATTTGTGGGCGTTGGCGATTCCAACTTTGCTGACATTAGGCGCGGGGGTTGTCCTCCTGCGTTCTGGACAACATCATACGGAGCGTTTTACGCAGAAAGAGGGCTTTTTCATTGTTGCTATAGCTTGGGTGCTCTTCTCGATCTTTGGGATGTTACCCTATCTGATTTATGGCACGACCCATTCGGTGGCTGACGCCTTCTTTGAAACGATGTCCGGATTCACGACCACGGGCGCTACGATGCTTTCGAATATCGACGAACAGCCCCACGGCATCTTGTTCTGGCGTAGTCTGACACAATGGATCGGCGGTTTGGGAATCGTGGTTTTCTCTTTGGCACTGCTCCCGTTGATTGGCTCGGGCGGAACACAGATGTTCAACGCCGAAGTGACGGGGGTGAGCGTCGACAAACTGCGCCCCAAGATACAGAACACTTCTCGCCGCTTGTGGGGAATTTACATCGTTCTGACGCTCATCTGCTTCGGATTGTTTCGTTTAGGCTCTATGGAGACGTTCGATTCCGTTTGTCACGCATTAACAACCATCTCGACCGGCGGATTCAGTACGCGACAAGCAAGTATAGGCTACTATCATTCGGCATATATAGAATATGTGTGCGCAGCGTTCTTGTTTATCTCCAGTCTGAACTTCTCACTGTTCTACTTGGCTGGTAGTGGGCGACTGCGGCAGTTTTGGCGCAATGAGGAGTTCCGTTGGTTTCTCTTCATCGTTGCAGGCTTTACGTTGCTCTTTATCGTTTTGGAGAACCTGACGAAGCAGATGTTCGCGCCCGGCGCCCCCGAAGTGAGCGCCTTGGGCAACGGTGCGGAAGAAAGTTTTCGCACGGCACTATTTCACACCCTCACGATCATTTCTTCTGCCGGATTTCAAGGCGAGCATTACGATTACGTTCAGTGGGGCGCGATCTATTGGATCCCGACGTTGGTCTTGATGGCGTGCGGTGGCTGTGCCGGATCGACAGCGGGCGGCATCAAGGTAATTCGCTTGATCGTCCTCCTGAAGAATACCAAAAACGAATTTCTACATCAGCTACATCCGCGGTCGATTACCTCGGTGCGCCTGAACGGACACAGCATAGCGGCGGAAATTGTACAGAAGATCTTAGCGTTTCTGTTCATCTATCTGCTGTTGATTGTGGTTTGCAGTTTTCTCTTGCAACTCATGGGGGTGAATTTCGAAACGGCGATTGGAACCACCATTTCTGCCTTCGGAAATACAGGACCGGGCTTGGGCATAACGGGGCCAAGCGGTACGTGGGTGGAACTCCCTGTTGCCGCCAAGTGGCTGATGAGTTTCGCTATGTTGGTAGGTCGTTTGGAGATCTTCACTGTCATGCTCCTCTTCACACACACTTTCTGGCAAAAATAATACACGCTAACATTACAGCTATATGGCAAAAGATAAAAAAAACGCTTCCGCTTCAAATAAGGAACCGCACGCATACGGACGTGTCGGTGGCTTCCTGCATGACGAACGGACGCAGTTTGTATCGGGTCTTCTGATCTTAGTGATCGGCAGTTTCTTGGGATTGGCATTTATCTCGTTCCTCTTTACCGGGAAGGCAGATCAAGCCCAGTTGGAACATCTGCCGGTGACAGAATTAACCAGCGTCAAGAATACGATCAACAACTGGACGGGCTCGTTGGGCGCCTACCTCTCTGAGGTCTTGATCAACCGATGGATGGGTGTTTCGGCATTCCTTTTCATCTACTTATTGCTTCGATGGGGCTACGCCTTGCTCAATAATACGACCAGACATCGCGGATTGGGGCAGTTGGCGCTTCGTTGTGCCTTATGGTGCATTTGGGGCTCCCTTTTCTTGGGCTTCTTCTTTGTCGATGGTTATGACGACACTTATCTCTACTTAGGTGGACATCATGGCTACACTTTGAGCCTATTGCTGCGTGCCAATATCGGTTGGGTGGGCACTTTGTTGGTCATTGTTGCATCGTTCATCCTGTTGAGCATGACTGTTTGCAAGACGACGATCCAGAAGACGCGTCGCATCTTGGGGGTATGGCCACGGTTGCAGCGCTTGCGCGCCGCCAAAGAAGCAGAGCGTATGGCGATGGAGGAGTCTGCCGCTGCACAAGCAACCTCCGAAACGACATCGCAAGAGGTGTCGGATGCAGTTACCTCCTCGAACACGACGCAGCCCGGCTTCGCAGCGTCGGAACAACAGCCTGCCCCTGTTCAAGAGCCACAAGATGTCGAAACATCTCCGCTCTATCCTGCTCCAAGCGAGGAATTCTATGCCCCGGACGAAGATCCGTCGCTTGACACTACGTCGGATGATTCCACAGAGGAAACTCCTGAGTTTGTGGAGGAGGCGCTTCCCGTAGACACCTCTGCATTGCCCACCGAGATTCAGCCTACCGACGATCCGCAATTTAGCATTCAGACGCACAAAGACGATCTGTTGGATCAGCCCGTCATGCAGCAGGAAGAATACGATCCGACGGCAGAGCTGTCGCACTATAAATTCCCGACATTCGATCTGCTGAAACAGTACAACACAGATATTCCGGTGGATTTGGAGGAGCAGAATGCTAATAAAGAGCTCATCCGAAAGACATTGCACGACTATGGCATCGAAATACAAAGTATTAACGCCATCGTGGGTCCGACGATCACCCTATTCGAGATTGTGCCGGTCGAGGGAACGCGTATCGCGCGCATTCGCGGATTGCAGGACGAAATCGCGATGAGCATCGCCGCTGCTACCGGAATTCGCATCATTGCCCCGATTCCCGGTAAGACTGCCATCGGAATCGAGGTGCCCAATCGTGACCCGCAGGTCGTTTCGATGCACTCCGTAATTACCAGTCGCACTTTCCAAGAAAGTCACTATGAATTGCCTGTCGCGCTCGGTAAAACCATCACCAACGAGGTCTTTACCTTCGATTTGGCTAAGATGCCACATCTTTTGGTGGCGGGTGCCACCGGGCAAGGTAAGTCTGTCGGCTTGAACGCCATTTTGACTTCGTTGCTCTATAAAAAGCATCCATCGCAGCTCAAAATGGTGCTGATCGACCCTAAACAAGTTGAATTTAGCATCTATTCTCGCATCGAGAAGCATTTCTTGGCAAAACTACCTACCGAAGAGGAACCCATCATTACCGACGTTACCAAAGTCGTCGCTACGTTGAACTCCGTCGTCATTGAGATGGAAGATCGTTATGCACTCTTGAAGGACGCCGGTCAGCGCAACATCAAGGAGTACAATGAGCGCTTCATACATCGCGAATTGAATCCCACGCGTCCGGTCTCTTCGCCCGGTGGAAGTAGTGGTGTGATTTATCACCATTTCATGCCTTACATCGTCGTGGTAGTAGATGAGTATGGTGATCTGATCATGACGGCGGGCAAAGAGATCGAATTGCCGATTGCACGCATTGCTCAGAAGGCGCGTGCCGTCGGCATCCATATGATCATTGCCACGCAACGCCCCTCTGCGCGTATCATTACGGGTATTATCAAAGCCAACTTCCCGGCGCGTATGGCCTTCCGTGTTGGTCAGAGCATTGACTCCAGCATCATCCTCGACAAGCCGGGGGCACAGCAACTGATCGGACGAGGCGACTTGCTGTTCTCTTCCGGTAACAATCTGACACGCGTGCAGTGCGCCTTTGTCGACACCCCCGAAGTAGATCGCATCAACCGATACATTGCCGAGCAACAGAGCTATCCTACCGCCTTCATCTTGCCGGAGCCGCCGTCGGACGGAAACGGTGATGGAGAGAGTGGCGGTCCGGTAGATTTGAACCACTTGGATCCTTTGTTCAACGAAGCGGCGGAGATGGTTGTCGCCTCCGGTCAGGGGTCTACCTCTATGATTCAGCGTAAATTTAGCATCGGCTACAACCGTGCCGGGCGTTTGATGGATCAGTTGGAAGCCGCGGGTATCGTCGGACCCTACGAGGGCAGCAAGGCGCGTTCCGTGCTTGTCGGCGACGATATCGAACTGCGACAGGTTTTGGACAACCTACACAAAGGTTGAGTGATCCAAACCGACGCTCCTATTGTTGAAAAAACAACCCACAGAAACAACTTACACCAACATCTATAAATATGAATAAATGTATCATCATCGGCTCCGGACCTGCCGGCTACACGGCAGCCATCTACGCCAGCCGCAGTGGATTGAATCCCATCCTTTACGAAGGGTTGCAACCCGGCGGACAGTTGACGACCACAACGGAAATTGAGAACTTCCCCGGCTATCCCGACGGAACCACAGGACCGCAACTGATGGAAGACTTGCGTCGCCAAGCAGAACGCCTTGGTACCGACATTCGCGTGGGCATTATTACCGCTGTTGACTTCTGCAAAGACGGCACTCGTCCGCATAAAATCACGGTGGACGATGGCACTACGCTTGAGGCACAGACGTTGATCATCGCCACGGGTGCGTCTGCCAAATATCTCGGCTTGCCCGACGAACAGAAATATGCCGGTATGGGTGTCTCGGCTTGTGCTACATGCGATGGCTTCTTCTACCGCAAAAAGATAGTCGCTGTCGTCGGTGGTGGCGATACAGCTTGCGAAGAGGCTTGCTACTTGGCTCACTTGGCGAGCAAGGTCTATCTGATCGTGCGCCGTAACGTTTTGCGTGCTACGGAAGCCATGCAGCAGCGTGTCGCTGCCGAGCCGAAGATCGAGGTACTGTGGGAGACTCAGACCGAAGGACTCTTTGGCGAAGGGGGCGTAGAGGGCGCCCACTTGGTGCGCCACAAAGGAACCGACCATGAGGAACGTTTCGACATCGCCATCGACGGATTTTTCTTGGCTATCGGTCACCATCCTAACACCGAAGTATTTCGTCCGGAGATTGAGGTTGATGCACAGGGCTACATCGTGACCCAGCACCCCACCACAGCCACCAACATTCCGGGCGTCTTTGCGGCGGGCGACGTCGCTGATCCCTTGTATCGCCAAGCCATTTCGGCTGCTGGCAGCGGTTGTCATGCAGCTATGGATGCAGAGCGTTACCTCAACGGGAAATAACCGATAATGCCCTTGCCTGTCGGTGACAGACCCGCTACACGCGGGGTCGAACCGATCAGGTGTCGCGCCATAACAAAACCACCCCCGAACAGCCTAAAGTAGCTGTTCGGGGGTGGTTTTTATCTTGAGGATGCTTCGAGCACGCTTATTTATCCAAACAATAATCTAACTGTCGGGTGATCTCCTCTTTGTCGAGATGCTGACCGATGAAGACGAGCTTCACCATGCGGTCTCCGTAATCGGGATCCCAGTCCTTCAGCAGTCCGGGTTCTTGCTGCATGATCTGCTTGAGCTCCTCTTCGGGCGCTGTTGCGTACCACAAGCCAGCCTCTTTGAGTTGCTTCTGGCTTCCTGCTTGCTCGAATAAGTACGACATATCGGGATTGTTGCTGAAGTAGCAAATACCTTTAGCGCGAATGATGTTGCGACTCCACTTTTTGCCCACAAAGAAATCGAACTTATTCAGATCGAATGCGGGACGACGATAATAAACAAAGGTCTGAATACCGTATTCTTCCACTTCGCCTTCTCCTTCGTGGTGATGATGGTGGTGATGATGGTGCTCGTGTTCATCATCGTCATCATCGTCGTCATGATGGTGGTGTTCATGTTCCTCGTCGTCGTCATCATCATCGTCGTGGTGATGTTCATGTCCTTCGTGCTCATGTTCCTCCTCTTTGATGTCTTCCAACTCGCGTACCCACGTCGCGGAGGTAGCGGTGCGCTCAAAGTTGAAGAGGTTTGTGTGGATCAGCTCCTCTAAATCGACATCGCCGTAATTGCACTCGATGATCTTTGCTTTGGGTTGAAGCGTGCGAATGATTTGCTTGATGCGTGCCAACTCTTCGGGTGAAACCTCTGCTGCCTTGTTCAGTAGAATCAAATTGCAGAACTCGATCTGTTCGATGATCAAGCGTTCGATATCCTCCTCGCCAATCTCCTTCTTTGTGAGGGCGTCACCGCACGCGAACTCATCTTGCAGACGGAGTGCGTCGACCACTGTAGCGATGCAGTCCAAACGACATTGCGGGCCGCTCTGCTTCAGCCGTGGAATCGAACAGATCGTCTGTGCGATTGGAGCCGGCTCGCAAATACCGCTTGCCTCGATCACGATGTAGTCAAAGCGTTGCATCTTGAGGATGTCGTCGATCTGGTTAATCAAATCCATTTTGAGCGTACAGCAGATGCAGCCGTTCTGAAGTGCCACCAAGCTGTCGTCTTTGGCATTGACGACGCCACCCTTCTGAATCAGGTCGGCATCAATATTCACCTCGCCGATATCGTTGACGATGACGGCGAAACGGATCCCTTTCTGATTGGAAAGAATGTGGTTGAGCAATGTTGTCTTTCCACTACCTAAATAACCGGTCAGGAGTAGTATCGGAGTGACCTCTTTACAAGTGTTCATCATTATCTATATTTTTATGGGTTATCTAAAACATTGAGCTACCAACGCTTCGGCGCATCGTTCGCCGTCCATAGCCGCCGAGACAATGCCGCCGGCAAAGCCTGCTCCCTCGCCGCATGGATAAAGACCTTTGACTACGGGGTGTACCAAAGCCTCTCTGTCGCGGGGAATGCGGACGGGCGACGATGTGCGTGTCTCTGACGCCAACAGCACCGCCTCCTCGCTGAGGAAGCCGCGTGCTTGTCGTCCGAAGGTCTCAAAGCCCTGACGGAGTCGTTCGGAGATAAACTTAGGCATCCAGAAGTGTAGCGGCGAAGCCACAGCGCCCGGCGCATAGCTGACCTCCGGCAGGGTAGAAGAGAGGCGTCCGCGTACAAAGTCGGTCATACGTTGTGCCGGCACTTGCTGCGTCCGTCCGCCGTTGATCCACGTTTGGCGTTCCAACGACTCTTGCAAGCCGAGTATCGCCAGCGGAGTATGTAGCAGCGCCTCGTCGATAGCGATCTGCGACGCGATCTCGTCGATGTCCTCCGGCAAGATCTGTACCACCATCGCCGAATTCGCCCAGCGGGAGCCTCGCGTCGAGGCGGACATACCATTCACGACCACTTGTTCCGGAGCTGTCGCCGAGGGGACTACGACGCCACCGGGACACATACAGAACGAGTAGACACCGCGCTCTGCTACCTGCGTCACAAAACTATATTCCGCCGCGGGAAGGTATTTGCCGCGTCCCGCCGGATTGTGATATTGAATACGGTCTATCAAAGCCTGCGGATGTTCCAAACGAACCCCCATCGCGATCCCTTTAGGTTCAATGAGCACTTCGCGCGCATAGAGCATCCTGTAGACATCGCGCGCCGAATGACCTGTCGCCAAGATCACCGGTCCTTCGAACGTGCGTCCGTCGCGCGTGACGATGCCGCACACTTCGCGCGTCCCATCGGGAGTGGTGCGCATCAGTAGATCGCTCATGCAGGTTTCGAAATGCACCTCGCCGCCGCTACGCAAGATCTGTTCACGGATGGCAGCGATGACCCCCGGCAACTTATCGGTGCCGATGTGCGGGTGGGCGTCCGACAGAATCGTCGTGTTGGCGCCGAACTGACAGAGTCGCTCCAAGACTCCCTGTACATTGCCGCGCTTCTTGCTGCGGGTGAAGAGTTTGCCATCCGAAAACGCCCCTGCGCCTCCCTCGCCGAAACAATAGTTCGACTCCGGGTCTACCGACTGCGTGCGCGTGATCGCTGCCACGTCGCGGCGACGATCCGTCACATTGCGTCCGCGTTCCACAACTATCGGGCAGATGCCCGCTTCGATGAGGCGTAGTGCGGCAAACAGACCGCCCGGTCCGGCGCCTACCACCACCGCACGCGGACGGTTGGTGACGTCGCCGTACACCTTGGGGGTGAAGAGTTCGCGCGGCGGTTCCTCGTTGATATACACCTCCAAATCTAATTGGATCATCACTTGTCGTTGTCGTGCGTCGATGCTACGGTGCAATGTGCGCACGCCGCGGATCGCCGTGGGGACGATCGCGTTCTGGTCTGCTACCGTCTGTTTGAGTCGTGCAGGATCCGCCCAATCTTCGGGGCGGACACGTATTTTGATATTTTTGATCATAAAACGAAACAAAATGCCACCCTCTCCAGAGTGGGCTATCTATGTTTAGGCAAAGAGCAAACGGAACGCCTCTTCCACCTTGCCCACCGGACAGAGTTGGATGTGCAGGCGTGAAGCGTCGAAGCTTTTCAGCGGGATGTTGGGAATCAAGATGCGGCGGAAGCCTAACTTCTCGGCCTCCATGATGCGCTGCTCTAAGCGAGCCACGGGACGCACTTCGCCCGAAAGCCCGATTTCGCCCGTCATGCAGGTCTGCATATCTATCGCCATATCCATATTGCTCGAAAGGATGGCTGAGATCACCGCCAAATCCATCGCCGGATCGTTGACCCGTAGGCCGCCGGCGATGTTGAGGAATACATCTTTCTGTCCCAACTTGAAGCCTACACGTTTCTCCAATACCGCCAACAACATATTCAGGCGACGGCTGTCAAAGCCCGTCGTGGAGCGCATCGGCGTCGCGTAGGCGGCAGTGCTCACCAAGGCTTGCGTCTCGATTAAGAAGGGACGCACCCCCTCGATCGACGCCGAAATTGCCACGCCGCTCAGTCCACTGTGCTGTGTCGAGAGCAACAGCTCCGACGGGTTGGTCACTTGGCGCAGTCCGTCAGATAACATCTCGTAGATACCCAACTCGGAGGTGCTGCCGAAACGATTCTTGATGGAGCGCAGAATGCGGTACATATAATGCTGATCGCCTTCGAACTGAATTACTGTGTCGACAATGTGCTCCAAGACCTTGGGACCCGCCAGGGCTCCCTCCTTCGTGATGTGCCCGATCAGAATGATGGGGGTACCACTCTCCTTGGCATACTTCAGAATGCGCGAAGCGCACTCGCGCACCTGTCCGACGCTGCCTGCCGAAGACTCCAAATCGTCGGTGGCGATGGTCTGAATAGAGTCGATAATCACCAATTCCGGTTGAGTCTTGTTGATGTGCTCAAAAATGGCATCGAGTGACGTTTCGCAGACGATGTAACAGTTGTCGTTCATTTCGTGCGACAGGCGTTCTGCGCGCATCTTGAGTTGAAAAGCGCTCTCTTCGCCCGAAACGTAAAGCACTTTGCGGTCGGTCATACGCAGCACGGTCTGTAACACTAAGGTCGACTTGCCGATACCCGGATCGCCGCCCAACAACACCATGGAGCCCGGCACCAGCCCGCCGCCCAAGACGCGGTTCAGTTCGGCGTCGTGCATGTCGATGCGTTGCTCTTCTACCGCCTGAATCTCGCTTAAACGGCGCGGCGGCTCTTTTTGTCCCGGCAACTGTAATCCGCCATGCCGATTGCCGGCGGAGTTGCTGTTGACTTTGGTTGATACAAGCTCCTCTACACACGTACTCCATTCGCCACACGCCGGACAGCGACCGAACCACTTGGGTTGCTCGTTGCCACAAACGTTACAAAAATAAGCGGTCTTTTGTTTCGCTGCCATACGTCTCTCTATAATCTGTGGTCGGGGCATACTTCCACGCTTGGAAAATGTGCTCCTAAGTTTTGCGCGCGCAAAAATAATGATAAATCAATGATCGTGTGACGTTTTTCGCCGCGACGATTACAAAAAAGATGAATTAGTGCATGAATTTTACTCCGAAAGGGGAAATTCCGAGGGGAGTCGTGCAAAACCGATGGGGTAGAGGTCACGCTGAGCCGATGCTTTAAAAAGTGTAAACGACACTCCTCTGCGACGAATTGCTAAAAACACACAGGTTGCGCATGACGATTGCATTGACTTCATTGCACGGTTTTGAGCCCTAATCGCTACGGCAATGTTTTAGCGGTCAACGGTTAATGAATGGGTGCGTCGCGCCGAAAGGATTCGATCAAACCACTTCGCTCGATGAGATGAGAAAACGATTTCGCACTTCCAAAATGCAACAAAATTGCCATCGGATTTTCCGAAATTTCAGTAAAAGAGCCAAATAATCCCCAAAATCCGTAAAAATATCCCCTCGAAAGTTTGTATTGAGTGTAAAATATCTATATTTGTCAACGCAGAACGCCACATTTTCAAGATGAGACGCCCTGAGAAAGTATTGAGAGATAAGTGATGATTTCAGATTGAAAAGTGCGTCTGCGCCTGTGATTGAAACCTGTATTGCCGAGACTTTTGTGATGGTGTTGCACAAAACTGTATGACCGAACCGAAGCAAAGGAACTGACACTGCAAGATCAAGAGTAGGGAATGAATGAGACACCCGTAAGTGATCTTAACGATGCTTGCGTGATTTGAATTTGAAAGTACAAACAGTTAGTTTGCACATCACCACGTAAAACACCACACCACACTTAAAATAGTGAAGTCGTGAAAACTATTTATGTCCAAATTATGAGTTTGTTTTTGTCCCTATGGACAATGACCACCTTCTTTCCGCTGTCGGTATCCGCTTACACCGGAGAGGGCGAAAACATCATTGTGGACTTTGAGCGCCGTTTCACCGAAATGGATTCACTGATTTTTCGTGCCCTCAAGGTGGGTGTAACTCATGCGGACGAAGAGGAGATGATGGCGCCGGGCTGGGCTACGTTCCCTCCCGAACTCGCCTATTTCCCCTCGGACGACGCATTGAAGCGTAAAGTCTCAGCCAACCTCTCGCAGCTGAACAGTCAGACCGGCTTGGAGATCATGGGACAAGTATATACCCGCATTGACGATCAAATCGGACTGAACGAGGAGGACGACGGTGTTTCGGTCTATACCGCCAAGGTGCAAGCCGAACTGCGTTGGTACATCTTCCAAAGCGCACTGTGGAAGCATCGCGGCAGGGCAGAAGAGATCCGGCTGCAAGGCAAGATAGACCGCTTGCAGCTGAGCAAGGACAAGGTGGCGCAGCTCATAGCCGAACAGAAAGAGCTCTTCCGTCTCAAGTCCGACAGCCTTTTAGCCGGGGTCTTGCTGCACCGATTGGCGAATCTCGACCTCTTGGCAGGGGCGCAGACCTATCTGCTCCGTACGGAGAACATCAGTAGTGACGAACTGCTCAAAATCCTGAACGACAAAGCCGAAGCCGAGCGACTGCTTGCCACCATCCCCGGCGACTACTTGGCGGCTGAAGACCTGTCTCGTCCCTCCGGTATCTTGGTCTCTATCGACTCCGCTGCCCTATTCCGCCGAGTGCGCGAGAGCCAAGTGGATATGGCGCTCCTTGCCGCCCGCATGGAGCTGTTAGATCAGCAACGCCGCAATGAGAGCTATTGGGCTACGGTCAATGCCGCTCCCTTCATCCGCTACTCGCTCTATACCCGTAGCGACCGTGCTAACTCGAACAACATCGACGCCGGCGTCAGCTTCCGCATCCCGTTGTCGTTCGAGGTGAATCGCAAAAAGCGCTCTTTGGCTGCCGAACGTGACCTCTTGGAGGCACGTGGTACGGAGCAACGCCGCCAGCTCACCGATAAGGTGTATCAGATCCTGTTGGAGATTGACCGACTGAATCGCGCCTCGGTGGGTGAATTTCGCCGAATGAAGGAGCTAAAAGGCTACCTGCGTAGCCGCACAGAGGGTTACCACAACCGCATCGGTGAATACAGTCGCATGGCTCGCATCAAGGAGTACAACACCTACCTGCTCTGTTGGGAAAAGTTGATTGGCTTCCAGTATCGGCGCGATTGCTATGTGGCGGACTTGCAAGCCTTCCTCCCCGACGATGAGTCTATACTCTATTTCTGTCGCGAAATACCCCTTTCGGAGATTGCTCGCTAAGCGTGCGGACAGAACATTTATATATAATGTATAAGCATCATTCGATATGAATAACTTCACCTATCGCTCTCCACAAGAGAAGGAAAACCTTGAAGCCATACTCAAGGAGCGCCGCAAGAAGGTCAATCGGCAACAGTTGATCTTCGGGTGCATCTTGGCGTTCATCGTCTTTATTGTGGCGATGTATATCGGTGTGCACCTATATTATACGGAATACGACGGCTACATTCGTGTGGACGACAACCACGTACGTACCCCGATGGATGCCTTCGTGGATCGCATCTATGTCTCGCCCGGCGACGTGGTGATGCCCGGCGATACCCTCTATTCCTACTATATGCTCGATATGTTCATTGAGCAGAGTAACCTCAACTCGGAGCCGAGCGTCGTGGTACGCGATCGCGATATGCAGCTGCGTTACGTCTCGACCCAACAGCAGATCAGCGTTCTCTTGGTGCGCATCAACGAGTTGAAACGTCAAATCCCGATAGAAGACCATAACATCCGCTTCGGCTTGAGCGACAACGCCCACAAGTTGGATTTGGAACGACAACTCAAGGAGGCCGAAGCTAATCTGCGTGCCCTGCAAAACGAACGCAACACCATCGAACAGTTGCGTCGGGAGGTGAACGTCTCGGTGGCGCGCTCCGGCTACAATCGGCGCGACTCGTCGGGCATGACCATCTTCAATGACTATAATTCGTTTCGCGCGCGCGATGCTATTATATATAGATTAGCTTCTGATACCGCCATCGTGATCAACGTGATGGCGTCGGATCATAACATCTTCTTCGAGAAGGAATCCATCCTCACCACGCGCCCACTCAATTTGCGCAACAGCAATATGCAGGTGATGGCTTACGTGCCTGTGGATAAGATGAATAAGATCACCAACAATACACGCGCCACCGTGATCGTCAACGATGATGTGTCGTTCCGTGCCCATGTCTCGGTGTTGGGCCTGCGCACCGAGGAGATCCCGGAGGCTCTGCGCAGCTACTTCATGAAGAAGAATACGGCTGTCATGGCCAGCCTCTATATCGACAAGGGGCAGGTCTTGCCCTTCTGGGCTGTGACTGACGGAATGCCGATCAAGGTGCGCGTCAAGAATACCGATTCGTGGGTGGGCTACAAGACCGGCGACTATCTGTGGTTCATGTCCGGTCGTGGCGTCTCGGAGCTTTCGCTCAAAGTCTTTATGCTCCGCCAGAAGCTGCATAAGCTCAGACATGAATGGATCTCGCCTAAGGAATTGGAATCCCTGACCGACGAAGACGATTTCTTGCGCTCGATGGAGGAGCACTCCAATCGCACGATGACCGATGAAATGGAAGAGGTGCAACAATCAACGACCGAAGAATGATGAATACAGATCGATATCAGATTGTCACAAACGTCAACAAGCGACGCATCCTTGTGATCTACGACTTGGTGGATGTTGAGGCCGAAGGTGAACTCATGTTCGAGGACTTCGATGCCATTTTCATCAACATCATCAGCGGAAGTCGTGACCGCAATATGCTCACTATTCGCTTGGCGTCGCCGCTGCTATCCGAGAAGTGTCGTTTCAAACCATGTTTCGTGACGCAGCGCTTGAAGGGGTGGCTCGGCAATGCCGATGTCATCGTGGACGGCTACGCCGTCGATCCTACCGATCACGATATGGCGCAAGGCATCGAGGAGGTGTACAGCAATATGCGCCGTATGAATTTCCTCTTGGGCACAGAGCCTGTGCGTACACGCGCCGAGGAGTTCTTCCGCCTATGCCGTTATGCCATCTCCCGTGGACAGTTCACCTTCAACAATATGTCCATCACCGGCTTGAACACCGGCTATATGTCGCTCTACTACTACACCCTGTGGTCGGCTAACGGACGCGATATCAAGCAGGCCGAAGAACGCCTATTCTTCCACTCCGAGATGCTGAAGATGGGGTATATTCGCAAGACCCGCTTCTTGGAGAAGGTGCACCTCTGTCCCAACTGCGGACGCTCGCACATCCTCTACTTTGAGTGCTGCCCCAAGTGTCGCAGTTCGCACATCGGTGAGGAAGCAGTGTTGCATCACTTCCGCTGCGCCAACGTCTCGCCGGAATCTTCCTACGCTTGGGACGGCGAGTTGCGGTGCCCTAAATGCCACCATATGTTGCACCACATTGGCGTGGATTACGATCGCCCGGCATCGGTCTACACCTGTCAGCAGTGCGGCGAAAACTTTATGTATCCCGATATGCGCGTCCTCTGTACCGCTTGCAAGTCGACGCTTCGCACCGACGAGCTGCGTGCGGTGGATGTCGAGGAGTATGAGTTCACCCCGGAGGGTATCCGTGCCTTTGCCGCCAACGATGTGATCTTCACCATCTCGCAAGTGGGCTTCTTGGGCTATTCGTCGATGCGCGATTTCTTGGATTACATCCGTATGTTCGCTGCGGCAGAAGAACGCATGGACGACATGATCATCGTGCTGCGCTTCTTCATCTTCGATCCGACGCAGGATGACGCCGAGATGTATTCCGCTATCCCACCGATAGCGCAAGCCATGAGCCGTTTTTCGAACTATAAGAACGCCCTTTGGGGCAACAACTACTATTTCATGATCACGGCGCCGGAGGGCAATATTGCTCAGGTACAGGCGCACATGGAATTTGAGCTGAAGGCCGAAATGAATGACTATGGCAACATTCATGAGGGCTTCCAGTACGAGGTGGTTAACACCTACTTCTTCCACTACGGCGAAGATGCGGAGCCGTTCATTCGCCGCCTGAGTGAGGATCGTTAGTCCAAAATAGTTAACACGAAACGTCTATGTTGAGCTATGCGTTCGAAGTCTTAGATGGAATTGTGGCGTGCTTCACCGCCAATCTGTCTTGGCACGCTGCTGTTTCCACCTATTGGTTCCTGTTCTGGGTGGAATTTCCCCGCTACTATCTGCTCGACCTGGTAGTAGCACTCCGTTTCGTGGGAACCTATACGCAACGGCGTCGGCGTCAGGCGTTGGCTCGCCGCCGTCTCTTCATCGAGAAACCGTTGGTGACCATCTTGGCACCCGGCAAGAACGAGGGCAAACGCATCTACAATCTCGTCAAGTCTCTGCGTGAACAGACGTATCAGAATTTCGAAATCATGATCATTGACGACGGTTCGAATGACGCTACGCCGTTCATCTGTACCGATTTGGAGAAGTGTGGCTACATCACCCACTACTACCGCATGAAGGAGCGTGGAGGCAAGGCCAGTGCAGCCAACTACGGCGCTTTCCACGCCAAAGGCAAGTACATCGTGCATTTGGATGCCGACAGCTCGTTGGATCGCGATGCCATAGAGAAGATCCTCTTGCCCTTCTACTACGATCCCAAGATCAAGGGGGTGGGCGGTTGCGTCAAGGTGCGCAACGGGCAAGCTTCTGTCTGCTCGTCGCTCCAAGCGTTGGAGTATCTGAAAACCATTCAGATCGGACGCATGGTGACGAATATGTTAGGCATCTATCACATCATATCGGGCGCCTTCGGCGCTTTCGATACAGAGGCTATCCGTCAGGTGGGCTGTTGGGACATCGGACCCGGATTGGATGGTGATATCACGCAGAAGCTGCGCAAAGCCGGATATCGGGTCTGGTTTGCAGAAGATGCCATCTGCATGACTGACGTCCCCACTTCGTGGTTCGCGTTGTTCCGTCAACGCATCCGCTGGTGCCGATCTTTGATTCGTTTTCGTGTGCGTAAACATTCAGATGTCTTCCGTGCCGACAAGAACTTCTCGTTTTCGAATGCCATCTCGAATATGGATAACATCATCTTCGACTGCGTGTTCAATTATGTTTGGTTCTTCTACATCATTCAGTTGATCTTCATGAATACTGATCGACTGTTGGAAATCATCATTGTCGGCTGGCTGATTCGCGGCACGTTTGCCTGCATCGCTTTCGGCGTCATCTTGTTGGTTTCCGAACGTGCTAACGAGGAGTGGAAGTTGTTGCCCTATCTGTTGGTCTCCACGTTCTACACCGGCTACTTCTTGCGTATCGCACGCTTGATCGCGCACACGGCAGAGCTCTTCTTCTTCTCCTCTTACAAGGATCCGTGGAATCCGGAGAAGACCTCTATCTATGCTCGTATGGACGGTATGTAGCACCCGTGGGCAAGGAATGGAAAGATGCAAAAAGAAACTTTCAGTCAGAAAAAATAAAGAAATATAGACATTATATAAATTGCGTATGAAGACAAAAGAAACAAAAGAGGTAATCGGTGTCATCGGGCTCGGTTATGTCGGGTTGCCGTTGGCGTGCCTTTTTGCTTCACGCTATCGCGTGGTGGGCTTCGACCTGAACGAGAAGCGCATTCAGACGATCAACAGCGCTACGGATGCCATCTGCGAGGTGGATGCTCTCAGACTGAGCCGGGCGTTAGCTGACGGATTGAGATGCACTTCCGATCCGGAGGAATTGCGCTCATGCAATTTCTACGTCGTAGCTGTGCCGACGCCTATTGGGGAGAATAATATGCCGTTACTGACGCCACTCGAAAGCGCCAGCCGGACGGTGGGTCGGGCGCTGAAACCCGGCGACATCGTGGTCTATGAATCAACGGTATGGCCGGGAATGACCGAGGAATATTGCGTGCCGATCCTTGAGCAGACCTCCGGTTTGGTACACAACGAGGACTTCACGGTGGGCTATTCACCGGAGCGAATCAATCCGGGAGACAAGTGCCACACGGTGGAGACCATCACCAAGATCACTTCTGGATCGACGCCGGAAGCGGCTGAATGGGTGGATCGCGTCTACGCTTCGGTGTTGCAAGCCGGCACTTACCGAGCACCTTCGATCAAGGTGGCTGAAGCTGCCAAGGTGTTGGAGAATACGCAACGCGATGTCAACATCGCGGTGATGAATCAAGCCTCCGTCATCTTTGACGCGATGGGCATCGACTCTTATGCTGTCCTTGAGGCTGCCGGTACCAAGTGGAACTTCCTCCCGTTCCGTCCCGGTCTGGTGGGCGGGCACTGTATCGGTGTCGATCCCTATTATCTGATCGAGCGAGCCAAAGAGTTCGGTGTCGATCCCAAGCTATTCATCGAGGCACGTCGTACGAACGAGGCAATGGCTCCTTATGTGGCACAACGTGTCATCCAGCAGATAGGTTTGAGCGGGTTCAACGTTCAAAATGCAAAAATTTTGCTTTTAGGAATAACATTTAAAGAAAATTGTTCCGATATTCGCAACACAAAAGTGGTTGATGTCTACAACGCCCTGAATGCGCAAGCCGAGAGCGTCGTGGTGTTCGACCCGTGGGCAGATCCTGATTTGATGCACGAGGAATATGGCATTCAAGTCTTGACCGATCCTGAGGAGCTGAAAGCAAGCAAGTTCGACGCTATTGTACACGCAGTCAATCACGACTGCTTCAAAGCTACGGACTGGTCTTGCTATTTGACGCCGAACGGTATCTATTATGACTTGAAAGCCTACAACCCGCCGCCGAAATCCGAGCCGGAATGCACCCCGCAGAAAGCCTTTGCGGTGCAGTGCGAACCGAAGCAGATGGTTCAGGATGCCACACGTTTTGTAGCTGCCAAGAACCCGGAACAAAAGCATCACCACAGAACTATGCTGGGATGATGTAACCTAACTCGACTACGAACTATGGATATGTGTAATGTGTGATCAATAACTTAAACATTAATAACAAACAAAAAAAGAGAGAATGAAAATAAAGGATAAGTTAGGGACTTGGCTCAAACTACCTTTTGATTAGTTAACTTTAAAAAGAATTTATGATGAAAAAAAGACTAACACTGATGCAGAATGCTCCGCTGAATTACGGACGTCTGTTTTGGAGCGCATCTTTGCTCTCACTCTGCCTGATGCCGGCTTGTTCGGATGACGACAACGATGGTGTAGAAGGGGGAGATTCTGATGGTCAACAAGAGGTGTTGAGCGTTGCCCAGTTGTCAGTGACAACAGATGCCGCTCAGCTTGCTCAAGGCGTCACGATCTACCGTGCTCCTCAAACACGTGCCGCAATCGCCGAATTGGCATTCCCCACGGCAATTCCCGAAGGAGCTGTGACTCTGACCGAGAATACCACTGTCACGGAGGTTTCCGGTACGATCGTTGTTCCTCAAGGCGTGACTTTGACGATCAATGCAGCTGAAATTCCCTCAGGTGCAGTGATTATTAGCAACGGTACGATTTTGGTACAAGGCTCTGCACTCGCTATCAATGGTGACGTGTATGCTGCCGCAGGTCTCGACCTGAGCGGTATTCAGGTGACGGTAGGTGGTACCCTGTACGTTGGCGGCTCTCTGACGGCTCCCTCTTTGACTGTGACCGGTCAGGCTGCGCTTGGCGGAGCTTTGATCTCTTCGGATGTCGCAGTGAACGGCGGTGTCTTGGAGTTGAACGGCGCAACGCGTGTCATGGGTAGCTTGTCGGCTGCAACTTCCGGTACGGTCGCTTTGGACGGCGGTGTGGTAGTTACAGTCAAGGGTGACCTTTCGACGGACGCTTCCGCTCGCATTACAACTAAGGACACCAAGTACGGTTATATCAACGTCGATGGCAACTTGCTCGCCGCAGATAAGGACTTGACCGAAGTGTTGAATGGCTATTTGGCTATTATTACGCGCGGTTATAAGGTGAATGGCGCTAATGCCAACAAGACCGACCTCGAACTGCCTGCAACTTTGGCACTCGGTCGTGACGAAGTTGCAGCCCTGAACCTGAATGCTGACGGTACCGTGCCTTCGGGCGCAGCAACCTCCGTCACATTGTTGCAGCAGGTGGCTCGTATTGAAACGGCTCACCGCGACAGTATCTCTGCTACGGGTATCACGGTCAACAACGGCAAGATCTATGTCTCTTGGCATCAACGTGGCAACGGCTATTTCGGTCGTGTCGAAATCGGTCAGTTGACTTCTACCGGCTTGGAGCTCGTTCAGTCGTTCGAGACTAATTACACGGCAGCTCGCACAAGCACAAATGTTTCTCAGGGCAGCGAGAACGACGGTAAGGACTTCAACCACATCTATGTGAGTGGCAATCGTCTGTATGCTGTCGGTAACGAGCCGTTGGGCGGTATCATCGCTTATGTAGACCTGAATAGCGACGGTACGGCAGCAAATACCTCTTTGTCTTATCGTCGTCTGTGGGGCGGCGATGGCAACTGCGTGATCCGCACGGGTGACTACCTCCAAGTAGCTTCAACGTTTGGTTACGAGGTTTATTCTGCTACCAATTTGCAGCGTGCTAACCGCGATTCTCTCTCCGGAAACGGCAAGTTTATCGTGGCTGCAAGCAACGGTATCTATGCTTTGCGTTATGCTAACTCCGAAAACGTAGCAACCAATATCGTTTCGTCCGAGAATGGCGTTGCCTCTGGCACTACCCTTGTGGGCAGAACGTATGCTATCGATCAGTTTGCTACTTCCGACTATCTGTTGGAGAACCCGACTACGTTATCTTACAGCGATGTTTTGGCTCCGATCGACGGCAAGAATACAATCGCCGTCGATGGCAGCAACATCTATGTGAGCCGCGGTGCTTATGGCATCACTCGTTATCCTGACGGTGCAACATTTGTGGCTGACACTTTGTCAAGCGGCGCCGCTTCCGGTTACGCTAACTGTGTCGCTGTTCAGGGCGATTATGTTTACGTGGCAAACGGTAGCGCGGGCGTTTATGTACTCAACAAGTCCGATCTTTCGGTAGTAGCTAAGTACACCAATGCAGGCGGTAAGTCTGCCAACTACGTAACGGTTGGCTCTGACGGTCATATTTATGTTGCTTACGGCGAAGCCGGATGGCAGGTACTTGAACTCGTAACGGTTCAGAAGTAAATCTATAAACCGTCCTCGCAAGTGGCCAAGTTAATATTTGCGAGGACGGATTCCCCATTTCATCGAGAATTAAATCTGTTAGAATGCGACTATCTTCGGATTGTTAAACATTAATTCTAAATCAAGATGGAAAAGAAAATGACACAAATTCAGAGCTTTCCGCTCAGCGGTGGTAAGCATCTGCTATGGGGTGTTTCTTTGCTTTCGCTCTGTTTGACACCGGCTTGCTCGGACGATAACAATGATGACGCTAACGTCTCTAAGCCGGATGAAGCAGAGGAACAAATTGCACCACAGCTAACAACGTCTACACTCACGATCGAGAACGACGCTGCGCTTTTGGCTGCGCGTGTTGTAAATTACAGTAATGGACTGAATACTCGTGCCAGCGACGACTTTATTATGCCGGCAGAGCCTTCGGTGCCTGAAGATGCAGTGTCGTCTGTCGGGCTGCAAACAAATTGGAGTGTAGCTCAGAATAATGTCTATGTTCCCGCCGGAACGGAATGGACGCCCAACCCGATGGTGAGCGGTACTTACTATGTGGCAGGTACGCTGAATCTCACGACGACTTGGACTAATTATTATTTGACGGATCAAACTACGATCTATGTCCTCTCCGGTGGTAAATTGTATTTGGGACAATCCATATCTTCGCGCGTACATATATATGTATACGGTTCGTTCGAAGTAGCGTCAAATGTCTCAAATCTATTCAATAACTATGATCAATCAGAAACGTGTGGCTTGTATTGTGTCGGCGATTTGGATTTGTCCGGTCGAGACATACAGGGCAATGGCGGTACCTTATATGTGGGCGGTTCTTTGAATGTCGGCTCGTTGACTTCGGGTAATAATCGCCACGGTTTGACTTTAGGCTGTGGTTCCGTGATTGGTGGTTCGTTGAACCTCAGCGGCAGCAGTTGTTTGAATGTATTGGGCGGACTGACGGTTGCCGGTAATATTATTTTGAGCTCCGGCTCGTATATCTATTTGAGCTCCGGTTCGTTGCTAAAAGCTAAAGAACTCCAGATGAACAATACGGAGAATCAAGTGATCTCCGAAGGTCCCGGATATGCTTATTTGGATCTGGAGAGTCTTACTTCCAACACATTAGATTTGACCGAGAAGTTGAATGGACCGATCGGTATTAAGTGCGCAAAGTTCATTCAGAATTGGCAGGAATTTCCGGACAGTCTTTTCACCTTCTTGCCGCAGGTGAAGGTGAATACCGAGATGGAAGAGAATGGACTCTCGCTTCCTACGGGATGTCCGAGTGTCGGTGGTACGACAGATCCGAGTCAACCGGATCCTGATCCGGAACCCGATCCGGTGTTGATCCCGACGTTGGTGACGATTGCTCGCGTCGATACGGCAGCGCACACTCACGATATCTCCTCGACCTGCATCACCGAGCATAATGGCAAGGTATACGTCTCTTGGCATCAGCGTGGCAATGATTACCACGGCTGCGTCGAAGTTGGCACTGTGACGGACGATAAGTGCGTGCTGAACCAGTACTTCGAAACCGTCGCCACGAGTGGTAATGGTACGGTCAACGGTGAATATGGCAAGGATTTCAATCATATTTATATTGACACTCAGGCACAGCCGAATCGTGTCGTAGCGGTCGGCAATGAATATAAGGGGGGCGTTTTGGCGTACGCTTATTTAGGCAGCGATGGTTTGGTCGCTGCAGGTCAGGACACCCTGTACACCCGTCGCTTGTGGGGCGGAGATGGTAATTGCATCGTTCGCGTAGGCGATTATTACCAAGTAGCAACCACTTACGGCTATGAAATCTATTCAGTGACCGACTTTAAGCGCGTACAACGTGACAGTTTGCCCGGCAAGGCTAAGTTTATTGTCAACGATGGCTCACGTTTTGTGGGGCTACATTACGACACCCGCGAGGAGCGTTTCGATCCTACGACGGTGGCGATTGCCGACGAGGAGAATGGCAATGCCTATCTGTCATATAATACGTTCTCTCTCGATCAGTTCGGAGCGCGTGATTATTTGTTGGAAGGCATGGGCGAAGGTTTGTCGCATAGTCATACCTTGCAATCCGGCGTTACGATCGGTCCTGTCAATGGCAAGAATGCAATGGCGGTCGATGGCGAGACGATTTATGTTTGTCGTGGCGCTTACGGGCTTTCTCGTTACGGCGCTCTGACAGGCGACTTTGTTCTGCCGCGTACCGCAAGCAATACACCTCGTGGCTATGCCAACGGCGTTTGCGTGGACGGAGATTACGTTTATGTGGCCTACGGTAGTGCCGGCGTTTACGTTTTGAATAAATCCGATCTATCGGTCGTTACCAAGTATGTCCATACGGGCGGCAAGTCTGCCAACTATGTTTTGGCTAAGAACGGCAAGATATATGTGGCATACGGTAGAAACGGTTGGGAAGTGCTCACTTTACAGTGGATTTCTTCCCGTTGATCCTTTAAATCTGATCCCCCGCACAGAAGCTGAGCTCGCTGTGCGGGGGCAAGATTTGCTCTCGCGGTTTGCAGTGTTAAGCTGCGATCGGTGGATCTAAAACCATGGGTCTCGTTCTTCTGTAAGATCAGACCGAAACACACTAAAAAAAGAGTATGTGAAGTACATCCCCGAAATTTCTTGTGAGGTTTTTCTGAGATGAATTTGTAAGATACGAATACTTATTACTAATTGCTTTTAATGAACGTCATTGATTCTATGAAAAAAGAATGTCCGGCGGTATTGCGATTACCGCTAATGGGAATGTTTTTAATGCTCTCTGCCACAGCGTTGGCGCAGGGATATGCTGCCGAACCGCAAAGTTCAGGCAGCGAAACGGGGACAGGAGCTTGGATCGTCTGTATTGTAGTGCTAATTGTATTGTTGGCTGCTGCCGTATGGATGATTATGCGATCAAAGCGAACGATCAGCGTATTACGAAATCGAGAGTCTTTAGTGCGAGATATGCCGGTGCTGTATGCGCAGGTCAAGCTTGCGTTAGATGACAACGGTATTCCTGCAGATTACGAATTTATCGCAGCTAATAGCTCTTTCAATCGATTGTATGCCGCTAATACCGAAGATTTTCGCTCTTATCATGACGACATCCTCCGCTACGCATCTCAAGTCGTGACCGAGAAGCGGAGTATCTCCTTCCCGCTCTATTTCCGCCAGACCAACGTCTATTGCGAGTTTGTCATTTGCAATATGGTAGGTAAGGGCTATGTTCTTGATCTTTTTGCCTTCGACATCACCTCTCGCCATGAAATGGAGGAAGAGTTGCGCGAGGACAAGCAGAAGATGGATCTTACCTTTGCTCTGACCCACGTCGTACCGTTTGTCTGGAATGTAGAGCAACAGTACATCAATTTCGAAACTTCTCTCAATGTTTTGGGACGTGTCAACTGGCCTGCCCTCGTCGCTTCCGGTCATGAATCGTACCGTCTAAGTGTCGAAGAATTCTTGCAGCGCATCCATCCGGACGACAGAACGCACGTGCAGGAATTATATAACAACCTCCTGCAAGGCAAAGTCGACAAAGTAAAAGAGGAGGTGCGCATCCAAATGCAGACCGGCGTCAAGACTTACGAAGATTGGATCGAATTCGTCATCGCTCCGTGGAAGACCTCACCCGAAGGACGTGTCCTCAGCCTCATGGGATCTTTTATCCTTGTGACAGAACGGAAACGTCGTGAGCAGTCGCTCATTGATGCCGGTGAGAAGGCTAAAGAGAGCGACCGTATGAAATCGGCATTCTTAGCCAACATGAGCCATGAAATTCGTACTCCGCTCAATGCTATCGTTGGATTCTCTAACCTTTTGGCACAAACGACCGACGAGCAAGAGAAATTAGAGTATGTCTCTGTTATCGAAAGCAATAACCAGTTGCTTTTGCAACTGGTCAACGATATTTTGGATTTCGCCAAGATCGAATCCAATACTTTGGAGTTTGTCTACAAACCCACAGATCTCAACGAATTAATACGAGATGTAGACAATACCGTGCGTGGACGTCTGCAAGCCGGTGTCGAATTATTGCATTCTACCGGCAACGATCATTGCGTCTCTATGGCAGACGGTAATCGTCTCTCGCAGGTGCTGATCAACCTCTTGACCAACGCTATCAAGTTTACTAATAAGGGGAGCATTACCTTCGGTTATATGTTGCGCGAAAATGAGGTTTATTTCTTTGTCCGTGACACAGGTATGGGTATTCCCAAAGAGCAACAGAAGACCATTTTCAACCGCTTCATCAAGCTCAATAAAACGATCCAAGGCACAGGTTTAGGGCTCTCTATTTGCAAGAATTTAGTGGAACTCATGAATGGTCAGATCGGAGTAGAGAGCGATGGTCCCGGACAGGGCAGTACCTTCTGGTTCACGGTTCCTTATCAACCCGTTGGCGCCGACGGTAAGCCGATTACCGTACAACCGGTGCAGCAGCGCAAGGTGTCGGACGGTCGCGCTACGATTTTGGTTGCTGAGGATAACGACAACAATTACTTACTCTTTAAGTCGATCCTCCAGAACGACTATCAACTCTATCACGCCAAGGACGGCGTTGAGGCGGTCGAGATGTTCCAACTGCATCAGCCGGATCTGATCTTGATGGACATCAATATGCCACGAATGGATGGTAATGAAGCCACGCGCGAAATCCGTAAGATTTCGGACACTATTCCGATCGTCGCTGTCACTGCCTATGCTTTTGCTTCGGACAAAGAGCGCATTATGGAGAATGGCTTCAATGAATACGTTTCGAAGCCGATCAACGTAAAGCGTTTGCGCGAGGTTGTCAAGAATATGCTTGAGAAGAGAAAGTAAAAAAGATCTTTTGCTACACCATGATGGTTGTTTGCTTGGTTTATCCGTGTTATTCATCCATCCTCTGTAATAAATTAATTTGCCGCAGCTGCGTCTTCAAATGACACAGCTGCGGCATTCTTTTGGATTCTGTTTCGGCGTCCTTGTGAGCCGAGACAATAAGTAACATTTCTTCCTCCGACTCGCGAAAATCGTGAAATTCATCTGTTTTTGCATTGCTTTTCATACAACAAACCCTAAGCAAGGGGGCTAAAGCCTCTATTGCTTAGGGTTTGTCATACGAAGGCGATGGAGCGCTCAATCGGATAGGGATTGCTCGCTCAAAGTTTCTTCAACCCGCTTTTAGGCGTCTTGCGCAACACGGGAGAGCCTTTGTAACCGATTTCTCCCGATCCGGCGCGAATAACGTCCAAGACTTTGACGGCGTTGCACAAAATGTTGCCGCTGCCCGCTACTTTAGCCGACACTTGTTGCGCTTCCAAATTTAGTGCCTCAATATTACCGCTGCCTGCGGTCGTTAATGTCGCTTTGTCTGTTGTCCCTTTCAGTGTGATGTTGCCGGATCCGGCAATGCGCGCTTTGACTTTCGTAGCATCTATTCGTTGAACTGAGATGTTGCCAGAACCGTTGATGTGGCTCTCTAATTCTTCAGCGGTCACCTGAGTACACGTGATGTTGCCACTTCCGTAGATGTTCAGCTCGGCCTCTTGGCATTGAACTTTCTGCAACTTGAGTTCGCCGGAGCCATACACGGTGCCGTCAAAATCTTTCTGATTGATGATGTCCGATTTCAGCACTATGTTGCCGCTGCCGGCGATGCTCGCCTTTTCGAGGAAAGGCAGCGTCAAATAGAGCGTCATCGACGTTCCCTGTGCGAAGGTGATGCTCGTATTCACTTTGGTACGGAAGATGAGTTTGTCTCCAGCCACTTCGACCACGATGTTGTCGATCACGTTGTCGGGAGCAACCAACCGTGCTGAAGGGGTACCTTCGGCGATGGTGATTTCGATGTCTTGCGAAGTCTGGTTCACCACTTCATCATAGCTACTCAACGACAATTCGCGTGTCACGTTGTTCTTGGAGGCGTTGATCGTCTCTGCACTTGCGCTGTGCATACAGCTTGTAGACAGGAGACACAGAGCAACCCACAGAGCAGTCCGAAGGTTGTTAAGATTACGAAATAGAGCCATATTCATTAAAATTAAAGTTGGTTATTGTCATATTTTCTGCAGATGGACGAGGCGAATTTCGCCCGAACGTTCCACCCAATAATTACGCCCGTCGGCATTGTCCATCAGCAGGGGAAGGTCGTCCTTGCTGTCTGTTACCACGGCGTCAATGACGCCCTCCTGTTTGCGAAGCCATTCGTGTACGCGTCGCAATTTCTCTGTTCCGCGACATTCCCGACGGTAGGGATTGTCTTGCATCCGTGTTGCTACAAAACCGCCGTGCCAAAGATAAGGAACGTAGAAATCGGCTGCCGCTGTTGCCAACAATGTGCGTCCACCTACAGCCTCATGTTCTTCGATCAGTTGTTGCACCCGTGGATTGATCCGCCGGAGCGTCCTCCGGGCAAAGTGTTGCAGCAGTACCTCCTCTTGCCCCGCCCAATGTAGACAGCGGAATTTCATCGTTGTATGCCTGATCATCCGAAACAAGCGCAGCCCCATATACAACGTGATGCCAAGACAACGTCCAAGATGCCCGCGGCAAAGGTGGTGTCGTAGAGCGGACGTCAAGTAGAGGTGTAGCGTATTACCGTGGATGTATGTGCCGTCTAAGTCTACGATGAGAAATCTCACGGCTTGCTTTTCATATCGAGTGACCATGGGAATCTAATCAAGGTTTTATGTTCATAGAGTTTGTATTCCGGATAAATCTGTGGCTGTTCGGTCGTCACGGTGAGCACCGCAGAGCGAATTTCAGCCTGAGGACATTGCTTTTGGAGTGCGCGTACTACCGCGAGCAGCGTGCGTCCGCTGTCTACCGCATCGTCTACCACCAAGATGCGACGCACCAGAGGGAGCGCCGGATATTCCGGCAGCGTGACGTGCTCCGCCTCTTGTGTCGTCCCTGATTGAATCGGATGTTTGCGCCCCAACCACCACGCTTCAGCCACGCGCAGCTTGTCGGTGACGGGGTAGGGTAGGTGGCGCAGTAGCTTTCCGCCCAGACGTTGCTTCTGATGCGTCGATGGGCGCTGTAACGTGATTTCCAAATGGGGAATCTCGTTAAACATCTCCGACGCCACATAGCTTCCGCCGGTACGAATGCCCACGATCAATTCAGGGGTGTATGCATCGGCACGGACACTCTGCTCTAAACGATGGCAGGCAGCGCAAAAGTCCTCAGGAGGAAGGGTTAAAACGGTGTACGAACTCATGGCTTGGGGTGGGAAAGGGAAACGAATCAGATAGCATTCAGTAGATCTGCCACATTGCCGGTAAAGAGTTTGACGGCAATGGCTAACAGGATGATGCCGAAAAATTTGCGGAGTACGTAGATGCCCCCCTTGCCCAAGATCCGTTCCAAGACATGGAGGTGGCGTAAGACGATGTAGACCACACCAATGTTGAGCACCAAGGCAATCAAGATATTCAGAATATTGTATTCTGCGCGCAGCGCTAAGAGGGCAGTGAACGTGCCGGCGCCGGCGATCAAGGGGAAAACAATGGGCACCAACGTATTCATGCCTTGAGGCCCATCGTTGTAGCGAAAAATCTCGATGCCAAGGATCATTTCCAAAGCCATGATGAAGATTACCAACGCTCCGGCAGCTGCGAAGGAGTGAATGTCTACGCCAAACAGTTGCAAAATCATGTTTCCGCAAAATAGGAATGCTAACAACATGATCAGCGAGATCAGAGCGGCGCGTCCCGCCTTGATGGGACCGGATTTGGCTTGTATATCACTCGCCAACGGCGCCAATCCAATGGGATCAATCATTGCAAACAATACAATAAAAGCGCTTGCCATCTCCTGAAGACTAAAATGTAAATCCATGACGTAATAAATAGTGATCGCTGCAAAAGTAATGATTTTGAACGTTGTTAGGTTCTTTATGCCTTGTTTTTCTTTATATAATCCCTTTACTGTCCTTCGAAACCTGCATAGAGCTCTGTAGGATGAATTAAAATTCAGTACTTATGTTTTGAACCATTTGGAGCGACGGATGTTCTCTTAATATACGACAAACACTAAAAGATTATAGACTGGCTGTTTATGAAAGAACCCCGCTACGCAGTGATGCGTGGCGGGGCTCGTTTTGTAGGGATGAGTCCGACAAAAATATTTGTCGACGATTAGCGCTGGGGAATCAACAACCAAGCGTCCGGAACATCGGTGCTACGGATGGCATCGCGTACCGATTCAGCGGCATCGCGTGTATCGTAGCTACCGGCTACAACGCGATAAAGTCCGGCTTCATTGCGAACGATGAATGAGTTGTAGCCGCGGCTGATCATCTTATTCTTAGTGGCTTCGGCATTAGTCAACTGACCGAAAGAACCCACGATGACGTTGTAGTCCTTGAGCAATCCGGCGTCGGCGCTGTTGAGCGTCGTCACGCGCTCTGTACGATCCGAAGTTTTCGTAGCGGTAGAGAATGCCTGACGAGTGGGCGTTACCGGTGCAACCTCTTGAACGGCGGCAGCGGTTTCCTGCTCTGTAGCTTGTTCATACAGTGACTGCATGGACTTCTGGTTAGATTTGCAGCCAACGAATGCGCAAGCTACAATGATGGCGGCTGCCATCAGAAAATTCTTTTTCATGAAGATGTGTTTTAGATTAGTCTTTTCTTTTTACAGCGGCAAAGATATTATAATTCGTCAACAATGACAAATAAATGATCTTTAGATTACTGCGCACGATCTAACATCAACCGACGTGCAATTTCTTCGGCTATGATGCATGCTCCGGCGCGGTCGGGATGGATGCTATCCGGTAGAAGTTCCGGAAAGGGTTTCAGCGGCGTATAGAGATCGATGAGCGGCAGATGACGATGCTTCGCCACCGCCTCGATCTGCGGAATCACTTCGCTGTGAATTATGCTGTCCGTGATGCCCCCGCAACCGATCACCGCCGGGATGGGCAGGCAGAGGTAGATTTGAGGATGGGAGGGAAGGAGTTGAAAGGAATCAATCATTGCCTCCAGATCCGCCTGAAATTCCTCGCGATACGTCCAGTTATGCGGCTTGCTGTCATTGGTGCCCAACTTAATGGTGACAATATTGGGCAGGAACGCCAAGGCGTTGCGAAACTCAGGCTCCTTCATGAATGGTCTGTCGCCATGATTCAACAACGTGCGTCCACTGTGCCCGAAGTTACGCACTTCATAATCTGCGCCCAAGATGCGTTGCAGTACGGCTGGGTAGGCATCCACGCTCGGCTTCTTCAGTCCATAGCCGGCTGTAATGCTGTTGCCGACACAAGCCACACGCACCGTGGTAGATTCCTGCCCGCAGAGGGGAGAGAACAACGCACAGAGTGCAACAAGATACAAAAGAATGGTTTTCATGAGGAGAAATGGGGAAGAGTAAGTTTTATTGACAAGGAATACTGTCGATACGCGCTTGGTGACGTCCGCCTTCGAACTCCGTAGCGAAAAATTCGTCCAAGATAGCGCGTGCCGTCTTCGTGTCGATGAATCGTCCCGGCATCACGAGTACATTAGCGTCGTTGTGCTGACGGATCAGGTGTGCGATCTCCGGAATCCAGCAGAGTCCGGCGCGAATGGATTGATGCTTGTTGAGGGTCATGGAGATACCTTCGCCGCTACCGCACATGGCGATGCCCGGATATACCTCTCCGTTCTCGATGCCCCGAGCCAAAGCGTGACCGTATTCGGCATAATTACAGCTCTCCTCAGTCAGAGTGCCATAGTCTTTGTAGGGGATTCCTTTTTCGTCAAGATATTGTTTGACAAACTGTTTCAGCGGGAAAGCCGCATGATCACTGGCGAGACCTACTAATTTGATATTCATTGGGATCATTATTAAGAAATTGGAAGAAACGATAAAAGAAAAGTTACGAACGAAGCGCCGTTCGTTGGGCATTGCCTCGTTCGTAACTAATGGATAGTATTTTATTTCAAAAGTTCTTTAACTTGCTGGTAAACGTTGTCGGCGGTGAACCCAAGCTTCTCGTCCAAGACTTTATACGGAGCGGAGAAACCGAAAGAGGGAAGACCCCAAACGCGACCGTTTCCACCAACCAAGCCTTCGAGGGTTACGGGCAAGCCTGCTGTCAGACCGAACTTCACGGCAGCAGCGGGGAGCACAGCCTCTTGATACTCCTTGCTCTGGCTACGGAAGAGACCTTCTGACGGAACGCTGACAATGCGGCATTTTACGCCGTCGGCACGTAGCTTCTCCGCTCCGGCTACTAATGTAGACACCTCAGAGCCTGAAGCCAACAAGATGACGTCGTAGTCCGCATCCGAACCGGCAACGATGTACGCACCCTTGGCGGCTTGCGTGTAGTCTGTACCTGCGGGTAACTGCTGGATGTTCTGGCGAGAGAAAATCAAGCCCGTCGGCGTAGAGACATTCTCCATAGCCAAACGCCAAGCCTCTGTCGTCTCTTCGGCGTCTGCCGGACGGAGCACCAACATCGAGTTCTTGCCGTGGTGGTTCTGCAACTTCTCCATCAAGCGGATTTGTGCCTCCTGCTCTACGGGTTCGTGTGTAGGACCGTCTTCGCCAACGCGGAAGGCGTCATGCGTCCAGATAAACTTCACCGGAAGCTCCATCAAGGCAGCCATGCGGACTGCAGGCTTCATATAATCGGAGAATACGAAGAACGTTCCGCACGCGGGGATCACACCTCCGTGCAGTGCCATACCGATACAGCAACAAGCCATTGTCAGTTCGGCAACGCCGGCTTGGAAGAATGCGCCGCTGAAGTCACCGCGGGTGAAGGCGTGTGTCTGCTTCAAGAAGCCGTCTGTCTTGTCTGAGTTTGAGAGGTCGGCAGATGCACAGATCATGTTCTCTACCTGCTGAGCCAACTGACCGAGCACCGTAGCCGATGCATTGCGTGTGGCGTCGCCGGCTTTTTGCTCTATGCGGCTCCAATCGATCTTAGGAGCGGCTCCGCTGAACCAAGCGATCAACTTAGCGGCTTTCTCCGGATGAGCAGCTGCCCATGCTGCCTTCTCAGCAGCACGACGTGCGCAGATCTCTTTCAGTTCAGCTGCACGCTGAGCATAGAGTTCTTGTACTTCGGGGAAGATTTGGAACGGATTTTCCACATCGCCGCCCAAGTTTTTGATCGTATTTGTGTAGGCATCGCCTCCTAAAGGCGCACCGTGTGTCTTACAGTTGCGTTCATAGCTGCTGCCGTCGGCTTTCAAGGCACCCTTGCCCATGATGCACTTACCGATGATGAGGGTCGGACGCTGCTTCTCGGCTTTGGCTTCGACGAGCGCTTTGCGAATCTCGTCACAATCATTACCGTTGATGCTGATCACGTTCCAGCCCCATGCCTTGTATTTGGCTGCGGTGTCTTCGGTAGTGACAGCGGCACATTCGGTAGAGAGCTGGATGTCGTTCGAGTCATAGAACATGATCAGGTTGTCCAGACCGAGGTGTCCGGCGATACGTCCTGCACCTTGGGAGATCTCCTCCTCCACACCGCCATCAGAAATATAGGCGTAAATTGTGTGGTGCATCACCTCTTCGCCCAAACGAGCTGCTAAGAACTTCTCAGCGATAGCGGCGCCCACAGCGAAGACGTGTCCCTGTCCCAACGGACCCGAGGTGTTCTCAATGCCGCGGCTGAGGTCGTGCTCCGGATGTCCCGGAGTGGCAGAGCCCCACTGACGCAGGTTCGCCAATTCGTCCATCGTGAATTTTCCGGTCAGAGCCAACTGTGAGTAGAGCATCGGCGCCATGTGACCGGGATCCAAGAAGAAGCGGTCGCGACCTTCCCATTCGGGATTTTGAGGGTCATATTCCAAGAACTCGGAATAAAGTACATTGATGAAGTCGGCACCGCCCATTGCGCCACCGGGGTGTCCTGACTTTGCCTTTTCAACCATTGCGGCAGCCAAAATTCGGATGTTATCGGCAGCCTTGTTCATTAAAGTCTTTGAATTCATTGTGATTCAGATATAAAGGTTTTACGTTTCAGTATTATTTTACGTGTTTGTCTCGAGTGTTGCCATGCAACATCTAACGATTGGCGCCGAATGCTTATTGTATTTTTTCCGTTCAATGCGCTCATCGGTTGGCTACAAATGTAGCTGATCTTTCGGAAAATAACAACAAAAGCACTGAAAATCGCATCGCGCACGTTTTTTTCACGCATCGTAAATCGTCGGGTCGAAGCCATCGAGAGCCTCACGTCGTTCCACGCAGGTGCCGCATTTGCCGCAATGATGTTCGCCACCTTTATAGCAAGAGTACGTATGGCTGAAATCTACCCCAAGGTCACGACCGCGTAAAGCGATGTCTCGCTTGGAAATCTCCGTATAGGGAGCCAGAATTTGCACTTCGGCGTAGGTGCCGGCTTGAATCGCTTGACTCATTGGGTGGATAAATTCGGCTCTGCAATCGGGATAGATGGCGTGATCGCCGAAATGATTGGCGATGAGGAGAAACTTCAGTCCTTCGCTTTCGGCAATGCCGGCGGCAATAGAGAGCATAATGCCGTTGCGGAACGGTACTACCGTCGACTGCATGGTACTATCAGTATAGTGTCCTTCGGGAATTTCTTCGCCACCCTGCAATAGTGAGCTTTTGAAATAGCCATTGAAGAAAGGTAGATCCAACACAATGTGTCGGATGCCCAACAGCTCGCATTGGTAGCGAGCGCACGCAATCTCGCGCTCGGCGTGGCGAGAACCATAATTAAAGGTGACAGCCAACGCAATGCGCTCCTTGTATTCATGCAGGAGGGTGACACTATCCATCCCTCCGGAAACGATGATCAAACAGTCTTTCATATGAAGAATACTCTTTTTTATATTGAGAAAATTATCTACGTCAATAGATCTATCGAGGCGATTGTCTGCGTAAACTTCGGAGGGGATAGATCGTAGCCAAAGCCCCCAACACAAAGACGCTTAGTGCCGTCCATCCGATGTCGCTCCATCGCAGGCTGACCGGATAGCTGTCTATGATGAACATACCGCTTCCATCGCCCAATTTGATCAGCCCGAACTGTTCTTGTGCCCAGCACAACAGGATGCCTAATAGCAGCCCGACTGCGGCACCGCTGCCGGTGATGAGCGCCCCTTCGGCTTGAAAAATGTGACGGATCATACGATCGGTCGCCCCTAAGGTGCGTAGCGTCTCGGTCTCTTGCTCTTTGTCAATGATCAACATCGAGAGTGCTCCTATCACGTTGAACGAAGCGATCAGCAAGATGAAGAGGATGATCAAGAACGTGATCCACTTCTCGATCTGCATGATCTTGAAGCTATCTGCTTGTTGTTCCAACTGTGTCAAGAGGCGGTAGTCTGCCCCCAACTTAGGTGCAAGTCTCCTCTTGACTTGCTCTGCCGAAGCATGTGGGCGTAGTTTTAGCTCGTATGCCGAAAGCAACCCTACGCTGTCGCCCATCAAGGCGCGTGCAAAGGGGAGGGAAGTGATGAGGAGTTGATCGTCATACTCCACCTGCTCAACAGCAAAGACGCCGCTACAGAACAACGCCCCTTCGCGAAACGCCTCTTCCGGGCGTAACAGGTCTATCTTTGCGGCGCGACGCGGACAGTAGATAGAGAGTGGTCGGAGGAAGCCGGCACCTACTCCTATTTGTGCCGCAAGTCCGGCGCCGAGCACCGAGTAGTCCGCCACCTCGTCAGAGAGCTGAAATGTCCCGCTACGTAAGATCTCTTCGATGTTTGCCACCTGCGGGAAGACCGCCTCGTCCACCCCCTTCATGCGCGCCGGAAGTTGCCGTCCGTTGTAGCCCAAAAGCACTGTCTCTTCGAGTGTGCGGTTGACTGACTCAACATCAGGATCGGCACACAGGGAAACGACAACGAGGCTATCGTCGGAAAAGTGTTTTCCGCGCGAAGCCTCGATGCGTAAATCAGGATCGAAATTGGAACACAATCGTCCCACCAAATCCTCAAAGCCGTTGTAAACCGAAAGCGCACAGATAAGTGCCGTCGTAATAATGGCAATGCCGCAAGCCGCCACCCACGTGATGGCGTTGATGGCGCGATGGCTCTTGGCGCCCCGGAGATAGCGTGCCGCTATTCGCCATGCTAAAGACATATCACTTCTTGAGCAATTCGTCAATGCGTTCCAAGTAATCCAACGAATCGTCCAAATAGAAATGGAGTTCCGGGATTACGCGCAGCTGATAGCGCACTTTCTGTCCGAGTGCATAACGCACCTCGCCCGCCGTATTCTTGATGCTCTTCAAGATGTCTTGAGCCTTTTCGGAGGGGAAGATGCTGATGTACACGCGGCAAGAGCTGAGATCCGGCGCAGTGCGCACGCCGCTCACGCTGACAATGGTGCCGTGTGTCTTGGCCGTCTCTTGACGGAATATTTCGCCCAACTCTTTTTGGATGAGGCGGTTGATCTTATCAAGTCTATTGGATTCCATAATTGTCTTTTTAGGGAATTTGTACTATTATTTCACGCGAATCATGGTGAGACCGTCGCGCAATGGCAAAATCACTTTCTCTACGCGCGTATCTGCCGCTACCATATCGTTGAAGGCTTGAATGCCGAGGCTCTGCTTGTCACTCTCCTTCGGTTTCTGGAGTACCTTACCGTCCCACAATGTGTTGTCGGCTAAAATCAGTCCGCCGGGACGCATCAAGGGGAGGATTTGTTCGTAATATTCGCAGTAGCAACGTTTGTCGGCATCCATGAAAGCTACATCGAAGGGTTCTGTGCCCAATGTGGGGAGAATCTTCAACGCATCGCCGATGTGCAGATGGATTAGCTTGCCTAACGGAGAACGGCTGAATACGTCGGTCAAGAAGTCTTCCAACTCATCGAATACTTCGATCGTATGCAGTTCGCCCGGTTTGCCCGTCACAGGATCAGGTGTCAACGCTTCTGCCATACTTAGTGCCGAATATCCGCTGAACGTCCCCAATTCCAAGATGCGGTGAGCCTGCATCATCGAGCAGAGCATCTTCAATAGGCGACCTTGCAGATGCCCGGAGCACATCCGCGGATAGGTCAGCCGCAGATGTGTGAGCCGCTGCACTTGGTGCAGCAGCTCAGGCTCGGCGTCGATATGCCGTAGAATGTATTCATGCAGGGCGTCGCCCGTCTCTTCGTATTGCATCAGCAGACCTCAGGCTTAATATAGCCGTCCTTCGTAGAGAGGATCTTCTCGATCGGGTTGATCTCAAGGAATGAGGCTCCCGTCTCCGAGCTTCCGCCCACGTAGGCGATCAGATCGTTGCGCTCCAACTTCTTTTGTTCAGTCAGGATGTTCAGCCCGCGGAACAAGAATTCGCGGACATTTGAGCTCTCTGATTCCTCGTATACCGGTACAACGCCATAAGAGAGTGCCAGACGACGAGTCACCTTCATATTGTAGCACAAAGCGTATACCGGCACCTTGGCACGGTAGCTCGCCATCGTGCGAGAGGTGTGACCTGTGCGGTTGTCGGTGACGATCGCTTTCACGCCTAAGCTCTCCTGCGAGATAGCAGCGTGCTTACACAAGTACGACGAAACGCTGGGCGAAACTTTGCCGAAGAAGCTTGGCATGTGGTATTCCTCTGCCTCGTAGTTGGCTTCTGCTTCGCAGCATACTTTAGCCATCGTTTCGACCGCTTCGCGCGGATAAGCGCCGTAAGCCGTCTCGCCGCTCAACATAACGGCGTCGGTCTGGAGGAACACCGCATTGGCGATGTCGCTGATTTCGGCACGTGTCGGACGGGGGTTCTTGATCATGGTGTGCAACATTTGTGTCGCTACGATGACCGGCTTATTGCGGAGCATACACTTGCGTACCAACATACGTTGAATGCCCGGAATCTTCTCCTGAGGTACCTCGATGCCCAAGTCGCCGCGCGCTACCATTACACCATAAGCCACATCGAGGATTTCGTCGATGTTATCCACGCCCTCTTGGTTCTCGATCTTGGCGATGATCTTAATGTCGCTGTGCGCAGCGTCCAAGATCTTCTGAATGTCCAAGATGTCCTGCTTGCTGCGGACAAAAGAGTGAGCGATGAAGTCGATATTTTGTTCGATCGCCAAGTCGATGTTGTGGCGGTCTTTAGCAGTCAGAGAGGGTAATTTGATGCTTACGCCGGGCACGTTGACGCTCTTGCGCTGTGCCAATTCACCGTGATTCAATGCCGTTGCGCAGAGGAATTCGCCCTCCTTGCTGTCGATCTTGAACGCGATTTCACCATCGTCGATCAAGACGGTGGCTCCCACGGGGACGTCCTCGCAGAAGTTGGCATAATTGAGTGCAATAACCTCTTTGGTCGTGGAACGTTCCGGATCGCCGACAAACTTAACCTGATCGCCCGGTTCGAAGGTCAGGTGCGTTCCCTCAGGAGTTGTTAAGACTGTCGTTCGGATTTCGGGGCCCTTTGTATCAATCAGAATCGGGATGGTGTCAGACACAGTACGAACGTTCTTGATGAGCGTTTTCAGACCTTCGTCGGTGGCATGAGCGGTGTTCATGCGGACAACGTTCAGTCCACGATCGTAAAGGTCGCGGATGAAGTCGACATCGCAACGAATATCGGAAATAGTGCAAACAATTTTGGTTTTTTTCATAAGACGTCTATGATTAATTTTGTGGCAGTCTCCGACCCGTCCGGATCAGTGAACTGCGCATTCCTTTTATTATAATATGCAATTCCTTTTATTATAATATAATGTGTAGAGTGGTCTCAAGCGGAACCGCTCTATGGTGCGTGTGGTGATTAATCGCGAGTTCATCGACTGAGAAAAGACTCTAACGCCAAGCGGTAGGAGTCGAGACCGAAGCCGAGGATCACGCCACGGCAAGCCGGCGAGAGATAAGAATGGTGACGAAAGTCTTCGCGTTGGTGTACATTCGAGATGTGCACCTCCACCACCGGAGTTTGCACCGAGCGTATTGCATCCGCGATAGCTACGGAGGTGTGCGTGTATGCGCCGGCGTTTAGGATGATGCCATCGGCAGAGAAACCATATTCGTGAATGCGATCAATGAGATCTCCCTCGTGATTGCTTTGAGCGTAAATGATCTCTACATCGGGATATTGGGCGCGGAGGGTTGTTAGGTAATCGTCGAACGATCGAGAACCGTAAATTCCGGGTTCGCGTTTGCCCAAAAGATTCAGATTGGGACCATTCAGTATCAGAATTTTCATTTCAGTATCTCTTTGAGGTGTATTTGTGTAATGGATTTTCGCTATCTTTGCCGCTGAGCCGCATCAAGACGGCACAAAGGTATATAAAATTTCCAAGAAGTGACCGATAATCTCGCTACAAAATACTATTCGTATCTCAAATTCGAAAAAAACTTAACCGATAATTCGGTGGAATCTTACCTCTTTGACCTCGACAAATTGCGCTCTTGGGCGGCTGCATCGGGGCGTACGGTCGAGGAACTTCAAGCCATCGACTTGGAGTCCTTTCTCTGTACTTTGCATGATTCGAACATTGCCACAGCTACACAATGTCGTATACTTTCCGGGATTCGTTCGTATTACAAGTTTTTGATGCTCGAAGGAATCATCAAACATGATCCTTCCGAATTGATCGAGGCTCCTAAGAAAGGTAAGCGACTTCCCGTTGCTTTGACGCTCGAAGAGGTCAACCGTGTCATTGCCGCTCCTGACGTCTCCACGCCGTTGGGACAGCGCAACCGGGCGATACTCGAAACCCTGTATAGCTGTGGTCTTCGTGTCTCCGAATTGGTGGCTCTACGCATCTCGCAGATCTATGAACAGGAAGGGTATATTCGTGTCGAGGGCAAGGGGCGCAAGCAACGCATCGTTCCCATAGCTGAATCCGCCCTGCGCGAAATACATAATTACTTTTATTTCCGCCACGAGATGGAGGTCAAGCGCGGCTCTGAAGATATTGTCTTTCTCAACCATCGCGGCGGCAAGATGACGAGGCAAGCGGTCTTCAATATTATCAAACAATATTGCGATGAAGCGGGCATCACCAAGGAGGTCAGTCCGCATACCTTCCGTCACACCTTTGCCACCCATCTGTTGGAGGGGGGAGCCAATCTGCGTGCCATTCAGATGATGTTGGGGCACGAACAGATTTCCACCACGGAAATTTACACTCAAGTAGATCGGCAGTTCCTCCGCGAGGAGATTTTGACGTATCACCCTCGCAACAAAGTGAAGAATCATTGAATGCGAGGAAAAGGCAGCGTAGAACGCTTCCTTTTGTGTTTTTCGCTCGAAAAAGAATATTCCGTTACAATAATGATAGAATTTTAGTGCAAAATTGATAAACAGAGGTGTTATTTGCCCGTAGCTTTGGGGCGAATGGTATTATTTTAGCACAAAAAAGCGCCAAAAATCAAAAACGCGAGCATCCAGAGTGTTGCTTTTCTGTATAAATGCCTATATTTGCGCGAGTTTTAGAAACATAACCAAACAATTACAAAAAACATGAACACAAAGTTAGTTCTGCCGGCAGTCGCCGCACTTTCGTTTGTCATGGCT
>CAZGZL010000003.1:0-51039 GCA_964530595.1 uncultured Prevotellaceae bacterium | reverse complement strand
ACCTGACGAACGTGGACGAGATTTTCGCCGACGTCATGGAGAGCGGTCAGCATCCTCGTAAGTACGCCGATACCTACTTGATGCTGGAACAGATCGGCTTCCGTTTGGATCGCGAGGTGGAACGCCTCTATCAGCAATACAACGACGATCGTCGTTCGGGACGCCAAGTGACGATGGAGATCGAAGACCACATCGTCATGGAGAATGTCCTGAAGACGGCTTCTCCCTCGTGGGACGGCGGCTACTGCATCTGCGGTATGACCGGTAGCGGAGAATGCTTTGCCGTGCGTGACCCGTGGGGCATTCGTCCAGCATTCTATTATTGTGACGACGAAGTGCTCGTCGTAGCCTCCGAACGCCCCGTTATTCAGACTGCTTTCGGGGTCGATTATGCAGATGTCAAACAGTTAGAGCCCGGACAGGCCGTTATCGTCAATAAGGCAGCACAAGTGCGCTTCGCACAGATCAATCCGGCGCAAGCTCGTCACGATTGTTCGTTTGAACGCATTTACTTCTCCCGCGGTAACGACGCTGATATCTATCAGGAGCGTAAACGCTTGGGCTACCTCTTGGCGCCTCGCGTAGCTCAGGCTTGCGATGGCGACTTGCAACACGCTCTCTTCTCCTTTATTCCCAACACCGCAGAGGTGGCGTACATGGGCATGACTGAGGGCTTGAACGACCTCTTGAATCGCCAAAAGGCAGAACTGATTCGTGCCCGAGGCGCATCGCTCACCGAAACGGAGCTGATGGAGATCTTAGGTCGCCGCATCCGTTCGGAGAAGATCGCCAACAAGGATATTAAGCTCCGTACATTCATTGCCGAAGGCACCAGCCGCAACGACTTGGCAGGACACGTCTATGACGTCACCTACGGTTTGGTGGAGGATAATGTTGATACGTTGGTCGCCATCGACGATAGCATCGTTCGCGGAACGACTCTCAAACAGAGCATCATAAAGATTCTCAATACCTTGTGTCCGAAGAAGATCGTTATCGTATCTTCGTCACCACAGGTACGTTATCCCGACTGTTACGGCATTGATATGTCTCGCATGGGAGAGTTTATCGCCTTCCGCGCGGCTATCGAGTTGCATCATGATCGCGGCATGGACGAATCGCTGAAACACATCTACGAACTCTGCAAGGCGCAGGAAAATCTGCCCAAGGAAGAGGTGGTGAACTATGTACAGAAGGTTTATGCTCCTTTCACTGACGAGGAAATCTCAGCCAAGATCGCGCAGATGTTAACCCCTGCCACGGTCAAAGTCCCCGTCGAAATTATCTATCAGACGGTCGAAGGATTGCATGAAGCGTGCCCCAATACGCCGGGCGATTGGTATTTCACCGGCAACTATCCCACGCCCGGTGGTAACCGTTTGGTGAACAACGCTTTCATCAACTTCTACGAGGGTAATGATACCAAGCGCGCTATGCACTGATCCCTGTAATAAAGTTGCAACAATAAAAAATAATGCCCCGAACGCCAAGGTGGTGTTTCGGGGCATTTATAGAAATAGACGGGACGGATCAGTCTCGCAATCATAAAAAGATGAACGAAGACATTCCATGAAAAAAGATTCAATACTTAGTCTTTCTGAACAACAAGTCTTATCTCTGCTGCGCGCCTCCTTGTGGAGCACGCCGATGGATGCATCGTTATTTACAGACGTCGATTGGACGTCTGTATTGCGCTTGGCAGATCAGCAGACCCTTGCTGGAGTGCTAAGCGAAGCGATCTTGCAACACGGTGTCGCGTTGCATTTGCCGCAGACCCTCGCTCGCCAAGTCTTGATGCGTCAGATGACTGCGCGAAAATCGAACGCGCGTCTCAACAGGGTGTTGCAAAAATTGGACGCTACGTTGCGCGCTGACGGAATATGCCCGGTACTGCTCAAAGGACAGGGTGTAGCCACTTGCTATCCGCAGCCGGACTTACGGCAGTGCGGCGACATTGATCTCTATATTGGGGCGAAAGATTATCAGCGTGCTGTCGATTTGTTGTTGCCGGACAGCACACATTCCGAAGTGGAGATGCAGAATGAGAAACATTATCACATGATGTGGCACGAGGCTTTCATCGAGGTGCATCGCTATACGTTGCTGCTCTCTGTCGGACGCTATAAACGCAACTTCATTCGTTGGACGGACGCAGATTTGACACCGGAGGCTTGCCCTACGGTACGCATTGGCGCCACTGATATCGCCGTGCCACCGCCGACCTATAACGCCGGATATATCTTTGCTCATACATGGCAGCATTTTATGATCGGCGGCGTCGGGTTGCGTCAATGTTGCGACTGGATTTTGTACCTGCATAGTTACGCAGATCAGATAGATCGCGCTGCATTGCGTCGCCATTTGGAGGCGTGCGGTCTCTGGCTGCCGTGGCAGATCATGTCGGTGGTTGCGGTCGATTATTTAGGACTCCCTGCGGCGGAATGCCCGTTCTATGATTCTCGCTATCGTGCTAAAGCCGATGCGGTTCTACGCTGTATTCTGAACGAGGGGAACTTCGGAAAGTACAGCGAACACCGAGGACGACGTCCGCACGGTTATTTTCGCGGTAAGTTGTATAACTTCTGCCTTTTAGCGCGGCGCTGGGGCTCGTTGCTGCGCATTGTGCCGCGCTTGGCTATCGAGGAGCTGATTGGTTACACGTGGGGTGGTTTACGCTCCATCGTCGTTCATGATAAGTTCGGCGCAGATGTTAAGACCGTCAGTGCCAATTTGAGATAAAAGAAGAAGCTGTCGTTATTATTGATGCAGATCCCTGGCGCGTCGGGCGTCGTGCAATATGCTGATCACAACGGCTAAGCCAATGCCCATCGGGTAGTAGAGGTAGCCGATGATGGCGGCAGGGCTGAGGCTCAGACCGACAGCCTCGCTCGCTAATCCGGCAGCGATCAGCATCTGTGCGCCATAGGGAAGGAGCCCCTGTGTGAAGCACGAAACGGTGTCGAGAATGCTGGCGCTCTTGCGACGATCTATGCCGAAGCGTGTGGCAATGTCTGCCGCGATCGGACCGGCAGTAATGATGGCAACGGTATTGTTGGCTGTGCAGATGTTGACTAAGCATACTAAGGAGGCGATGCTGAACTCTGCATTTCGTTTGCTCGTCACGCCGTGCGTTAAACGGTCGATAAGGAACTGTACGCCGCCATTATGTCGGATCAGCGACAGCATTCCTCCCGCCAATAGGGTCATCACGATCAATTCACTCATGCCCATCATGCCCGATGCCATGGCCGAGAACCATTCAAAGAGATCGTAACTTCCGTCGATCATGCCGATCCATCCGGTGAGGACAAGCCCTAACACCAAGACGTATAATACATTCATGCCGCAGACAGCAGTGACAATTACGGTGATGTAGGGAATGATCTTCCAAAAGTCGACGGAGGGAATGTCCGTGGGGACGTGGATGCCTAAGCCGATCACATAATATATAATGAGCATCAACAGCGCAACGGGCAAAACTATGCGCAGGTTAGCGCGAAACTTGTCGCTCATTTTGCAGCCTTGGGTTTGTGTCGCTACAATGGTGGTATCGCTGATAAAAGAGAGATTATCACCGAAAAATGCTCCGCCTACGACGATTGCTACCATGAGCGGTAGCGGGCAGTCTGATTGCCCGGAAATGCCAGCCGCCACCGGCGTCAACGCGGCGATTGTACCTACCGAGGTGCCGATGGAGAGGGAGATGAAGCAGGCTGCTAAGAAAAGCCCCGGCAACAACAGCGATTGAGGCAAGAGTCGTAACGTCAGGTTGACGGTGGCGTCGACGGCACCCATGGCTTTGGCTGAGGCGGCAAAGGCGCCCGCCAAGAGGAAGATCCATAGCATCAGCATCATGTCGGGATGTCCAGCTCCCTCCGAGAAGATGCGGATGCGTTCGTTGAGCGTGCCGCGGGTGATGACTACAGCGTAAATGGCTGAAACAAGAAAGGCTACAGTGACAGGAACTTTGTAAAAGTCGTGCGCTACGATGCTGGTGACTAAATACAGGCAGAGAAAAACCAGTAGCGGCGAAAGAGATAGAATACCTTTTTTCATTAATGTGAAGGGGTTGCTTGGGTATGTTTCGTGATGAGGTTTTCGGCGAATAATGCGTTTTCCTCACTCAAATTAGCATATAAACCCTGCAAAGATAGTAATATTGAATAAAAAACAGGGGGCTTGGAATATATTTTGCATACAAGCTGTATGAATATACTCTACCTTTGCCCATATGAATCAAATATATCGCTTTATTCGAAACTGGTCGTTGCCTTTCGCCATGCTTTCCGGTGCGTTGGCTTATTGGGTGTTCGTCAGTTTGCCGCTTTCGGCGCAAGTGCACCTTTGGGCGGCTGAAACCTTAGCAGTGGTACAGCCGGCGCTTATTTTCTCCATGCTGTTTCTCACTTTTTGTAAAGTCTCTCCGCGCGATCTGCATCCGCGTATGTGGCACCTCTGGTTGTTGCTGATTCAGACGGGATCGTATGCGTTGTTGGCACTTGGCGCCATCTCTGTGCCGGAGGGTTGGGCGCGTGTCCTGTTTGAAGGCGCCATGATCTGTATGATCTGTCCGACGGCTACTGCTTCGGCAGTCATTGTGGGTAAGTTAGGCGGTCACGTTCCGAGCCTGATTACCTACATTATCGTCAGCAACTTCGTGATTTCCCTTTGGGCGCCGGTTTGGTTGCCTGTCGTCAATCCGCACGAGGGACTGACCTTCGGCGTCTCTTTCTTTATGATTGTCGGCAAGGTGTTCCCGCTTTTGATCTGCCCGATGGCTGTGGCGTGGCTATTGCGTCATTTCTTCCCGAAATTTCATGACCGCATCGCGCAACACTCTAATTGGGCGTTCTATTTGTGGTGCGTTTCGTTGGCGTTGGCTATTACCGTCACGGTGAAGTCTATTGTGCATAGCGACGTCTCCATTTGGACAATGGTAGGTTTGGCAGTCATCTCCTTAATCTGTTGCTTAGTGCAGTTCCGTGCCGGGCGGAAAATTGGTGCACGCTCCAACGACAGGATCGCGGCAGGGCAGGCCTTAGGGCAGAAGAATACGGTTTTTGCCATTTGGTTGGCATACACATTCCTCACGCCGGTAACTGCCATTGTAGGTGGATTCTATAGCGTTTGGCACAACGTGATCAATTCATATCAGCTCTATCAAGCGCGTAAACAAGTCCGTACACAATAAGAAAAAAGCGTAACGCAAAATTGTCAAAAACTGACATTCAGAGACTGAAAATAACACTTTGCGCGACGAGAATATAGGAAATCCAATATTTCTTTGTATTTTCGTCGCGCAATATGTTTTCACCAGCGCAACAAAAGCGCATAGCTGAATCCTCAAAAGCCGATCTGTCGGCGATGATTTGTTACTTAAAATATATGATAATATATGATTAGAAAAATTTTGATTGCCAACCGAGGCGAGATCGCCATCCGCGTGATGCGTTCTTGCTATGAGATGGGCATCCGTTCGGTAGCTGTCTTCAGCGAAGCCGATCGTACATCGCGCCACGTATTATACGCCAACGAAGCTGAGTGCATCGGTGGCGCTGCATCTTCCGAGAGTTATCTTGACATCGAGAAGATTATTGCTGCTGCCAAGAAGCATAAGGCCGATGCCATCCATCCCGGTTATGGCTTCTTGTCCGAAAACGCGCACTTTGCTCGCCGTTGCGAGGAAGAAGGGATCATCTTCATTGGCCCCCGACCGGAGACCATGGAAGACATGGGTGACAAGATTCAAGCGCGCATCCGAATGATCGCTGCCGGAGTGCCCGTTGTCCCCGGAACGCAGGAGCAACTGAACAGCCCAGAGGAAGCTATTGGCGTTTGTAAGGCTATCGGCTTCCCCGTCATGCTTAAAGCGTCGATGGGTGGTGGTGGAAAGGGTATGCGCCTAATCCACAGCGAATCGGAAGTCGTAGAATCTTATAATGCAGCTAAGAGCGAGGCAATGTCCTCTTTCGGCGACGATACCGTATATATTGAGAAGTTCGTTGAGGAACCGCACCACATTGAGTTCCAAATCTTGGGTGACAAACACGGTAACGTGATCCATCTCTGCGACCGTGAATGTTCGGTGCAGCGCCGTCACCAGAAGATCGTCGAAGAGTCTCCCTCTCCGTTCCTCGATCCGGATCTGCGTCGTCAGATGGGTGAGAAGGCTGTTGCCGCGGCTAAAGCTGTCGGCTATGTCGGCGCCGGTACCATCGAGTTCTTGGTGGATAAGCACAAGAATTTCTATTTCCTCGAAATGAATACACGTCTCCAAGTGGAACACCCAATCACGGAACAGGTGGTTGGTGTCGACTTGGTGAAAGAACAGATCTTGATCGCCGACGGGCAGCCGCTCTCCTTCACTCAGGAGGATATTCACCAGCGTGGTCACGCTATTGAGTGCCGTATCTGCGCTGAAGATACGGAGAACAATTTCCGTCCCTCGCCGGGCGTCATCAAGCAGCTCACCGAGCCTCACGGCGCCGGCGTCCGTATCGACAGCTACGTTTACGAAGGATATGAGATTCCGATGTACTACGACCCGATGATCGGAAAATTGATCGTTTGGGCGTCCAATCGCAAGTATGCGATCGAGCGTATGCGTCGTGCCCTCTATGAATTCAAGGTGACAGGTCTTTTGACCAACATCCGTTACCTGCGTCGTATCATCGACGTTCCATCGTTCAAGGAGGGTAACTACAACACCGATTTCATTGAACGCAACGCTGATCGTCTGCGTCCGCGTCCCGGTTTCAAGAACGAAGGCGAACAGATGGCAATCATTGCAGCCTACATTGACTACTTGATGAACATCGAGGAAAATGGCGGCGCTTCGGCTACTTCAACGAACAATGAGGGTGGATCGGCGTTGAGCCGTTGGCGTGCCTTCGGTCTCCAGAAGGGCGTTCTGCGCGTGTGATATTATTAAATGAATAAAAAGTAAAATATGGAAATACAAATCGGTAACAGACTCGCCGAAGTGACCCTCATCAGTAAGGAGGGCAATAAAGTCAAAATTGACATCGACGGCAAGGTTTACGACGTGGACGTCGCCATGCTTGAGAACGGAATCTGTTCGATCTTGCACGACGGAAATTCCTACAACGCAGAGATGGTGCGCTCGATGAACGGGAAGCATTATCAGGTCAACATGAATTATTCCACCTACCAGATCGACATGATGGATTCGCAGGCCAAGTATATGCGTCTGCGTAAGCAGCAGGGCGGCGAAAAGCAGGCTGACAAGATTACAGCTCCGATGCCTTGCAAGATCGTCAAGGTGTACGTACAGCCCGGCGACCAACTCAAGGCCGGCGACACGGTGCTCACGATGGAGGCGATGAAAATGCAGAGCAACATCACCGTCAGCGAAGACTGTGAAGTGGCAGCTGTAATGGTCAGCGAAGGCGACTCCGTGATGGTGGAGCAGGCGCTTATCTCTCTGAAATTAAATCAGGGCGAGTAATTATTAAAATTCATCGGGAGTGGGGGACGCAGAGACAATCGTTCTCCCTCTGAATGGTAAAAATCATGAATTATGGAAAATAATCAGAAGAAACTCAATGTTCGCGAACGTATCGACATCCTTTTGGACAAAGGTACATTCGTTGAGGTAGATAAATATGTGATGCACCGTTGCAACAACTTCGGCATGGAGAACAAACGCGTGCCGGGCGACGGCGTAGTCAGCGGCTACGGCAAAATTGATGGCCGTCTGGTCTTCGTGTACGCTTTCGACTTCAGCGTGCTTGGCGGTTCACTGAGCGCGGCTAACGCGCAGAAGATCGCCAAGGTGCAGGATATGGCGCTCAAGAACGGTGCGCCGATCATTGGCTTGAACGATTCGGGCGGCGCACGTATTCAAGAGGGTGTGGAGAGCCTTACCGGTTTTGCACACATCTTCCGTCGCAACGTGATGGCGTCCGGCGTTATTCCGCAGATCTCGGCAATCATGGGTCCTTGTGCCGGCGGTAGTTGCTATTCGCCCGCTTTGACGGACTTTATCTTGATGGTGAAGGAGGAAAGCCAGATGTTCATCACAGGTCCGGATGTAGTTCGTTCCGTGACGAACGAAGATTGCGATAAGGAGACTTTGGGCGGCGCTATGACGCACAACTCGGTCAGCGGTGTCAGCCACTTTATGTGCAACGATGATGAGGAAACGTTGATGACGATCCGTGAATTGATCGGTTTCTTGCCCAGCAACAACATGGAAGACGCGCCCGTTCATCCCGCAACGGACGAATTGACGCGCATCTGTCACGAATTGGATAATGTGGTTCCCGCTGATCCGAATATCCCTTATGACATCCGCAACATCATCGAGCCGGTGTGCGACCACCAATATTTCTTCGAAATCATGCCCCACTACGCCAAGAACATCGTCATCGGCTTTGGACGTATGGCAGGTCGTACGGTAGGTTTCGTAGCTAACCAGCCGAACTATTTGGCGGGTGCGCTTGATATTGACGCCAGCGACAAGGCGGCACGCTTCATCCGCTTCTGCGATTGCTTCAACATTCCGTTGATTGCTGTTGAGGACGTACCCGGCTTCTTGCCCGGTGTTAATCAGGAGCATAATGGCATCATTCGTCACGGTGCTAAGGTTGTTTACGCCTTTGCCGAAGCCACGGTTCCGAAGATTACCCTCATCACTCGCAAGGCTTACGGTGGTGCTTACATCGTCATGAACAGCAAGCAGATCGGTGCTGATGTCAACTTGGCATACCCCGGCGCTGAGATTGCCGTCATGGGCGCTCAGGGTGCTGTCAACATCTTGTATCGCAAGTGTAGCGAAGAGGAGAAGGCTGCCAAGGTTAAGGAATATGAGGCTAAGTTCGCTAATCCGATGCCTGCTGCTGAGTTGGGGTACATCGACGACATCATCCAGCCCTCGGATACGCGTCGTGCTCTGATCGCAGCCCTCGACATGACTCGCAACAAAAATCAAAGTAACCCGCCTAAGAAGCACGGCAATATGCCGGTATAACTCTGCGGAGGACATATACAATTTCTCATCATGCGGTACGTCACATCCTCGAAACGGGGACACGGCGTGCCGTATGTTTTATCCTGAAAATTCATCGAAATCATTTCAACCAGACTTTCGTTCAACCTAAATTATACAATCAGATGAATCGTTCTACATTATTGCTTTGTTCAGCGGCGCTTTTGCTCACCGGATGTACGCCGAGCGAACAAAAACAGACCGCTGTCCCCCATGCTAAGTATGTTTTCTATTTCATTAGCGATGGTACGGGCGTTAACACCGTTTTGGGTGCGGAAATGTATCAAGCCGAGCTCGAAGGGCGCATAGGACGCAAACAACTCTGCTTAACGCAGTTCCCTGTTGTCGGCGTCTCCAGTACCTACTCTGCAAGTCATGGCGTCACGGATTCCGCCGCATCGGGAACCGCTTTGGCTTCCGGCAACAAAACCTATAACCGAGCCGTCGGCATTGCTGCCGATCATGAAACGCCCATTTACTCAGTCGCAGTTTGGGCTAAAAACTCGGGAGCTCGTGTGGGTGTCGCTACCAGCGTTTGTGTCAACCACGCTACGCCTGCGGCATTCTACGCTCATCGTCCCGATCGCGGAATGTACTATCAGATCGGCTTAGATTTGCCTGTAGCAGGCTTTGACTTCTATGGCGGTTCGGACTTCAACCAAGCGCAATCTCCCGCTGACAGTCTCGGCACTGCGGACCTCTACACCGTAGCCACCGATTCAGGCTACGTCATTGCTCGTGGCTACGAGGATTTTGTTGCCAAAGCTCCGGATGCCGATCGTATGATCTTATTCCAGACTCAAGAGGTTTCAGATCGTGACGCTTTCAGCTTGCCGTATGCCATCGACGCGCAGCCCGGACAGTTGACTATTCCTCAGGTGCTGCAAGCCGAAATTGACTTCTTGATGAAAGATTCGACCAATGGCTTCTTCTTGATGAATGAAATCGGCGGTAAAGTTGACTTTGCATGTCATGCCAACGACGGCGCCACAGCCTTTGCCGAAGTCGCTGCCGTAGATAGCTGCATCCGCATTGCCTATGATTTCTATCTCCGTCATCCGGACGAGACGTTGATTGTCCTCACAGCCGACCACGAAACAGGAGGTTTGGTGATCAACGGCAATCGTTCCAAAGAGCTGAACCTCGCCTTGTTGGGACATCAAAAGTGTAGCCAAGATGCCTTCACCGCCATCTTGCACGATCTGCGTGCACAGACTTCCAACCGTGTCACGTGGGAGCAAGTCAAAGCGGCGCTCACAGAGAACTACGGTTTCTGGGATGCGATCGAGTTGACCGAAGACGAGGAGAAAGCTCTCTACACTATTTACACGAAGTCTTTCCGCGGACAAATGCCGACGGAGAAGAATCTGTACAGCGAGAATGAACCGTTGGCAGGCGAAGCCAATCGCATCATCAACGCCAAGGCGGGACTCACGTGGTGCACCGGCGGACACTCTGCCGGATTGGTACCTGTGTATGCTTGTGGCGTCGGTGCAGAACGTTTCAGCGGTCATAATGATAATGCCCGCATCCCTCGTATCATTGCCGAAATTGCAGGATATACCATTCCCCAATAAATTGGTGGCGTAGAGGCACGCTCATTCCGCTATGTTTCTACTGTGAGAAATCCCCGATGCAGATGAACATCCGCGTCGGGGATTTTTGTGTCACTTTGCGTCATCTCTTGTTAATATCAGAGGATGAAACATAAGGAGCTGCGGACAAGTTAAAGTCAAAATAGGATCAGATGAAGATATTGAGCGGGCTAATCAGTTCTACCGATAGGCTGTGAATCTCCCTCGGAATACTGCCTGTGAAACTTTTTCGTGAATTACCTACAAGTAATGATTGTGCTTCGTCGGTATAATTCCGATATTTGCAGCCGTTTATAAGTGTAGATTTATGAAATTATCAGAATTATCCATCGGACAGCGTGCCTACATCAAGCGGGTGACCGGAGATCCGGCTTTCGTGCGCCGATTGGAAGAGATGGGATTTGTTGAAGATGTCGAGATCAAAACTGAAACGAAAGCGCCGATGTCGGATCCCATCGAGTTTATGGTGAAAGGTTCCAGCATCACACTCCGCCGCACTGAGGCAGAACATATAGAAATCGCCGTCGAGCGCGGACTCTGTGCCACATGCTCCGGCTGCGGAATACATCGCTGTCATGTCGAAGCGGCACCTCCGGTGACGGATCGCGAGCTGATGGTCGCTCTCATCGGAAATCCGAACTGTGGCAAGACGACCCTCTTCAACCAGATCTCCGGAGGTCATGAACGCGAAGGAAATTATTGCGGAGTGACTGTCGACAGCAAAGAGGGACATTTCACCTTCCAAGGTGTCAAGATTCGCTTGGTCGATCTGCCGGGCACTTATTCGTTAGCCTCGTTCTCTCCGGAGGAGAAATATGTAGAACAATACCTCTCGGAACATCGTCCGGATGTTATCATCAACGTCCTCGACGCTACCAACCTGCAACGCAACCTCTTCTTGACCACACAGCTCTTTCCCTTGGGAATCCCCATGGTGGCAGCCCTCAATATGTACGACGAACTCACGGCAAATGGTCGTACGTTGGAAGTTGACAAACTTTCCGAGCGTCTCGGGATGCCTTGCGTTCCGACCGACAGCCGTAGCGGAAAGGGGCTTCAGGAACTATTCGAGACGGTTTGTGCGGCGCCCAAGCGTGCCTATTCTTTCCCCATCGTGAGTTGCACGGAGCACGCCGAAGCTGCGGCGCACTTCAACTTTGTAGATCGCACCTTGGAGGGCATCTATCGTGTTCAGACCGAAAAAGAGCGCGCCACCGTTCGGTTGGATCGCATCGTTACCCATAAGTTTTGGGGCTATCCCATCTTCTTTCTGATCCTTTATTTGATGTTCGAGGTCACTTATTCGTTGGGCGATTACCCGATGTCGTGGATGGATAGCGGCATCGCCTTGCTCAGCGATTGGTTGATGCAAATCATGCCGGACGGCGTGCTGAAAGATCTTTTGATCGATGGTGTCATCGGCGGTGTCGGCGGTGTTATTGTTTTCTTACCGAACATCCTGATTCTTTACGCTTGCATTTCCCTGCTTGAAGACTCCGGCTATATGGCGCGTGCCGCCTATATCATGGATCGCCTCATGCGTTCCTTCGGTCTGCATGGCAAATCTTTCATCCCCATGATTATGGGCTTCGGTTGCAACGTTCCGGCGGTGATGTCTACCCGTATGATCGAAAATCGCAAGGCGCGTCTCGTCACGATGTTGGTCACCCCTTTCATGTCATGCAGTGCCCGTCTCCCCATCTATTTGGTCTTGGCAGGAGCGCTCTTCCCCGGGCGTGCCGGGATGGTACTCTTTGCCCTCTATGTCACAGGCATTCTTATCGCCATCCTTTCTGCCAAGGTTCTGAGCATCGTCTTGCCCAACCATGACAATCGCCCGTTCATGATGGAGTTGCCCAACTATCGCTTGCCGTTGTTAAAATCCGTCCTCAGACACACATGGGAACGTGGCCGCCAATACTTGCACAAGATGTCGCACATCATCCTTTTGGCGAGCATCATCATTTGGGTGTTAGGATATTTCCCGAATCACAACGCCTACGACACCGTGCAGGAACAACAGGAGAACTCCTACCTCGGACAGTTGGGCCATTGGGTTGAACCGGTGTTCGAACCGATGGGCGCCAACTGGAAGATGGATGTCGGCTTGTTGGCAGGTTTAGGAGCCAAAGAGATCGTTGTGAGCACCTTGGGCGTCCTCTACAGCGGCGAACAGGTCGATACCGACGACGCCGAACAGACGTCACAGTTGGCTGCACAGTTAGCCAACGAGATCACTCCTGCAGCAGCACTGAGCTTCATGATTTTCTGCCTGTTGTATTTCCCATGCATTGCCACGCTCGCTGCCATACGGCGCGAATCCAATCATTGGGGCTGGGCGCTATTTACAGCGCTCTACACTACAGGCATTGCATGGTGTATCGCTACGGCGGTTTATCAGATAGCGCTCCATTGCTTGTGATCGGAGACGCATGATTTTTATACGAAACAACGAACGTCTATCGGCGCGCATGTATTTAGGTACATTCGCGCCGATTTATTTTTGTATTCCCCTCGCAACGCTGCGGAGCATCGGATTGATTCCACTATATCGAGCGCTTGTCGCTAAAAAAACGTGTCGCGTCGCAAAAAATGTAAAAAAAAAGAGGGGCGGGGCGCTTAAACTTTGAACCCTCACGAATGTCTACTAAAAAGATATAGCTCAGGCTAAACTATTACAACATGAAAAAAACAATCCTATTAACATGCTTGATTTTCGGATCGGTCGGCACATTGTGCGCGGACGTCCAGAAAACCTTGCAAATCCAGAGTGCCTCAGGCACAACGGAAGTCCCCGTCGGAGAGGTTGTCTCGCTGACCTTTCCCGACACGCAGACGATGTTGCTGCGCACCCGCGACGGTGAGCAGACCAAGATCAGTCTCTCGGACATTTTCTCTATTACCCTTGGTGAAGGAACCACATCGTTGCTGTCATTATCTCAAGGTGAGTTGCGCGTAGCTCGTTTGGATGCCGACCATTACACATTCAGTGGTGAAGCCGTGCACGGTGCACGTCTGATTGATGCTGCCGGACGCCTCGTGCAAGAGGTTGATGGCGAAGGTCAAGTCTCAATCTCTTTGGCGGGACTCCCTTCGGGTCTTTATTTGGTCCATGTAGCCGGTACCATCACTAAAATTTTACGACCATGAAAAAGAATTACAACGCTCATAACGGCGCCCCACGGCGCGTGGCACTTCCGTTGCTTTGCGCTTGTGCCCTCTCATCCTTCGCTTCGCTCTATGCTGCCAAGACGACACCGGGTTTGCGTATCTCTCTCTCCACGGGCGAGGCACAACTTTCTGCTATTACCGCTATCGACAGCCTCTGTTTTAACGCTGCCGAAGACACCCTTTTCGTAGTGCGTCAGGGGGTGATTCACGCCATCCCTACCAGCCAGTTGGAGGAGATCTCTTACACCGCTTCGATGCCCACCACCGTCAATGTGACGTATGACGGCAAGAAGGCTACGGTAGAAAATCCTTTCGCTTACGATGGTGTCGAGGTGACGATCGACGGTGCTGACGTCATCGTGAACTCCGATGCCTCCGACGAGGTGGAATATAAACTCAGCGGAGAGTCTTCCGATGGTATGTTCAAGATCTATAGCAACAAGAAGTATCAAATCACCCTCAACGGCGTGCAGCTGACCAATGCCGATGGTCCCGCCATCAATAGCCAGAGCTCCAAGAAGGGAACCATCAAGGTGCAGGGTAGCACCTTCAATACGTTATGCGATGCTAAGAAATATACAAAGTCTTCTGAAGACCAGAAAGGTACCATTTTCAGCGAGGGACAGCTCATCTTCAAGGGCGCCGGAACGTTGGAAGTGACCGGACTCAATAAGCACGCTATTTGCTCGGATGACTTTTTGGAAATTGACAATGCGACTATTCGTGTACTTGCAGCTGCCAGTGACGCCATGCACGCCAATGACTCAGTGCTGATCTATGGCGGTAAAGTCTCTCTGACCGCTTCGGGCGACGGTATCGACTGCTCCGGTCCAGTGATCATCGCCTCGGCAGTTACCGATTCGCTCACCATCACCCTCGCAGAAGATGAGACCGATGGTATCAAGAGTGATAGCCTGATCTCGATCGTCAGCGGTAATGTGATTGTGAATACCTCCGGCGCTGCCTCCAAATCGGTGAAGTCGAAGGGCGATATTCAGATCAGCGGCGGCAACCTCGTCGTGGTCAATACCGCTGCGGGTGGAACCTATGCTCCTGAGGATGATTCCAAGAACACTGCTTCGGTTGCCTCCTATAAAGTGTATGTCAGCGCCCCAACTTCGTCGCAGTCTAATCCTTGGGGTGGCGCTGGTGGCCCCGGCGGAAATGGTAGCAACGCATGGTCTGCCTTGCATCTCTACAAGAGCGATGGTACGCGCGTAGCTACACTCTCGGCTACAGCCACCATCATAGGCACCAACAACACGTCGACGACTTTCTACTATTACGACTTCGGTAGCGCCACAGAGGGCGAATACTATTTCGCATCCGACGATTACGTCAGCCAAGGTGGCGGCGGCTGGGGCGGCTGGGGTGGTCAAACGGCATATTCTATCCGCACCACTGAATTTTCCGCTCCGACGGATGGATCATCGCATTACTATTCCATCTCCTCCTCGTACAGCACATCGGGTACGGTACGCACCTATACCATGAGCGACGTCACATCGACTTATGCTTCAGGTACCGTATCTTCATCTTCTGCCGCATTGGAGAACTATTTCGGCGCTTGCTTGAAGGCTGATGGCGACATCACGGTGAGCGGTGGAGACCTGAAACTTTCGCACAGCGGTGCGATGTCAAAGGGTATTCGTTGCGACGGTACCTTCACCTTGAACGGTGGCGATGTGAACATTGAGAGCTCAGGAGCCGCACAGATTGTGAACAACGATCCGAGCTATTCCACTGCCATTAAGGTGGGAGCTTATCGCGGCGAAGGCGGTAGTGTCACGGTGAATGCTTCCGGCTTTGCCGGTCGCGCGATCTCGGTAGATGGCGATATGGAGGTTAACGACGGTGTATATGCATTGACTTGCACCGGTGACGGTAGTACCTATACCACTGCAAGCAAGGAGACTGATGGTTACGCCGCTTGCGGCATCAAGACCGATGGTAACTTGACGTTGAACGGTGGTAACTTCACGATCCGCATGAGCGGTAAGGGTGGCAAGGGCATCCACGCCGACGGAAAGGCTACATTTGGTGTGCTCGGTCAGGGCGGTCCGACGCTTAATGTCTCCACATCGGGCAGCGTCATCGCCAGCTCCGGTTGGGGTATGAGCGATGACTTTATCGGTACGGCGAAAGCCATTAAGATCGAGGGCGATGTAGTGGTCAACGACGGTAACATCTTCGCCAAGACGACGACCAACGGCGGCGAAGGTTTGGAGAGCAAGGCATCCATCACCTTCAATGGCGGTTATACAGAGTGCGATACTTATGACGATGGCATCAATGCTGCCTCCAAGATCACCTTTAACGACGGCTTCGTCTACAGTCATGCTACAGGTAATGACGGTATCGACTGTAACGGTCGCGACGGCTTCGAATTTAACGGCGGCGTTGTCCTCGCCTCCGGTACATCGTCGCCCGAAGAGGGATTCGACTGTGACAACAACACCTTCAAGATCAATGGTGGTATTCTGATCGGTACAGGCGGTTCAACCAGTTCGCCCACATCTGCATCGCAGCCTTACGTCTCGAAGAACAGTGTAACGGTTACTTCGGGCAAATATCTCAGCGTGCAGAAGTCGGACGGTACAGTCCTCTTCAACTACCGTTGCCCGGTATCTGTCAGCAGCGCTACTGTGCTGTTGAGTGCTCCTGACTTTACTTCAGGCACAAGCTACAAGCTTGTAACCGGCGCCACAGCTGTCAGCAACGCCACGGAGAGCGCTTTCGACGGCGTGTTTACGCGCGGTGGAACCGTGACGGGTGGAAGCTCTACAACGTTCACTCCTGCCACCCGATAAGGCGGTAGTGACGTGAAAATAAAATACCCCGAACATGAGATCATGTTCGGGGTATTTTATTTTGTGAGAATGGAATTTTAATCGTTGTCCGGGGCGACCGGCCAAGGATTGTGGATGATGCCCGCCATCTGCTCCATTTGGTGATGCGCCACGGTGCGCAGACGGTCTACCTCTACCTTGCGATGCTCCTCGGTGTTGGGGAAGATTGGTTCGCCGATGGTGATGGTGACAAGCGGCTGCGTCTGGTCGCCGAAGAGTTTGTACAACCCCGTGCGCTTGCGGTAGGTAATGCAGCAGGGGAGGATCGGCATATTGTATTTATACGCCATAGAGAAGGCTCCCTTGCGGAACGGTCGCAGCGGCTTATAGTAGTCCCAGCGACATTCTTCGGGGAAGACGTGAAACCATTTGCGGCGGCGATGCAGTTCGTCGAAGGCTGCATTGAACTTTTTCATGCCCGCCATACCCGAAGGTACGGGAATGCCTCCGATGTATTTGATATACCAATAATCAGAGGTCATGAGGTTCTCGCCGTAGACGGGTACCCACAATTCTCGCCAGCGCACAGCTTGCAGCACGGCCAAGAGATCCCAACGGTAGGCGTGGTTACAAATCGTGATGGCGCCACCTGCCAACTCTTTGCGATAGCAACGCAGGATTTCACGCCCGCGAATCCGCAAGCCATAGCGTAATGGGTTCATTAGGAAACACCAAGAGAATGCCGTGGCGTAACACTTGCGATGTTCGCGTCGAAACTCCTCGCTATCATCTAAATAAGGATAATTTTCATCAAAGACCAATTCGCGGGTCTTTTTGACCTCAACAAGGTGCTCGAAAGAGTCCTCCTCCGGGTATTTGGTGGCACGCTCCGGTACATACACTCCGGGCGCTACCTGCATTTCTTTTGTGCGACGATCTAACATTTTGTTGTCTCTCTATTAAAATAAGATGTGTCAGGCATTGGACGATGCGTTGAGTGCTTGACCGATGTTCTCTTGATAGTTCTTGATAAATTCGGTGAAGATTTCTCCCATCGAAAGCTCTCCGTTGACGATAGACACCACATCCACCGTGGCAACGACACAGGTACCTCCGTCCGACTTGCGCCGAATCTCCTGACTGAAAATCAGGCGCGGCCCGTCTTGGTGCACGTTCATCAGCGAATGAAACTTCACGCTGGACATCATTGGGGAGATAAATTTCAGATCGACTTTAGAAACCATCAGGTCAATGCCCGCCTCGTGCCACTGACGGAACGTGGCGCCCATTTGCTCCATAAATTCGAACCGGGTTACTTCCAAATAGTGTTGGCAGAAAGCATTGGTGGCGGCGCCGAAGCGGTTGCATTCGTAGTCGCGTACTTTCATTTCGTAGTCGAAAAGCACTTCGTCCAACTTGCCCGCGCCCCCTTTGCTGCCCGAACGGACGATGGAACTATGGGGGATGGGCACCGAGATCTTGCCCTCTAAATATTCTTGAAAATAGTCACCGCGCGTCAGCCGTTCGTTGATGGCGATGACGACATCTACACGTGCCTTGATGCACAGCTCGTCGGTCGCTTCGCGGCGAAATTCTTGACGAAAGACGAAACGTGCCCCTTCGCGTCCTAAGTTTAAGCACGAACGAAAGGTCTCGCCAGCCTGCAAGGGGGAGCGGTATTGTATTTCAGTCTCATAGACTACGAAGTCTATCCCCAACTCTTTGCTCCATGTTTTGGGGTCTATGCCGATGCTCTCCAAGAACTCTGTGCGGGTTTGTTCCAACAAATTGTGGTAGTAAGCATTGTTGACTACGCCCTGCATATCACATTCAAAGTCGCGGATTCGAACGGTAGATTCAAATAAATATTTCTTCTTCACGTTGTAGTCTGATTATTTGCGGCAAAGATAGCTAAAAACTTGCGTCAACGCAAATAGAAAACGCCTTCGCAGCGACGAAAAGTCCCGCCGAGGGGTGCAAAAGCCTCGGCGGGACTATTAAATGCTGTTTTTCTGTGGTTCGTAGTTCTGAATGGACTCGTTCTGTGTGCGCTGCGTCAGCGTACCTCGATCTCGTAGGTGCGCTCTTCCTGTACATCGCTTTGCACTCGGATGCGGAGTACACCCGGCTGACGCCCCGCTTGTACGCGGATCAGCGCCGTGCCGAAATAGGTGCGGATGCTGTTGCCGCTGAAACTCTTCTGGCGGCGCATATCTCCGTTGTCTACCCCCAACAGGCGTCCCGCGCCCTCGACCGTGACGGTAATGGGGTGGTCGTCCATCTTGCTGATATGTCCCTCTGCATCGAGCAGGGTGACGCGCAAATGCGCCATGTCTTGACCGTCAGCGTTCAAAACAGGACGGTCGTTTTCGATGCGGAGCTGCCGTGCCTCTCCGGTTGTAACTAAGCTATCGCGGCACACTTCGACGCCACCTTTGTAGCCGATGGCCAAAACCTTGCCCGGACGATAGGGCTGATTCCATAGAATTGTGTTGTCGGTGTAGTCTTGGGTGCGGCGGAAGCCGAAGTCCATCTGCGGATTGTTCCAATGGGGCGCAAAAAGTCGCACGGAGTCGCACGTCGTCACACATCGTATCTGGACGACGCGTCCGTCGATATAGGGTAGGTTCCATGTCGCCGCCATGGGTGGATATTGCCAATGATCCTTACCAGCTGCAATATCAAGACCGTTGTCGCGTACCATCAGGCGTAGCAATGGTTTGTCTGGTTGCCACACGCTGCGTAGGTAGGCAGCCGCCGGCTTTTCGAACATCGTCAGATCGAACGGACAACTGTTCCATCCGACGCTTGGCCAAGCCGATGCTTCGCCGATATAGTCTACCCCAGCCCAGATGAAGGCTCCGGCAATGAAGTCGTTGTCGCGCACGTAGTTCCACGGGTTATATTCTACGTAATCGCGCACATTGTCAACGCGTAGTCCACTGTAATAAGGAAATGCCTCAGTCACTAACATCTTGCGTTCTGGGTGAAGTTTGTGGTCGCGCAACAGACGTTGCTCCATATAATTGTAGCCGATCAGATCCGTAACGCCTCCGAAACCGTCGTTGAAGCCTTGTTGCGCCGCTAAGAGAGTGGGACGCTGCGCACTTAATACTCGAATCACAAAATTGTGAATCTTTTGTGCCCGCCGGATGCCTACCGAATCGCTTAGCCATGCTTCGGAGAGCTCGTTGCCGATGCCCCACACAATCACTGAGGGATGGTTATTGTCGCGGCGCACCATGTCGCTCAGATCCTGCTTCCAGTTGTCGTTGAAATATGCACCGTAATAGCCTGACTTCCACTTGTCGAATGCTTCATCAATAACCAAGAACCCCAAGGTGTCACAGATGTTCAGAAACTCCGGCGAAGGAGGATTGTGCGAGCAACGGATCGCGTTGACGCCAAACTCTTTGAGGATCTTCAGTCTGCGTTCGTAGGCACGGTCTGGAACGGCTACTCCCAAGCATCCCGCGTCCTGATGCAGGCAGACGCCTTGCAACTTGAGCGATCTGCCGTTGAGCGTGAAACCTTTGTCTGCATCGAACAGAAACATACGGAGTCCCAAGGTGGAGCGAACTTCGTCTAAAATTTGGTCGCCTCGGCGTATCTGAGTCACTACGGTGTAGCAATAGGGATCGTCGACGTCCCAAAGGTGCGGATTGGGAATTAGGAAGAAGCCGGGCGCTTCAACGTTGCTTCCCGCTGGGATGCTGAAGCGTATAGTGTCTGGATCCGCTTCGAACGCTACCGCATGCCCTTGGGGATCAAATAGTAAGTGAGTGACATAGAGATCTTGCACCTCTTGGGAGGATCGGTTTTCGATGACAACAATCTGAGAGACGGTGCTGGTGTCTCCCGGTAGCGACCAGTCCCAGTGTTGCTCTCCCCAATGTCGGATGTGCACGGGCGGAACCGCGACGAGGCGCACGTGACGATAAATGCCTGAGCCGGTGTACCAACGAGACTCTTCCGTGTGATCGACGTGCACAAAAAGGTCGTTTTCACCCTCCCAATTCAGATAGGGGGTGAGATCGTAACTAAAGCCGGTGTAACCGTAGAGGTGAAAACCTATGCGCTGCCCATTGAGGTAGACGGTAGCTTTGTGATATACACCGTCAAATTCGATGGAGATCTGTCGCTCGCGCAGGCTGTCGGGCAGGGTGAAGCGTTTGCGGTAGAGTCCTATTCCGCCAGGCAGGTAACCGCTTGATCCCCCCACTTTGGGATCGAAATCAAGTGCAATGCTCCAATCGTGCGGTAGCTGAATGCTGTCCCACCGTTCACCGTTGGAATGATAGTCCGGACATTCTGCTCCCGGTAGTTCGCCTAAGTGAAACGTCCAGTCGAAGTCAAAAGGAATCTCTGTGCGGGGAGAGTTGCTTTGAGCCTCCACCTGCATGAAGAGTGCGGCGCAAAGCGCCCAAGATAGTAAGGTTCGTTTCATGGAATGTGAAAAATATGCGTGATGTGCTCTGCGTGAGCGTGATGCTCGTGACCGTAATGTGTGGAAAATAACCCAGAGATTCGGTCGCTGCAAAGATAGAAAGATTTGCTTTGCAGTGAAATGCTCATCTCCTGTTTCCTGTTCAGAATGTTACCAATTTAATGCGGAAACAGCGATGTTTCAACCAAAATGTATCATGTTACGGCTAAAAGAGTTAAATTTTTGCGACAAAATGAAAAATGTAACCGGAGAAAATGTATATTTGCGATGAAAATCTAAGCCATCATATTGATTCTGATACATATTATGGAAAACAAATTCTTGTTGCGTATTATTTGTGGATTTTCGCTTTTGTCCGGGATGATTTTCCCCTCCAAAGCGCAATCTCCGCGTCTGTACTCTACCGGGCAGGATCTAATCAATACCCGCATTACCAATCTGATGCTTGACCGCGAAAACTTCTTGTGGGTGTCCACAGAGATGGGGTTGGCACGATTCAACGGACGGAGCTTCACGACTTATGTCGCGAATGAGGATGATCCCTATTCGCTGCATTCAAGCGCGATCAACTGCCTTTACGAAGACCCCTCCAGTCGTCATTGGGTGGGTACGACTGACGGATTGTATTATTTCTGCCGTACTGAAAATAAGTTCACTCACTATGACTTGAGCGAGGATGGGCAAACGGCGATCAGTATTTCGCGCATCGTGGCTCACCCGATGCACCCCAACACGCTGATCCTTTCGACGTTCGGTTACGGCATCTATTTTTTCGATGCCGAACGCCGTGAAGTGGATCGTGACAAGAGCATGACCCTCTCCAGTCTGTTGGATAAGTACAATATTACGGATATCTGCGTAGACGAGCATCGATATCTTTGGGCACTGTTGCGCGAAGGATTAAACGTTGTGACGTTAGACAGCGTGCCACAACGGGTTACACCGCGAATGAGCGACGCCGATGCACAGCGTTTGGCACACACAACGCTCCGTACCGTGATGGAGGATGCAAAACATCATCGGCTCTATATGGGAAGTATGAAACAGGGGCTTTGGACGTGCGATTTGAATACGATGACGTTGAGCCACGTTTCTTGCCCTCCCTTGGACGATTTGGATATCTATTCACTGTGTGCGGACGAGGATGGCAATCTCTTGATCGGTACGGAGAATAGCGGTCTCTACTTGTTCCGTCCGGACGCCAATACCTTGCAACCGCTTCATTTTTCTAATTGTCCGATTGAATTGGAGCACAGTAAGATACACAATATTTTGGTGGACGGACAAAACAATCTCTGGTTGGCGCTCTTTCAACAGGGAGTATTGGTTGTCCCGGCGCCGAACGACCGCTTCCATTATTATCCCGTAACATCGGTCGAAGGAGCTAAAAATTTGGCTTCGGTCAGTAGCCTCGTGACGCGCCCCTCGTTGGGTTGCGGGGTTGTCGGTACCGATGGCGGAGGCGTTGTAGAGTGGAGTCGTGATCAGCGACGCCTCTATAATACGGAGAATAGTATCTTACCTACCAATGCGATCATTTCTCTCGCCGCCGGAGAGCATGAAGATGTCTATATCGGCACATTTAATTACGGCCTCTACCTTTTGCGTGATCATCGCATCTCGCTCCCTGCGGGACTGAAAGAATTGGAGCGCGCCTGCGTGATGAGCCTTTGCTTTGATCCGGAAACACATATATTATATATAGGTACCAACGGGTCGGGCATCTATGCCTACGACACACGTGCGGATCATCTCAGCCCTATTGTCGGCTCTTACAATCCGTGGATTGTTACCTTGGCGATAGATCGCGACCACACTCTGTGGGCAGGCACCGAGGAGCGATTGTTACGCTTTGACTTGCAGCACGGAGCTATCGAGGCGATGGATACCGCTGTCAATCATAAATTGCGCATCAATAGTATCGTCCCGGATAGCTCTTGCCTTTGGTTGGGGAGCCAACGCGGTTTATGGCGCTATGACCGAGCCACACACGCCTTGACCGCCTTGCACGACGCCAATGCACGATATGGAGAAACCATACTCGCTATGAGCCCCGGAAACGACGGGCAACTCTGGATGTCTACCAACTTCGGCATTACGGCATTCGATCCGACGGAAAAGAGCTTTGTACACTATGCAGACAATGAATTGTCGTTGGTCGGTAGCTTCAGCGAGCGCGCCGTGGTGTCTCAGCGCGACGGACACTTGATGTTTGGTGGAGACAACGGCGTACTCTATTTCAATCCGATGGCGGTCTCGCGCAACGATAAACCACTGAAAAATGTTTACTTTACTAAGCTGTGGATCAATAATGTAGCCAACGATTATGATCCTGCTTCGGACGAAAACGTTTTGGACGCCTCCTTGTGGCACGCGCGCCGATTGACGCTGCCAGCTGATATTCGCGCATTTGCCATCGAATTCGGCGTGCAGGAGTACAGTAATCCCTCCGGAATACAGTACGCCTATCGTTTACAAGGCTACGATCAAACGTGGCACGAGATTCCTGACAATGAGCATGTTGTAGGCTATTCGCATCTGCCATGGGGAACATATCTCTTCCAAGTTCGAGCTTTTACGCACGATGGCTCGCCGGAGAATGCTTCATTCAAACAGCTTGTTGTCGAAGTGCTGCGACCGTGGTACGTTCAATGGTGGGCGTTTGTGCTTTATGTAGCGCTGCTCGGATTCATTGTTTGGCAGCTCGTCCATTATTATCGTCAGCGCGCTCACCAGCGTCGTCTGTTGGAGCGTACCGAACACAAACAGCAGATCAAGGAGGCCAAACTACAGCTGTTCATCTCTATCAGTCATGAGATCAAGACACCGCTGACGTTGATCTTGGCTCCGTTGCGTAAGTTGATGGACAAAAAGGTGGACAACGCTACGGCGAGCGTTTATGAACTGATGTATCGGAATGCTATGCGTATTTTGATGTTAGTCAACCAACAGATGGATATTCGCAAGATCGATCACGGTCGATTGAAGTTGAAGATGCGCGAGCTCTCTTTACAGCAATTCTTGTTGGATATTATGGAGTATTATCGCAATGCGGCGATGACGCATCAGATACACTTCCATTTGGAAATGCCGGCAGGGGAGGAGGCTCTGACGGTGTGGGGCGACCCGGATCAGTTGGATAAAGTGTTCTTTAACTTGCTCTCCAACGCCTTTAAATACACTTCCACTAAGGGCGAGGTAGCGTTGAACGTGTCGCGTGTCGATGGCAAAACCTTGCACCTGCCGCACGTGAAAGAGGCAGTTTGCGTTCGTGTTTTCAACTCGGGCTCCTCTCTTTCGGATGTAGACATCGAACACATCTTTGAACGCTTCTATCAAGGCAAAAACAGCAGCGAAAATGTAGGGGCGGGGATTGGGCTCAATTTGGCATACGAATTGACCGAATTGCATCACGGACAGCTCTCTGTGCGTAATATCGAGGGCGCCGGTGTTGAGTTCTCTGTTCTGTTGCCGTTAGGTAAGGCGCATCTCGCCGCTTCTGAATTGGCAACGGAGATCGCCGTTCCCCAAACCGCGCAAATGTTGCCCAACGATCTGATCCTCTCTAAAAAAGAAATCTATACGGCAGAAAGCCAAGAAGAAACGCATGAGACGGACGATGAGACCGCAGAGCCTGAAGAACATCGTCAGGTGACGGTCATGCTTGTGGATGACGACACCGCCTTTTTGGACTACGTGCGTGGCGAATTGAAGGAGTACAACGTGGTGACGGCGACCGGAGGCAACGAGGCGTGGGGACAACTACTCGTTTCGGCGCCTGATGTGGTTGTGACCGACCTCAAGATGCCGGACGGTGATGGCTATCAGCTTTGTTCGCGCATCAAGAATAACATCGACACAGACAACATTCCCGTCATAGTGCTTACCTCGGAAACTACCGATACGTCGGCTGAGAAGTCTATGAAATGTGAAGCAGACCGCTTCTTGGGCAAGCCGCTTAACATCAACCTGCTACGCGGTGCCATAGAGCAAAGTCTGAAGGTGCGTCGAAATATCTTAGGAAAAATGCGCCGCACAGATGTGGGCTTTGAATACAATCAAGTACAGATGGTTTCTGCCGATACGCAACTGATGCAGCGCGTCATGGAGACTATCCGGAAGAATTTGAGTGATTCGGACTTCAACGTAGAGACATTAAGTAAAGAGGTGGGCATTTCGCGTGTCCACCTCAATAGAAAGCTCAAAGAGCTGTTGGGTACTTCTCCCAGTACGTTGATTCGGTCTGTCCGCTTGAAACAAGCGGCGTTCTTGTTGATCGACAATGACGTCACAGTTTCTGAGATTGCATATAGCGTCGGTTTCAGTAGTCCGTCGTATTTCACCAGCAACTTCACTAGTTATTTTGGGATGACTCCCAAGGCCTTTGTCGCCAACTATTTGAAGAATCCTAACGATGAGAAGCTGAAAAAACTTTTGGAGTAAGTTCGCTATTGGGCGTGTGCCTCGAACGTAGCAGCGGGAAGATCGTTGGCGCCATAGAGTGAGAGTAACGGATTGTCGTCCCAGCCGTATCGCACCGTGAGGGGTTGCGCCACCTTGTCGCTCCAAACTACTACTTGTTTGCCTTCGATTCGAGCTCTTGCCGGACGAAAGCGCTTATCTGCACCCGCGATGGTGAACCCTGCAAGGTCGCCGTCGCGGGTTGCTGTTTGGAAGTCGTCCGTTCCGTTGCGGAAGGTGAGATAGATCTTTCCGTCGCGTGCCTCGCAATGTTCATAGGCGGGACCTTCAGCCACCAATTTCTTCTCCCCCAAGTAGAGTCGACGGGCTTGCAACGCTAATCGATGTGCCAAGTCCTTCTTGTTCAGCGGGTGAATATCGTTCCACTCGCCTAAGTCGACCGCGGTAGCAAGTGCGGCGTTGGGAATGCTGTTGGCGGCTCTACGTTGTGCATCGCGGAGTGCTGCCCAGTTACTCTCCACCGGAGCAGTGTGCCGTTCCATAAAGTTGGCTAACTGGACCACCAACAGGGGTACGGCGCCAAAAGCGCTGCGCCAATCGCTTGCCAAGGTCTGCAAAAGAGGTTCGTACTCATCGGGACGTCCCGTATTGGTCTCCCCTTGATACCATACGATGCCGGCAATGCGATAGGGAAGTAGGGGGGCGATCATACCGTTATAATAGCCGGTAGCTAAGTTGTCGAAACTTCCGACGCCCGGCTGTGCAGGCATCATGACGCCCCGCTTCATGCGGTAGCTGTCGGCAAGTGGTAGCTGTGTGTCGCCGATTTCGAGGCGGTAGGGCTTCTCGCGGACAAATTTTGTGGCACCGCCTGCTGTCGTCAAACGAATACAGAGTGTATTGCGTCCGGCGTGTAGCAGCCCGGCGCGTACCTTATATTTACGTGGCGGATATTGATAATAGGTCACGCCAACCTGTTCGCCATTGATGTATGCTACATCCGCATCTACCAAACAGCCCAACCGCAGCAGAGCCTCGGCGCCTGCTAAGGAATCCGGTATTGTGAACTCCTTGCGAAACCATAACGTGCCGCGCCAAGGACGCCCGTAGGTTGCTCCCAAATTGAGGTCGAAGGGATCAACTTCCTCCCAATCGGAGTCATCTAATGACTCGCTCATCCAACGCCCAGAGACTCCGGGGTCTTGACTGTTTTTCAACTCCTCATATTTCTGACTGATCGCGGCATTGAGTGCTTTACAGCGTTCCATGTAGCCTTCTGTCAAGCAAAACTCCAATTCCTGCGAAGCGCGTGGAGAGACGCTGTTGATTGCGGCGCGACTCATCCAACCTTCTATTGCCGACCCACCTTGGCTTGCGTTGATGATGCCTTGCGGCACTCCGGTAGCTTCGAATAGTTCTTGGGCAAAAAAATAGCTCACGGCAGACCAGTGACCGCTCACATCGGGCGAAAGTGCCTCCCAATGCTCCGTGCCGCCGAGATCCCTCTGCGGAGCCTCCGGCAGACTGCGTGTCGCGATTTGGATCAGATGAATCTTAGGATTGCTATAACGATCGGTCTCATTCCCATAACGATCGTGGACGCGACTGATCGGCAGATCCATATTCGACTGTCCGGAAGTGAGCCAAACGTCCCCCACGTAAATGTCATGGAGCGTCACGTTTCCCACTTGTAAATCGTAGGGACCTCCTGCCTTTTGTGGTGGGAGGGAGAGTTGCCATGTGCCGTCGTCAGCGGCTTGTGTTGTGTAGCTTTTCTTACGGAAATGCACCGTCACTTGCTCATGTGGGTCAGCATCCCCCCACAAACGTACCGTATCACCGCGTTGCAAGACCATACCGTCCGAAAGTAGGTGTGGTAGCCGTACTGTGGCTTCCAACGGCGCTGTGGCAGCGAGGATGGCACAAAAGAATAGGAAAGAAGTCGTTTTCATAGTGCTTGTTCGAAAATACGATTAGATAATCTACCAATACCCCAAAGATAGTGGCTCACGGCAGAAAGCGCGCGGCGCGTAAGGACTTGTTTGTCGGGATGTTTCATATTTGACAAATTTCGTTACTAAATTGGATGATTGCAAGCTTCTGAACCTTATACCTTTGCCCCGAAACCATAAAACACCTAACCATTTGTCTATAATATTAAAAAACAATAGCATGAGCACACAAATTTCACAACGGGTTCCCTTCAGCGAGAAAGTTTGCTACTCCCTCGGGGATGCTTCCGCCAATCTGGTCTTCCAGATGATGATGATTTATCAGTTGAAGTTTTATACAGATGTCTTCGGACTCTCCGGCGCCATAGCCGGCAGTGTCTTGCTGATAGCCCGTATTGTAGATGCCTTTGTCGATCCAACGGTGGGTATTCTTTCGGACAAGACGCAGACTCGTTGGGGAAAGTTTCGTCCTTGGGTTGTGTGGACGGCGTTGCCATTCATGGCGTTCTATATTTTGGCGTTCTGGAACCCCGGCATTGAGGATAAAGGGCTTGTAGCACTGTATGCTACTGTTTCTTACGTCCTTTTGATGACCATGTATTCGTTCAACAACACCCCGTACTCCTCTTTGGGCGGCGTGATGTCCGGCGATATTAAGGAACGAACTTCCATTACCTCCATCCGTTTTGTGGCCTCCACTGTTGCTCAATTTGTCGTACAGGGGCTAACGCTCCCGTTGGTCGACAAGTTCGGACGTGGCGCAGGCAGTGACGACGCACACGGATGGCTTTGCACGATTTCGCTGTTTGCCGTTATTGGATTTGTTTTTCTCTTGTTTGCCGGTTTCGTGCCCAAAGAACGCATCATGCCTCCGGCAGGACAGAAGATGAATCTAAAGAAAGATCTCAAAGAGTTGTTCGCCAACGTACCGTGGCGTGCCATGTTCTTGTTGACCCTATTTGTCTTCATTACCCTCGCCATGTGGGGCAGTGCGATGTGTTTCTACTTCCAGAACTATGTTGATCAGAATGCGTTGTATGCTTTCATCGATCGGATGGGGCTTGTTCGCAACGAAGGCGAATCGTTGGGGTGGTTTGCATCTATTTTGGATTCTTTCGGCTTGATCGCCTATTCTTCGGACAAAGCCTACAGCATCGGACTTTCCCTCTTCAATATGTTGGGCGCATTGGTTCAGTTGGTTGGTGTCATCACGTTGTCGGAATTTTTAGCCAACCGCTTCGGAAAACGAGACACTTTCATCGTTTGTCTGAGTCTGACTGCGCTTTTCACAGCACTCTTCTATCTGCCCGACGCCGACAATATCGGCATGATTTTCACCTTGGGTATTCTCAAGAGCTTGGCGTATGCGCCGACTGTCCCGTTGCTATGGGCTATGATTGCTGATGTCGCCGATCATATTGAATACGTCAGCCATCGTCGTGCTACCGGATTGTGTTTCTCAGGCGTAGTATTCTCGCTCAAGGCGGGGCTCGGTGTGGGCGGCGCCATTGCCGGATTGATCTTATCCTTCTTCGGATATGTCAATGACGCCACTGTAACGCAGGATGCAACCTCTATCTTGGGCATCCGACTGGCTTCGAGCATCGTTCCCGCCATCTGCTTCGGCATTGGCGTTGTAGCGCTCTGTTTCTATCCTATCACGAAACAATTCAACCAGCAGATGCAGGCCGAACTCGCCAAGCGTCGCGCAACTGAATAATGAGCCTAAAATTTAGTACGTAAAATATTCACTTAAAATAAGATTGTATGAAAAAGAGATACCTTGTGCCCGGCGATTATATGGCTGATCCTGCTGCGCACGTTTTCAATGGTCGCATCTATATTTATCCTTCGCACGATTTTCGTAGCGGCATCCCCGAAGACGATTGGGGTGGGCATTTCGATATGAAAGACTATCATGTTTTCTCCTTGGACGATGTAGAGCAAGGTGAAGTCACCGATCACGGTGTTGTGCTCACTGTGGCAGACATTCCGTGGGCAAGTCGCCAGCTTTGGGACTGCGATGTATGCGAAAGTGGTGGAAAATATTATATGTATTTCCCGGTGAAAGATAAAACTGCCATCTTCCGCATTGGCGTCGCTATCAGCGATCGCCCCGAAGGTCCGTTCATACCGCAACCCGATCCCATCCGCGGAAGCTATAGCATCGACCCAGCTGTCTTCAAAGACGATGACGGAGCGGTGTATATGTACTTCGGCGGGCTTTGGGGCGGTCAGTTGCAACGGTATCGCGACAACGAGGCGCTCAACGACATACGCTTTGCCGAAGGCTCGGAACCGGCGCTACCATCGCGCGTAGTGCGCATTTCGGACGATATGTTGCAATTTGCCGAAGCCCCTCGTCCGGTAGTCATCGTAGACGCAGAAGGAAAACCTCTGTCGGCTGATAATCCTCATCGCTTCTTCGAAGCCAGTTGGATGCACAAATATCAAGGCAAATACTATTACTCTTACTCCACAGGCGACACCCATCTGCTCTGCTATGCGGTGGGCGATAATCCTTACGGTCCCTTTACCTATCAGGGGGTTATTCTCACTCCGGTGGAGGGGTGGACGACACACCACTCTATCGTGGAATATCGTGGTCGTTGGTACCTGTTTCACCACGATTGTAAGCCGTCTGGTGGTTATACGCCGCTACGTAGCCTGAAGGTTTGCGAATTGCAATATGACGAGCAGGGACACATCCTTACGATCGACGGCATGGCTGATTGATGGCGTGACGATAGTCCTAACTTACGGTTTTCGCTATTTTGCCGTGATGCGCATAAGATGAAATACTTAATGAATGATTGATAGCTATGAGTTTTAATACACGAAACAATAGACTGAGCAGCGTGCTTGGCACGTTGTTGCTGTCGGCAGCGTTTGTGATGTCCCCCCATTCGGCGCGGGCTGCCGGACAGGATAGTGATCTCTCGCAGATCGAGGCAGCGCCGATGCGCCGTCCCATCTCGCCGCAACAACCTATGTGGTTGATGCATATCGACACTTGGAATTGGGCAGATCCACAAAAGATCATAGACCTCATACCGGAAGATGTGCGTCCCTATGTCGTGATGAATATTTCGCTTTCTATCAGCCATGACGACGACACAGGAGAGATGACCATTGCCCCCGATGGCTACAGCATCGCACGTTCGTGGCTACGCACTTGTGCCGAGAATCGCATTTGGGCGGTAGTGCAGTGTGCCAGTGGTGGATATAGCCATTTCTCGGAATATGATCTGAGCGTTTACGAAGAGTTCTACCGTGACTATCCTAACTTCATCGGTTGGAACTTTGCAGAACAGTTCTGGGGCTTCGACGATAAGTTTTCGTGCACCTTTATGGAGCGCTTAGGGCTCTTTACCGAGCTGATGAAGATGGCGCACCGTTATGGCGGCTATCTGATCTCCAGTTGGTGTGGCGCCTATTACGGTTCTATGCTCAACCCGATCGCCATGATGAAACGTTCGCCGGCGTTTGCAGCTGTGTGCCGTGCTTGTCCTGAACACTTCATCTTGTGCGAGAAATTCACCATGACCTCTTGTTTCCACGAGATCGAAAGTACTTGTCTTGGTGCATGGCTATCAGGCTATTCCGGACATTATGGCATCCGTTTCGATCAATGTGGTTGGAACGAAAAGTTTGGCGAGACGTTTCCCGAAGCAGCCGGGGCGATTCCGGTGCTCAGTCACATCATGTTGACGGGCGAGACGGTGGTCGATGGTCCGGAATTGATTTGGAAACAAGATACCTACGAGGCTAATACGCGCCAGAGCGCGGACGGCTACACGGTACGTCAGTGGGCATATTTCCCGCAATTTCGGAACATCAGTATCGACTTGTTCCGCAAATTGTTGGATGGTAGCGTGCGCATCTTGAACCGTCAAGAGGTGATAGATCGCACTAAAGTCGTCATCGTGCAAGACATCAATCAGGGAGATGAGCATAAAGATTACATGACTCCCTCCGGACTATTCAAAGGGCTTTATCAAATGGATGAAGACGGCGAATGGCTCAACAACGTAACGTGGATGAAGAAGAGTGGGCGTTATCCCGCCATTCCGACGGTCTATACCTTGGCAGATTCCTTGGCGAAGACCTTCCAAGTGCAGATCCCTTCGTCCGGCTATTCCAAGCGGTGGCCTACTGTGACTGCCAAGGTGAATGAGATGAACGAACTCTTCGCTGAAGAGTCGACGGGCGATGCCTATTTTTCGCGCGTTGAAAATGCGTGGGTAGGGTATAATCCGAACGTCTTCGAAGAGGCAAATGCTACGGGCGCTCTGAGCTTCAAATACAACACTTGTACGGGGTTGAAGGTATCGTTGGCACAATATTCCCTCTTGCAACTGCGCGAGGAGCCGAACTGCTTGCGCTTCTACATGACTAACTACCGTACCGACGATGCGACGTTGCGCACTGATACGTTGCGCATCTTGGGCGCTGTTGGTACCCCTACATACACATTGAATGATCGTGGCGATCACCCGGCTTCCTCCGTGACGGTGGTTCCGGATGCTTCGGCGTATGTCTTGGCTGTGCGCCATCTTGGACCATTAGATCTGACGGTGCAATGTTCCGGTGATGCTACAGATCGCCTTTCGATCGAATCGGTGACGCCCGTTCAAATAGAACGTCCGGCGCTCCCATCTGTATACACCGGAGCGCGTCAATATGAGGCGGAGAACTTCGATTACAAAAACATTGATGCGTGTGTTCCCAAAGGCTATGGTACAAGCATATCGGGCTTCACAGGACAAGGTTATCTCTCTTTCGGTCGTGCGCAGGGAGCCGCAGTGCGCGACACCGTGAAGGTAGATCGTGCCGGCTATTATCGTCTTACTTTGCGCTATTCAGCTCCGCAGGGAAGCGTGCAGAACGTCGGTCTCTATGTCAATGGTTCTAAGGTCACTACCATGAATTTGGTCAAGGACAAGGCAGGAACCTCTTGGAGTACCTTCAGTCGCAAGATCAAATTGCGTGCAGGAGGCAACGAAGTGCGTTTCTCGGCTGCGAGTGCCGGGAGCAATCCTCTTTATATGGATCATATGATCATCGAGGCTTGGGATCATGCTGAGTGTTACACCTTCGAGGGCGATGCAGTTAGCGCCACCGCGGTACAAGCACCGGAAAGTCCAGCCGATATGGTCTCGCTGCACAATGGCGCTGCACAGGTCGTCAAATATACCGATGCCTCCGGCGCAGCGACGCAACTCTTACAGGGGACTGCGCCGACCGAAGGAACGTCGTGGGCAGATTTGGATCTTTTCCCCACGGATGCTACGGATTATGCTGTGCAGTGGACAAGCTATTTTGACGATGCTGCCACAACGGGTGGGCTTTTGTTGCGCGCTACTCCCGGTGACGAAACGCTCCGATCCGGCTATCTCTACGAGACCAATATAGCCTCCGATGGAACTCTGAAACTGAGCATCGTACGGATGGAGACTACCGGCGTACGTACCCCCTTGGTCGAAGTGCCTACGTCGTTGAAACCCGCGGCAGGTGTTGCTGTATCCTTCCGCGCGATGGCTGTGGCAGATACGTTGCAGATGGCATATTCTGAGGATGGTAGTACGTGGATCGGTAATGTCGAAACTTCGGTTTGTGATACCCACTATGCGCAGGGGGCAACTTGTCTCGTCTGGCAACAAAACTTCCGCGTGGATGACATCTCTTGCTTCCAGCCTCGGTTGAGCATCTCCCGCACGTATGCCGATGGTCTGAATGCCATCTACAATGCGGAGGCAACACCACTGGAGCTTACCGTGGTGGGACGCAATTTGTTGGGTAATATCACGGTGGATGCAGGTCCTTATTACGAGGTGGCGTTAACGGCTGACGGCAGCTTTGCGCAGCAGTTAATCCTCTCACCTGAAGGCGATGAAAATAATGTAGAGGAGCGTACACTCTACGTCCGCATTCGTCCTGATTTGGCATTGGGAGCTTACGAGGGTGCATTGACACTCTCCACTCCCTATGTTGCGCCGCGTACTGTGACGCTATCGGGTAGTGTGGTTCCTCCCTCGGTCTCTCTCTGCTACGACTTTGAGACAGATGCCGCTAAGACGTCTGCTACCAATCCGCCTGCACAACACGTCAGCGTGGGCACAGGGAACGGCGCTACGGCAGGCGTCGTCAATTACACAGCGGCGAATGATGCCGCAAGTCATTGGTTGAAAGCCTACAGCGGCGGAAAACGTAACGGCACCGGTGCGCTGAATCTGACGCAGTTTACCAACATGGCGACAGATTATTCTGTCACATGGCGGCAGGCGGTAGCCTCCTCGTCGGAAGAATATAAGGTGGGCGTGCTGTTGCGTGGTAATAAAGATAAAGTGGGAACGTCGACTACCGGTTACGTACAGGGTTTGATGCAGGGCTACGTTTTCATTGTCTACTATAATCGTTCGACAGGTAACGGAGAGTTTAGAATTTATAACTCAACCGCCTCAACATCACTTACTCTGTTGACGAATGGTTATGTTGCTGGTTGGAATCCTTCAGCCGGTGAGGTGGTCTACTATCGTGCTTCAACGATCGGTTCGACTCTCACGTTCGAATATGCAGCCGATGGTAAGACGTGGCAGACTGCGGCACGTTACACCGATACACAGAATAAGTTCACATCAGGGTCTACGCAACTCGTTTGGGGATTGGCTGCTGCTGTCAACAATTTCTATGTGGACGATATCACTTTCGAGGGCGTCACTTACGATACCTCCGTAATTACCGCTTTGGAGGAGGTTCCCACTGTTTCCGCAACGCTCATCGCCACGGAATATTTCACCCCTGCGGGTGTGCGTATTCAGTCCCTTGTGCCGGGCTCGTTGGTGATTGTCCGCCGTACGTATGCTGATGGACATGTAGAGAGCGCAAAGCTCTTCGTCCGTTGACGGAGTGCTTGCGCCACACAGATTTTACCCTATTTTACGGCTGAAAAGATCAAACGCAACACATTGAAATAATTCATATACCCGTGAAGCCATAAGACGGAAATTCGCTACTCTCTAATATTTCTAAATTTTTATGGTAGGTGAAAATAGATTGTATTTCTACCGTATTATGGTTTTAATGTGTGGTGATACTTGGAGGAGAGTCGAGGAGATTCGCCTCCAAGTTCTTTTTATTCCAAATAGAATAGTCGTCGAATTACGTCGTCTGCAAGGTTTAAACCCGATTCACTGAGCGAAAACGAGCGGTTGGGAATTTCTTGAATCAATTTTTCGGCGAGCAGCGTGCCATATTGTCGCTCAAAGTATTTTTGCAGGTCTGGATGGGCGGCGAAGTAGGGCGAAAGTTGCGCGAAGGAAACCCCTCGGCGTGTGCGTAGCCCCAACATAATCAGCTCGTTGTAACGATCTTGTTCCGTCAAGACTTCCTCTCGATAGTTCGCCCCGTTGGCTATGTAAGCACGTACGTCCGGTGCATTGTTGCCGCGACGCAAAGCTCCGTCATAGCTGTGTGCCCCCGGCCCCAAGCCGAGGTAAGGGGTACCGTCCCAATAGCAGCTGTTGTGGCGCGAATAGTAGCCGGGACGGGCGTAGTTGGATAGCTCATACTGTTCGTAGCCGGCAGCGTGAAGATACTCGCGCAGCAAGGCGTTGAAACGCACACAGGTGTCATCGTCCGGCAGTGTCAACGCCCCCTCCGATACGCGCCGAGACAAGAGTGTACCCTCTTCGACGGAGAGGCAATAGGCAGAGATATGTTCCACTCCAAGGGCTATGCAACGTCGAATGCTTTCGAGCCATGAGGCTTCACTCTGCGTGGGGAGCCCATAGATCAAGTCTAAGCTGATGTTTCGGATGCCGTTACGACGCAACGCCATTACTGCCTCCTCTGCTCGTCGCGCATCGTGTCGGCGACGGATGATCCGTAGTTCGGCATCTACAAAGGACTGTACTCCCATGCTGACACGATTGATACAGGTCTCTGATAGTCCCTCTGAAAATTCTGCTGTAACATCCTCTGGGTTAGCCTCTAATGTTACTTCTTCTACCTGCGATAAGTCTATGATCTCTGCGGCATCGTGCAGCAGTCTGCGAATTTCTGAGACAGGTAATAGCGATGGGGTACCGCCACCTAAGTAAACGGTGCGAATAGGCTCGGCGGCAGGGAGGAAATGCTGTCTGTCGCGTAGCTCACACAGCAATGCGTCTACGTAGGTTGCACCCAAGGTCGCCACCGCCTGTTTATTTTTAGCGATGGAGTAAAAGTCGCAGTAAATACATTTGGAGGCACAAAAAGGAATGTGGATGTAGAGGGCGGACATTGGTAGAAAAAGGGGGAAAGGGCGAGATATCAAGTAAAAAACGATGTGTCAATGCGTTCTTGACGTACTGACAAAAAGAATCGCCGCAGATATACTAAAGTATTCTATCTGCGGCGAACTTTGAGTGAATTTTAGTTAGCCATTTCGGAGAGAAATTTGATGCGTACCAAACGTATCTCTTCCTCTTTGTACTCGCGACCGAGTTCTTTGTAAGCGTCATCCAAGCTGTCGCTTTCGGCTTCTTTGAAATATTGGAAGATATCGTCGATCGAATCCTCGTCCATTACATCTTCCAAGAAGTAGTTGATGTTGATGCGAGTGCCGGAGTAAACGATGGCTTCGATCTCGTCTAACAACTCGCTAAATTCAAGGCGGTTGGCAGATGCCAATTCATCGAGCGCTATCTTACGATCTATGCTCTGAATGATGCTCACCTTCAATTTCGATTTGTTAGCTACCGTGCGCACACGTAAATCTTCGGGGCGAACGATCTCATTTTCATCACAATGCTTCTTGATCAACTTAATGAACTCGTCACCGTAGCGTTTCGCTTTGCCGGCTCCCACACCGGGAATGTTTTGCAATTCCTCGATGGTGATGGGGTAGGTAGTCGCCATGGCTTCGAGCGACGGATCTTGGAAGATCACATAAGGAGGCAGCTCTAACTTTTTCGCCAATTTCTTGCGCAAGTCTTTCAGCATACCGAACAAAGTCTCGTCTGCTGCCGCCGAAGAGATGTCGCCCTTGACGTCGGTGTCGTCCTCGCCGTCCTCATCCTCTTCGCTGCGTGCCACTACAATTTGGAACTGTTTGGGCGCTTTGAGGAACTTGTTGCCGGCGGCGGTAACTTTCAAGAGTCCATAGTTTTCGATGTCTCGAGAGAGGTACTTGGCGATCAATGCCTGGCGGATCACGGCATTCCAAATCTCTTCCGATTCGTCCGATCCGCTGCCGAATACCTCCAACTCGTCGTGCTTGTAGGCAGAGACCTCTTCGGTCTTGTGCCCCAACAATATGTCAATGACGTATTCCTCTTTGAACTTTTCTTTGAGCGCAAGGATCACTTCGATCACAGCGCAGAGCAGTTCGGAGGCTTCGATACGTTTTTTAGGCTTAGCGCAGTTGTCACAGTTGCCGCATTCGTCGCTCTTGTACTCCTCGCCGAAATAATGCAGCAAAGCCTTGCGGCGACAGAGACTCGTCTCGGCATACGCTTGTGTCTCGCGGATCAACAACTTGCCGATCTCTTGTTCAGCCAAAGGCTTACCCTGCATGAATTTCTCCAATTTACCCAAGTCCTTGGCTGCGTAGAAGGCGATGCACTTGCCTTCGCCTCCATCGCGTCCTGCACGACCGGTCTCTTGATAATATCCCTCCAAACTCTTGGGCATATCGTAGTGGATCACGTAACGTACATCCGGTTTGTCAATGCCCATACCAAATGCAATAGTTGCCACAATGACGTCCACCTTTTCGAGCAAGAACGCATCTTGGTTCTCAGAACGCATGGCGGAATCCATGCCGGCGTGGTAGGGCAGGGCGCGAATGTCGTTGGCTTTAAGAATTTCAGTCAATTCTTCCACCTTCTTGCGGCTCAAGCAGTAAATGATGCCCGACTTGCCCGGCTGACTTTTGATGTATTTGATGATCTCGCGATCTATGTCGTCGGTCTTCGGTCGCACTTCGTAATAGAGGTTGGCGCGGTTGAAAGAGGATTTGAAGACTTTGGCTTTGAGAATACCTAAATTCTTCATAATGTCGTGCTGCACTTTCGGCGTGGCTGTTGCTGTCAGCGCAATCAGAGGACGAGAACCGATGGCATCAATGATCGGACGGATGCGACGGTATTCCAAACGGAAATCGTGTCCCCATTCGGAAATACAATGTGCCTCGTCAACGGCAAAGAACGAAATATTGACGGTGCGGAGAAAATCTATGTTTTCCTGCTTAGTCAGCGATTCGGGCGCCACATAGAGCAATTTGGTCTTACCGGATACGATGTCATGGCGAACCGCATCAATAGCTGTCTTATTGAGAGAGGAGTTGATGAAGTGTGCCACACCGTCATCTTCGCTGAAATTGCGCATGGCGTCCACCTGATTTTTCATAAGGGCGATGAGCGGAGAGATAACGATCGCCGTTCCGTCCATCAAAAGAGAGGGTAACTGGTAACACAGTGATTTGCCTCCGCCCGTTGGCATCAGCACGAAAGTATCGTTGCCAGCCATCAGGTTTTCAATGATAGCTTCCTGATTACCCTTAAAGCTGTCAAATCCGAAATGATATTTCAGACTTTCTGCTAAACTTTTGTTCGTCATAACTTATATTCAGTGTTTCAAATTTTCTATGTGTATGCGTTGCGTTGGATCAATCATCCCATGACAACGTTCTCTGAACGAGGCTCTATGGTTGTTCTCTCCTCGTTTGCTGAAGTGTCACTAAAATCAAATAACCGTTCGATTTTTGTATAGAACCTCTCTTTAGGTATCGCAAATATATAGACAAAATCAAATAACCTAATAAAAACTGAACTTTTTTTTCGCTTAAAATGAAAAAATAATTTTTCAAGTCGCGACGAATTCATAGATAAACCCCCTTGGGTAGGTGATTTTCGGATGAAAACATAAAAAAGAGTCGATGGTGAATTACTCACTCATCGACTCTAAGGTTTCGGACGCAGTCATCCACGTCTCAGTCCACGTCTCAAGTTCTTGCTTTAGGCGGGCATGATTTTTGAACAATTCAGGGTCGCTGCTGCCTTCAGGGGTCATCATTTGCTCTTCCAAGAACGCAATCTTGCCCTCTAACTCGGCAATACTCTGTTCAGCCTTTTGCACTTCGCGTTCTATTTTGTTGCGTTTGCGCTTCAGTTCTTTTTGCTCCTCAAAGCTCAGCGAGCTACTGCTCGTCGCTGCGTTCGTGGTGGTCGTCGTTGTCGCAGCAGATTTGGAGGTAGCGGGCGTCGAACTATTATTTACCGCCATTGACGCTTTAGTTGTGCTCCCCGTGGGCGATGCAGCGAGCTTTTCATCGCGCTCAGCTTCCGCCTCGCGTAGGAAGTCGTAAATGCCGCCCAAATGTTCGCGGACACGCCCGTGTGCGAACTCATACACCTTCTGCACGGTGCCGTCCAAGAAGTCACGGTCGTGACTTACGACAATCACGGTGCCGTCGAACGCGCAAATGGCTTGCTTCAGGACTTCTTTTGACGCGATGTCCAAATGGTTGGTCGGCTCGTCCAAGATCAAAAGATTCACCGGCTCTAACAACAAGCGGATCATAGCCAAGCGGGAGCGTTCTCCGCCCGAAAGCACTTCGACTTTCTTCTCGCTTGCCTCTCCACCGAACATAAACGCCCCTAAGATGTCTTTAATGCGTGTGCGGATGTCACCCGTCGCCACTCGGTCTATCGTGTCAAAGACGGTCAGATTTCCGTCCAAAAGCTGCGCCTGATTCTGTGCGAAGTAGCCAATCTTCACGCCATAGCCAATCTTCAAAGATCCCTCATAAGAAATTTGATCCATAATGCACTTGACCAAAGTTGACTTGCCTTCGCCGTTTCGCCCCACGAAAGCCACTTTTTCGCCGCGTTTAATGGTCAAATCTACGTGTTCGAAGACTGTGTGCTCGCCGTAGCGTTTCGCCACCTCTTCGCAGATCACCGGATAGTCACCCGATCGGGGTGCCGGCGGGAATTTGAGGCGCAACTGGCTGTTGTCTACTTCGTCAATCTCGATCGGGACAATCTTCTCTAATTGCTTGATTCGGCTCTGTACTTGAATGGCTTTAGTGGCTTGATAGCGAAATCGTTCGATGAAGGCGCGTGTCTCCTCGATCATCTTCTGCTGGTTCTCGTAGGCACGACGCTGCTGCTCGATGCGTTCCTTGTGCAGCACTACGTAGCGACTGTAATTCACGGCGTAATCGTGAATCGTCCCGCAAGTGATTTCTATGGTGCGTGTCGTTACATTGTCCAAAAACGCTCGGTCGTGGCTGATCAAAACCAGCGTACCGCTGCGCGTAGTCAGAAAGCGCTCCAACCATTGGATAGATTGGATGTCCAAGTGGTTGGTCGGCTCGTCCAACAGTAAGACGTCGGGATGTTGCAGCAGGATTTTGGCGAGCTCGATGCGCATTCGCCAGCCACCGCTGAATTCCGCTGTCGGTCGGTCAAAGTCGCTTCGCTCGAAGCCCAAGCCGGTCAGCGTGCGTTCGATCTCAGCTTCGCGCCCAGAGGCTCCCTCCATGGTCAGCCGCTCGTTGATCACAGAGAGTTGATCAATCAACTGATGATATTCGGGACTTTCGTAGTCTGTACGTTCTGCCAACAGTCTGCTTAGACGTTGCTCTTCGGCTTCCAACTCGATCACGTGGGCAAAGGCACGTTCTGTCTCCTCGCGGACGCTCAGCGTGTCGGTCAGCTTCATCACCTGCGGCAGGTAGCCGATCGTCAGATCTTTGGGCTTGCCTACACGTCCGGAGGTAGGTTGCTGAATGCCCGCAATGATCTTGAGCATTGTACTCTTTCCTGCCCCGTTTTTGCCGACCAAAGCAATGCGATCGTTCTTGTTAATGACGTAATTGATGTTGGAGAAAAGCGGTCGAGCGCTGAACTCGACGGAGAGGTTTTCTATCGAAAGCATGATCTAAAAATGCAATATTTCATAAACCAAGTCGTGCGATTACTTGCCCATCGTGAGCAGCAACTCCTCGTTGTTGCGGGTATTCTCCATCTGCTTCTGTAAGAACTCCATAGCTTCGATGGGGGTCATATCGCTCAAGTAGCGGCGCAAAATCCACATACGATTCAAGACATCTTGATCCAACAACAGATCGTCGCGGCGAGTGCTTGATGCTAAGAGATCCACCGCCGGGAAGATACGTTTGTTAGCAATCTTACGATCCAGCTGCAACTCCATGTTTCCTGTGCCCTTGAACTCCTCGAAGATCACTTCGTCCATGCGCGATCCGGTTTCGATCAGAGCGGTGGCTACGATGGTCAATGAGCCGCCTCCTTCGATGTTACGAGCTGCACCAAAGAAACGTTTGGGCTTCTGCAAGGCGTTCGCTTCGACACCTCCGGAAAGTACCTTGCCGGACGATGGGGAGACGGTATTATATGCACGTGCGAGGCGTGTGATAGAATCCAACAAAATCACCACGTCATGACCGCATTCCGTCAAGCGTTTTGCCTTCTCGATCACCATGTCCGCCACCTTCACGTGACGTTCAGCCGGTTCATCGAATGTAGAGGCGATCACTTCGGCGTGTACAGAGCGCTGCATATCGGTAACTTCCTCCGGGCGTTCGTCGATCAAAAGAATGATCATGTAGACCTCCGGATGGTTGAAAGAGATAGCGTTGGCGATTTCTTTCAGCAAAACCGTCTTTCCGGCTTTGGGCGGTGCCACGATTAGGGAACGCTGACCTTTGCCGATCGGGGCAAAGAGGTCAATCACGCGGCATGAGGTGGAGTCGTTGTAACCCTTCGTCAGCTTGAACTTTTCGTTGGGGAAGAGGGGAGTCAGGTGCTCGAAAGGTACGCGGTCGCGAATATAATCCAACGAGCGTCCGTTGATCGACGTAACCTTTACCAAGGGATAATTATGTTCCCCTTCGCGCGGCGGGCGGATGGGACCCTCTACGATGTCGCCTTGTTTCAAGTTATTTTGCTTGATTTGTGCCTGCGACACAAAGATATCGTCCGGCGAAGCGAAGTAATTGTAATCCGACGAGCGGAGGAAGCCGAATCCGTCCGGCATGATCTCCAATACACCTGAGCCGGTCAATACACCGTCGAATTCATCGCGAGAGATCGCGGGCGTCTCGCGCACCTTTTCGGGTTGCGGCGTTTCGGTGGGAGCGGCATTATTTGAGGGGAGGGGTTCAGGCGTTTCCGTTTTCTTAGCACTTGCACGTCGGTAAGTGGGAGCGGTGGTTGGTTGAGCGTTATTCTGAGCCTTAGAGCGCGATGGCGATTTGCGTCCACGGTTGGAACTAAAAAGGCTCTGGAAGGCGTTTCTATTTTGTTCGAGGAGAAGTTTGGTCGCCTCCTTGTCTTGTTCATCGAGGTTCAAGCTGTTGATCTTATCTTCCGGATCGTTTGCGTCAGCGATCGGCTCGTCCGTGTCGTCCACCACAAGTTCTTCCATGGGGACATTCTCATGGTGTGCCGCAACGGGTGCGGTGGGTTCTGCGTCTGTAGCTGTTGCGGCGGGTTCGTTGGCTTCGGCGGGTTGCGATTCCGGTTCTACGGCAACTTCGCTTTTCTTGCGTCTGGTAGTCGTTGCTTTAGCTCTTGTTTTTCGTTGCGGTTTTTCGTCGCTCGTGGCGTTCTGTGCCGAAACCACGGCAGCCTGATCCAAAATCTGATAGATGAGCTTTTTCTTGTCGGTAAAATCGGGGGTCTGGATGTTCAAATCTCGGGAGATTTGTACCAACTCCTCCGGCAATTTGCTTTCCAATTCATCAAAAGAGTACATAAATTTAGAGTTTGTATTTCAGACAGCAGCACACGACGCGCGCCACCTTAAACGGTTTTATTTCTGTCTGAAGAGAAATGAAGTCAATAAATTGATAGGAATATTCTGTTGAAACATCCGAGCCTCATAGAGAAATGGGCCTGTTTCATGATAACGACGGCAAATATAAAAGGTTTTTTAGAGACAACAAAAAATATTGCTAAAAATGCGCATTTTTTTGTCTACATACATCGCAGAGACCACAATCCTCTGTCGGTTCCTCGCCGAAATAGCGGAGTAGTTGCCGTTGGCGGCATTGCTCCCGATTGGCAATATATTGCCCCATCGCCTGAGCTCTACGCATCAGGCGGTCGCGGCTGTCTTCGTAAATCTCGTGTCCGATGCGTAAATCCCCTCGATCCAAGCGGGGAGTCAGAAATACCAAGCTCGGCAGCGTCCGACGTGGTCGGTAATATAAGATCTGTTGTCGCTGCAGTTGTTGCAGCGTATGCACCACTTCGAGCGTCGTTACGCGCTCAATACCCTCTCGTTCGATGCGTTCAGCGATCGTTTCTTCTCGAATCGGCACCCAATCGGCAAAAATCCCAGCATAGAGCCGCAGCAGATAATGCAAGATCTCAGAGCTCTTACGATCAGCTTTCAGCCGATACAGCTGTTCGCGTGGCACAGTCATGCGCACCGAACTCAAGCTATCCGGTTGCTCGCGATAGAGCAGATAGCCTGCCTGCTCCAAGAGCTTCAGGGAACGGTATGTCTCCTCTTGCGACAGCTTATACGCGGCGCAGAAACGATCGATCTGAAAGTCGAAGACCGCGAATTCTCCGGCGCCGACAGCGACCTGAAAGAAACTTCCCAAACGTTCGTACACATATTTAATATAGTCACGTTCCGGAAATTGCTGTGCCACCAAAGTACGCAGGTGATTATAATTAGTCTCCGAAGAGCCATACACTACGAGTATAGCCTCTGCCGGAGCTCCATCACGTCCGGCGCGTCCCGCCTCCTGAATATATTCTTCCGGCGACGGTGGAGGACCCCAGTGGATGACACGGCGCACATCTGCCTTGTCGATGCCCATGCCGAACGCATTGGTTGCCACCATGACCGCCACCTCGCCTCGCATCCAACGTTCTTGGCGTCGTTGACGATCGGACGACGAAAGCCCTGCATGGTAGAACTCTGTTTGAATGCCCAAACGCTTCAGCTGTGTTGCTAATTCGACTGTCAGCTCGCGATTGCGAACATATACGATGCCACAAGACACTTCGCGCAGCAAATCGGCCGTCTGTGTCACTTGATCGTCGGTGTAAAGCACCGTATACGTTAAATTGTGCCGGACAAAGCTTCCGCGAATCACCCGGAAATCAGGTCGAAACCGAAGCTGCCGCACAACGTCTGCCACCACCGCCTCGGTAGCCGTAGCGGTGAGCGCTATGAATGGAACATCCGGGCGACGAAGCAGTGAGCGGAGTTCACCGATTAGGCGATAGGCGGGACGGAAATCGTAGCCCCATGCGGAGATACAATGTGCCTCGTCCACCACCACCAAGCGGACGTCCAAATATTGTAGCCGTGCTTGAAACAGCGGACTGCGCAAACGTTCGGGAGAAAGATAAAGGAAGTTATAGCGCTCTTCGCCCACGCGGTCGTAAATCTCTACTTGTTCTTGGCGGGTTTGCCCTGCGTGGAGATAAGCAGCCTTAATGCCGCGCTGCGTCAAGTGGTCGGTCTGATCCTTCATCAATGCAATCAGCGGTGTGATGACCAGACAGAGTCCGCCTAATGCCAACGCAGGAATTTGGAACGTCAGACTCTTGCCGCCTCCCGTAGGAAGCAGTGCCAACGTATCGTGCCCTTCGAGAAGGGAACGAATCACCTCCTCTTGTCCGGGGCGAAACGTCTCGAAGCCCCAATACTCTTTTAGGATCGCAAAGATATCAGTCATCTCAAGCGTGCACCGTTTGCAGACTTTCGGGACACATTTCCTCCTGCGAATAGTCCACATAGGGACATTCGCCGCATTCTTGTGCCTCGTGACTGCGTTTGATGTCTTTCACCATCAACTGCACCGTGGTGGGACTGTAAGAATTCTCTTCTACCGTAAAAACAATATCGAAAGGCTCTTCGCTCTGCACAATGGGGAATTTCTCAGCGGCATTGAAGGCAATGCCGTTCTGTTCCACTCCGGTCACCGGGTCGATCAGTTCCAAGCGAATATGTTCCAAATTTTTGCCTACCAGCTTGCTGGTACCCACATCTTTCACGCCGCGTGCCACGAACAGCGGTTTCATATTGCCGGCGCCGAAAGGCGAGAGGCTACGGATCCCCTTGTAGAGCTTGATATTGATGTCGGCAAAAGAAATTTCCAAATCTATATCCAAGTGTTGGCACTGTTGTGCCGGTGTGATATTTTGTTCCACGTACTCTTCCATTCGCTGAGTGAATTCCGGAATACGATCTTCACGCAATGTCAGACCGGCAGCAAAAGAATGACCGCCGAACGTCTCTACTAAGTCGCGACATGAATTGATCGCGTTGTAGACGTTCACACCCTGAATACTGCGTGCCGAACCGCTTGCTAACCCATTCCCGGCGGACGTCAGCACGATGGCGGGGCGATAATAATGTTCAGTCAAGCGAGACGCAACAATGCCGATCACCCCTTTATGCCACGTCTGATTGTAAACCAATAGGCTCTTCTTGTGCGCCAAATCGGGGTCGGCATCCACCTGTGCGATGGCTTCTTCGGTTACTTTCTTGTCTAACTCCTTACGGTTCTCGTTATACTCTGAAATCTGACGGGCGCACTCCTTGGCGGTGTTCATATCCTTCGCCAAGAGTAGATCTACCGCCTCTTTGCCGCACATCATACGCCCGGAAGCGTTGATGCGAGGACCGATCTTAAAGACAATGTCAGAGTTGGTGAGTTCCTTCTTGTGCGAGATGCCGCACTGTTCGATGATGGCGCGTAGACCATTGCACGCCTGCTCGTTCAGACGGCGCAGACCGTTGAATGAGAGTACGCGATTCTCGCCAGTGATGGGCACGATGTCCGAAGCAATACTGATGGCACACAGATCCAAGAGGGGATAAATGAGCTGCAACTCGCCCAATCCGTTGTTGCGGGCAAAGGCTTGCATAAATTTTAAACCCACACCGCAAGCCGAGAGATGGGGATAAGGGTAATGATCGTCTTCGCGTTTAGGATCCAATACCGCCACTGCCGCAGGAAGTGTTTCGTCGGGCTTGTGATGGTCGCAAATGATGAAGTCGATACCTTTCTGCCGTGCATAATCCACCATATTGATGGCCTTAATGCCGCAGTCTAAAGTGATGACCAGTTTAACGCCATTGTCGTGGGCGTAGTCCACACCTTTTTCAGAAATACCGTAACCGTCGTCATAACGATCCGGGATGTAATAATCGAGCTGGGCATAAAATCCCCTTAGGAAACGATACACAAAGGCAACGGCAGAGGTGCCGTCGACGTCATAATCTCCATAGATCAGAATCTTTTCCTTTCTGCCGATGGCCTCATTGAGGCGTTGCACTGCTTTGTCCATGTCCTTCATCAAGAACGGATCGTGCAGTCCTTCCGACAGCTGGGGGCGGAGAAAGCTGCGAGCTTCCTCCACAGATCGAACCCCACGTAACAGCAATAGGTTGCTGATGATGGGGCTGAGCGAGAGGTCAGCTGAGATTGCCTCCTGCGTCTCGTTTAGTTCCGGTGGTAAGGTGCGACAATTCCATTGGTAATTGTTCATTATGTTTTATTTTACTTATATGCTTTAAGGAAGCCGACCGAGCAGGCAATAGCCATGCGTCGTGGAAAGAGCTTTGTGCTCTCAGGTCTGAAAGATAGCTTTCCGCTTCGCTTCTGTCGGCGAAGTCGTTAATATACAGACGATAGCGATCGTCTTTTAGCAGAATGCCTACATCGGTAACGCCCGACTTGCGCAGACGAGCACATTGAGCCGTAGCCTCCTCTTCGGTGGTGCAGCTGCCAATGATGATATAATATCGTTTAGCCTGCGGATCTTCGGTCGTGGGAACTGCTTGAGTAGTCGTGGAGACAATCGTCTCCGGAGCGCTCAGCTCTGCTGTCAACGGAACGGCTTCTGCCGTGATCTGGGTAGCCTCACTGTCTGTCCACGCCTCACTGAGGGCGATCTCTTGCTCCCAAGTCTCCTCCCAAGTGTGGCGCACTTGCATATAAGGCATTCTGTCGCCCGAAAGGATCTCGCTGTCTATCACGCACGCCTCTTGTGTCGGGCGGTCGATGCGAGAATAGGGGAGGAAGCCACTGAAACAAGTGCATAAGATCAATACGATCATAGCCATACGCTGCGCCACGTAGCGTGTGATGGGGAGCACCAACCGCTCGTCGTGCGCTGTTGTGGCGGGATGTTGCACGGTCGGGGCAGGAGCCACTTTCGGCGCGGGCTGCTGCCATTGGTTCAAGGTCAACGTTGCCAGTCCGTAATGATGCGGTGTAGCGGTCTGCGTCGTAGCGTCATGGGTGGCGGTGAAGCTCCAACGACGTTCTTCGTCGAGATCAAGTCGTCCCCAAGTGCCCAAGACAACGCTTCCGACCTCCTCTAATGTTCGCAACCATTGAGCCACTTCGTGATGAATCTGTGCCTGTGCCTCATCGTAGCTGCACTCTTCAAACTCCATGTAAGTGTTAGCGAGCACTCCATCGTCGTGTGTTACCAACCGATTGAACGACAAAACGTGTGTCGGCGGGGTCAGCACAAAGCGTGCGACTCCGGATTGTTCCTCTCGTATGGTTTCGATGTGTGCAGGTACTTCATGGATCATGAAGGCACCTAAGCCCGGCACGAAAGCGAAGTGTCGGGACATGATCAGGTATTCTATGTATGTGGCCAAAGATTTCATCTTCGCAAAGATATATCTTTTTTGCACTACCCGTACATTCAGGGTTACACAAAATATTTTTTATTTACACTTTTTTATCAAATCGTCGGCGATTTGTGGATCCAAACCCAAAACTAAGGCGCGATCTACGTCCGCTTTGGCTCCTTTCTTGTCTCGGCGGGCATAGCGAATGCGTCCACGAAGCAGGTAGGTCATGGGGTCTTTGTCGTAGAGGGCAATGCTGCGATTGATGTCTCCCTCAGCCGCGCCGAGGCGTCCGCTCAAGTAGTACACTTCCGCCCGCTGCATATAGAGTGAATAGCTCTTGGGGTTGGCTTCGATCAGAGCATTGTAGAGGTCGGCTGCCAATCCGTAATCGCCCGTGGTCTTGTAGACATAAGCCATTCCCAAACGGGCTTTGGCGCTGTGAGGGTTGAAGCTATCTATCAGTTCCAGTTCGCGACGCGCCCCGGTCGTATCTGCCAAGATCAGGCGTACCATAGCCCGTTCGTAGTGGGCATCTTCGTCTTGCGGCGAGATGCGAATAATGTCCGTGTAGTCGGTCAGCGCCTCCTCCCATCGTTCCATCTCCGTGTAGAGATTGGCGCGATTGCGCAGTAAGTCGATATTTTCCGGTAGCAGCGATAGGGCAGAAGTGTAGGAGATCTCAGCCTCCTTCAGCTTACCTTGGTGCCGTTGTAACGTCCCCATGTTGGATAGTAACAGTCCATTGCGTGGATTAGCAGGCTCTAAATGCAGCGCTTCGTGTAGCGCTTGTTCGGCTTCTGCCAAACTATCCTGTTCGATGCAGTCAAAGCTGCGGCTGACCCAATAATCATAATTTTGTGCTCTAAGTGATCCTGCATAAGCCGAAATCACGAGCAGAGCGATAAAAAAGCATTTTTTCATGCCGACAAAGGTAACGGTATTTCCCGAATGCGATGCATAACATCTATTAAAATATGTTCGTGCGCTCGTGCGCCTTGATGTTAAGCGCAGCGACGCAGAGATGTAATCCGGCGACTTCGCGTCGTCTCGCTGCCGTGACGATCGGATTCGGTCGTCGGGAGAGCGCAAAAACAGCCGGAGCGCAACATTTTTCTATCGAAAATAGATTTTTCAGTACCTATTGCCCTATTTTCGTAATTTTTATATATTTTTGCGCCGTCAAAATCAAGACAATAAGACTTATCGGTTATTATAATGTTTACCGTTATGAAATCGTATGTGCCCGTACTTGGGCTACTCACGTTCGGCGCCTTGACAGGCTGCAACTCATTCTCCCGTCAGCAGGAGAGTCCCGCATTGACTTTTGATACATTGCGCATAGACACCATTTGCCCTTTGGTGGATGATGGTCTTTCGCCACAGTATCACTTTAAGCTCGCTATGGAATATCCCATCACAGCAACGCAGCCACAGCTGCTGCATACGGCTGAGACTTTCATCGTAAGCCAAATGTTTAGTGACGAATACGCCGGACTTGACCCGGTGAAGGCTGCCACTCACTATCGTGATCACTGCATCGAGCAATATCGCGCCGAGGGCAAAAACATGGACGTCCTTTATGGCGATGATCGTGAAGCAGCGATTACGTGGATGAGCCATGAGGACATCCTTAGCGGTCGCGTGGTTTACCTCTCGGATTCCTTCCTTTCGTATAGCGTTACGACCTATACCTATGGCGGCGGTGCGCACGGCAACACATCGGTAAGCAACCGTGTAATAGATCTGAATACAGCGTGCCCACTGTTCTTGAGCGACCTATTTAGTACACAGGCGGCGGAGGAATTGTCAGCCCGTTTGCGTGAACAGATGGCGCAAGACCAAGGGTGTAATTCTGTGGCAGAGTTGGGCGATAAAGGGCTCTTTTTCGCTCCGGACGAGGTGGGATTGACCGATAACTTCTACTTGAATGATAGCGGTATTGTTTGGCAATACAACCCTTACGAGATTGCCCCCTATTACTTAGGGATCATTTCCGCACGCCTTTCGTGGGATGTCATCTATCCCTACCTGTTGGAGGATTCACCCCTGATCCCCTTGGCGGAGGCTTATACACCGGAGGGGGCAGAGACTACAGAAGAATGATGCAGTTCACACAATACTTTCCACAATTCAGCGAGACTCAGCTGACGCAATTTGCAGCACTTCGTGATTTATATACGGAGTGGAATGCCAAGATCAACGTGATTTCGCGCAAGGATATTGACGACCTCTATGAACACCATGTGCAACATTCGTTGGCGATAGCGAGCTTTGCCGAAGAGCGTTTGGGTGGCTTTGCCGCTGGCACGAGCCTGATGGATCTCGGCACAGGCGGTGGCTTCCCCGGTATTCCGTTGGCGATAGCCTATCCGGAATGTCGTTTCATGTTGGTAGATCGTATCGGTAAGAAAGTGCGCGTAGCTCAAGAGGTGGCTCATGCCATCGGTTTGACGAATGTGGAATTTCGGCACGCCGGCGCCGAGGAGTTGAAAGATACCTACGACTACGTTGTGAGTCGTGCGGTGATGCCTCTGCCCGACCTGCTGAAGATTGTGCGCCGCAAGATGACGCGCGGACTGATCTGTCTCAAGGGGGGAGACCTCACAGAGGAGCTTCAGCCGACGCTCTGTCGCGGCGCGGAGGTAGTAGAGATCGCTCGCTACTTCCGGGAGCCCTTCTTCGAGACCAAGCGGGTGGTTTACGTTCCCGCTGCCGTTAAATAAGTAAAGAATTATGGTAACGATCAAGAATTACATCTGCAATGCTTTTCAGCAAAACACCTATTTGGTGGTGAGCGAATCGACGAACGAGGCGGTTCTGATAGACTGCGGATGTAATAGTGAGACACAATGGTATTCCATCGGTGCCTATATTCGCCAGAACAATCTGACGCTGAAGTACATCCTGTTGACCCACGGTCATGTCGACCATGTGATGGGTACGCGCTACCCTGTTCGCGACTTTCACGCCCCGGTCTGCGGCAGCTTGGACGAGGAACAGCGTCTGCCTGACGGACGGACGCAAGCCACACTGTTCGGCGTGAAGATGGTGGGGCAACCTGCCCCGATCACCCGCGATGTGCAGGAGGGCGACCTTCTGACGTTGGGCGACGAGGAGATTCGTGTGTTGGATGTGCCCGGACACAGTTTTCATGGTCTGTGCTATTATTTCCCCCAGTCGCAGGTGGTGTTCACCGGCGATGTGTTGTTTTGTGCCGGCGTAGGACGTTCCGACTTCGGCGCTCAGTGGGGCTGCAATGGGACAGCGTTGGCAGAGGGCATCGCGAACAAACTGTTTACCTTGCCGGACGAGACGCAAGTCTATCCCGGCCATGGTCCGCGTACCAACATCGACTTTGAACGCGAAAATAATCCCTACGTCTGAATCATAGAGATCGACCATAATCCTTTGGAAATTTGTATATCATAAACACAAAAACATAGTGCCATGTATTTACCTTATGACCCAATGATGCTACTGAGCGTCGTGAACATGAAATTGCGTGATTCGTATGAGTCTTTGGATGAGCTTTGCGACTCAATGGATGTGTGCCGTGAGGACTTGGAGGAGAAACTACGCGATGCAGGGTTTACCTACAATGTACATACCAATCAATTCACTTGACCAATGATTCACAACCTATTGAGTGCGGCGCGATCAGCCTCACGTCTTTTGGTGTCTGTTGCCCCTGCTGATATAGATGCGCTATTGCTCCGCTTGGCAGAACGCTTGATGGAGGGGAGCGAGTCGGTGTTGCGTGCCAATGCCACCGATATGGAGCGGTTGGACGCCTCTTATACCAACTTCGACCGTCTAAAGCTGACCCCCGAACGAATCTCCGACATGGCGGAGGGGCTGCGACAGGTGGTGGCTTTGCCCTCGCCGTTGGGACGGACGTTGATGGAGACGGTGCGCCCCAACGGAATGAAAATTCGTAAGGTGTCGGTCCCCTTTGGCGTGATCGGGGTGATTTATGAGGCTCGTCCCAATGTCACGACCGATGTATTCTCTTTGTGCCTCA
>CAZGZL010000002.1:0-55257 GCA_964530595.1 uncultured Prevotellaceae bacterium | reverse complement strand
AAGGTGTTACGAAATCGTCCCTTACAATGCTGCGCCAAGGGTAAAAAAAAGTTCATTCAGAGGGCATAGAATAAGGAGAAATGTCTTATCTTTGCTTTCGAAAAACAACTTCTAATATCCAGACACTCTACAGCAACATCTGAACTCATGAACGACAACTTCTTTCGGCGATGCAGCTTACTCGCACTGAGTCTGTATTGCGGATCCGTCGGCGCAAGTTATGCACAACGTTTACAGCAACCTTTAGGAAGAGGTGTTGTGGCTGTCCGCAACGGCAGTAATATACTCGTATCGTGGAGACGCTTGGCACAAGAGCCCGAAGAGGCACGTTACAATCTCTATACACGTCAGGGCGACAAGGGACAATACTCCCGGCTGAATACCGAGCCTCTGAGCACAAGCTACTATCAGGGCAGCAGCGCTTTGATCCCCATCGGTAGCGATATTGCAGTGGCGCTCGTCCTGCCGGACGGGACAGAGGGCGCCCTCTCCGCTCCGTTCCAGCTGAAGAGCTACGACACGAGAAACATTTTCGTCGACATCGACTACAGCCTCTCTCCGCTCGAAATGGCGGACTATTCGACTAAATTCGTCTGGCCGGTAGATTTGGACGGCGACGGCGAATTTGATTATGTAGTAGACCGTCTGCACACGCGCGAAGGCGTGACCGACAAGGTGGAGGGGTATTTACGCTCCGGAGAACATTTGTGGACGGTAGACATGGGTCCAAACGAATTTATTTGCATGGGACAAGATGATCAGGTGGTGGCTTACGACATCGACTGCGATGGTCGCGGCGAACTGATCATTCAGACCTCGGACGGCACCCGATTCTGGGACAGCGAGCGAAACGACTGGGGCGCCTATCTTTTAGGTGCAGAAGATACGGATGGCGACGGCATCGTGGATTATAACAACGAAACGCAACGCAATCCTCCTCGCTATATGACGGTGGTGGACGGCATGACGGGACGCGAAAAGGCATCGGTCGAACAGACCTATTCTCCTTATTATAATCGTACCAATAAGGCGTCGCTGATGGGCGACGAATATAACAAGCACGTCGGACACGTGGGCGTTTTCTATCCGGACGGTGTGCACCCGGCAATAGTTATGGAATACCATACCCGCACAACGGACGGAGCTCATCATTATTATAATGCTGCGTGGAGTTTCGACTACAGCAATGGTACGGCGAAAAACTGGCACCAGATTTTTCACGAACCCACCGGCGGCGCAACGTTCCACCAAATTCGTATCGCCGACAGCGATGGCGACGGATGCGATGAGATGGTAGAGGGCGGCTACACGATGGATCACGATGGCACTACGCTCTTTAACACCGGCATTGCGCATGGCGACCGTTTCCGCACGAGTGACATCGACCCGGAGCGTCCCGGTATGGAGACTTTCGCCATTCAGCAAAACGCATCCGATATGTTGGGGCAAATACTCTATGACGCGGCGTCGGGCACCCCGATTAAGCGCTGGTATCTGTCTGAGGTCGGCGATGTGGGTCGAGGCGAGTGTATGGACATCGATCCCGATCACCTCGGCTATGAGATGTTCTCCACCATGGATACCTATCTCAACGATGCTCAAGGAAACCCAATCGAAGGAGCTGCGACCTACTTCCCTACCGAAGGGCTCTGGTGGGACGGCGCCTTGGATCGCGAACGCGTGGATTCGCCCGACGGCAACGGATACAACGCCGACATCCGTAAATACGACGGTGGCAAGAATACGCGACTGTTCGAGATTGCCAAAGAGAGTAATTATAAGTATAAGTGTCAGGGAGCCAAACGAGGGCTCTTCTGGGGCGATATCATCGGAGACTGGCGCGAGGAGTTGATCCTGCGCAAGTTGGAGAACGATGTATGCACCGGTATCACCGGTTTCAGCACCGATATGACATCCGATGTGCAAAACATCTACTGTCTACAGGAAGATCCTGCCTATCGGTTGCAATGCACAACCCGCGGGTATTACCAAAGTCCCAACACCGGCTTTTATTTGGGCTATGATATGCCACGCCCACCGTTGCCGCCGTGTATGCAGACCGATGTAGTGTGGCACGCGACCGATCAGTTCACCGATTTTCAGCGGGCAACGACGACCGGCTTCAAGGCGGGTTCATCGGTGCTGATTGACCTCAAAAGTGCAGCGTCGTTGGAATGTTCCGACGCAATGGCACCCTCTGCCTGCTATGCGATGCCGGTAGCAGGACAATGTGTCACAGTGTCAGGTAGCGGCAGCATAACAAGCGGAACGTTCTGGAAAAGTCAAAAGGGACGCCTCGTGTTGGATATTCCGCTGACTACTGACGGAACGACCTATATCTCTGAGGGTACTTTAGAGGTGAACCGCACAATCTCCGCCCCAGTGGAATTGCGTGCCCGTGGCATCTTAGCGGGCATAGGTAGTGTGGGCGAGCTGAGTATTGAAGGGGCATTGAATTATGCTGAGGGTGTAATCGCTCCGGGACGTCAAGCCGATGTGACGGCGTGCGAGAGCGGCGCCGAGAATTTTGCTCTCGGAATCCTCACGTTCCGCAACGGGCTGAACGTCACGGGACGTCTGTTCTGCAATATGGATGTGCGTACGGCGAGTGAGACCGCCGCAAGCGATCTGCTCCACGTGGAGGGTGATGTCACCCTCTCTGCCCCTCTGATCTTCACCATTCAGACAGCAGAGCGGACACCGCGTCCCGGACGCTACAAGTTGGTGGAATATACCGGAGCTCTGAAAGGAGATACAACACTCTGCTCGGTACGCGGTCTGAGTGGAATCTCTTGCAGCATCGAAGCGGAAGAAGGCGCTCTGTGGCTTGTAATCAGAGAACAACGCGAAGCGAGCAACCATGTGATCTGGCACGGCTCCGAGAGCGGCTCGTGGGATTACGTGAGCGCCAACTTCACATTAGAGAATGCCGCAACAGAATTTGTGGCAGGCGACAGCATTTACTTTGACGACAGCGCAACGGAGACAAATATTACCCTCGCGGAGCTTATGCCCATAGGCGCTATGACTGTAGACAATACGCTGAAGGATTTCACCTTCAGCGGCAACGGAGGATTCAGTGGTACCGGCGGATTGACCAAACGGGGCACCGGGGCGCTCACATTGAACGCCATCCAAAGTGACTACACCGGAGCCACCCTCATCGAATCGGGAACAGTGACGGTCAAGGAATTGGCAGATGGGGGAATTGGCAGCTCTCTCGGCGCAGCGAGCTCTGAGGCGGAACATTGGCAGATCGGTCACGCGACATTGGTCGTAGACAATAGCAATACGTCGACCAATCGCGGCTTGACATTGACCGACAGCGCGACGCTACGCATTCCCGCAGGAACAACCTCGCTAAAAGGAATCGTTGTCGGCAACGGCACGTTGATCAAAGAGGGTGCCGGACAGTTGAATATAACTTACGGGGGACGTAACACATGGTCGGGTGGCACCATCCTACGCCAAGGAACGTTGGCGATGGGCTGCTGGAACACCACTTTCGGCACGCAGTATTCCACCATCCGCGTAGAGCAGCAAGGAACGATCAAGATTTTTGACGTCAATAATTCCTCTACGCTTCCGAATCTCGACAATACACTCGACGTTGTAGCGGGAGGCGCATTGACGTTGGTCGGCGGTCAACGGTGCCGTTGGAGGGGCGTGCTCCAAGGCGATGGAGACGTATCAGTCTCCTTCCCCTACGTACGCGGCGACGTATCGACCGATATGTCCCAATTTCGCGGCACCCTAACTGTAACCGCCGGAGAATTTCGTCTGACTAAGGCAACCGATCTCAGCCAAGCGACCTTGGCTTTAGGCGCCGGCGTCACCGTGGCGCATTACAAAGATCAAAGCGGCACAACACAGGGAACGCTTGAAACGCACATCGGAGCACTAACGAGTACAGCGAGTGACTGCGCATTGGCAGCGGGCGTTTATTACATCGGTTCCAAAGGGACGGATAACGCCTTTGCCGGCACATTTGCAAGCACAGCCAAGGTTTACAAGGTGGGGGAAGGTACTCTCTCGCTCAGCGGCGCCAGTCAAACTGCCATCGAGGTACGGGCGGGCACTTTGGCAGTCAATAATACCACCACACCGACTACCACCGGCGCTATTACGGTGCTGAGCGGTGCAACGTTGTTGGGCACCGGTCAGACAGCGAGTGTGAAGATTTCCGACGGTGCAACGTTAGCTTACGGCAAGAGTTTGGAGGCGACCTCTATCGGCAAGCTGACCATCAAGGGGAATCTCACGGTAGCCGCCGGAGCAACGATAGCATTGCACGCGCGCCGCATCTCCTTTGTTCGCAACGACGCCTTCGCCGTGAGTGGCACAATCCAGCTAACCGCCCCGAAATTCTGCATCGAGTTGACCGGCGGTACATTACAAGAGGGAGATTCACTGATCGTGTTTACCGACTTTGAACACTTCAATTTGAACGGAACGCCCCAGTTTGAGCCGGAAATTCCTGCCGAAGGTTTCTACTGGGATTATTCGACGTTAACCACAGACGGCTGTCTTCGCATTGCAGCCGGAAGCAACGGAATCGAGAACATCACCGCCGATCGAGTGTCGAAAGAAACAGGAACCTACGACCTGATGGGACGACGCCTGCCCGACGGCGTGATCCCGAAAGGGCTCTACATTCGCAACGGGAAAAAGGTTGTACGCTGAGAACAAGAAAGACCGACGCAAGTCTCTGCCCACAAAGGACAAGCGACTTGCGTCGGTCTTTTTGTATCAGTGCTACACCTTACCAGCGACGACGAATCGTGATCGGAATACCTGCTTCCGGACGCTTTCCGTCATACACGACAGCGAGGTAGCCACCGCCACCCGCACCGGACATTTTCCACGCCAATACTTGGTGACGATATTGCTCGATATATTGCTCCACACCGGGTGCCATCATAGCCGGGAACATAGAGATCTGTGCCTCGAACGAGGCTTGATAAGACTTGGCGAATGCAGCCAAGTCGCGACGCATGATGGCGTCCCAACAATCTGCAGCGGCTGACGAGAGGGCTTTCACTCCTTCAGTGCTGATCTTTGCCCCCTTGATCACGGAGCATCCCTCCGGACGAGGGAACATCGGGATCAGACAGATGTGTGCTTCCAACCAACTCAAGATCTCCTCATCGTGACATGATTCTATCTTCTCCGGCCAATAGTGGCGGTCATAATAATGACGATTCAACCCAGACATACAAATACCGATCGCATCCTGTGCGCCGGAAACATGCTCTTGCTTGGTCGGCTCATTTTCGAAACAGAAGACCAACTTAGCCAACATCTCTTCGTGGTAGTTGGGCAATTCGTAAGGCCAAATCTTCTTGATGGCGTTGCGCGTCGAAGTGGACATACCGCCACGCTCCATAAACTCCACCGTAGGTTCTAACGAGATGGTTATCGCCCATCCCGGTCCGAACTCACTCACATAAGGCTGATCAATCCATGTACCCGCCAAATCCAAACGATACGGCAGCTGAGACCTCACCTTGGTGCGTAATGCCGTAGTAGAACGAGCTTCAAGACCCGCTTCGGGCACACGCTCTAATTCCACATATTCGATGCCGTGCGCCGCGCAGAAATCACATTTCTCCTGTGAGCCACCGTCGCTATTGACTACAAAGACATCCGGCTGCAACCGTTCGACATCTTCGGCAAAATCCAAATATCCGTGACCGGAGTTGATAAAAGCATCCGTCACGTAACGAATAGATTTCACCATATACAAACGCTCTGTTTCAGAATACACCGTCTTACGATGCTTCAACTCTTCGATGGTCGCGTCCGAACCTATACCTACATACAATTTTCCGTAACGCGAAGCCGCTTTGAAAAAGGCTACGTGCCCGCTATGCAACATATCGTAGCATCCCGACACAAACACTTTCTTATCTTCCATTATTGCTCTATGCTTATAATAATTTCTGTTTTACTGTACATTCAACGCTCCGCCCTCAGAGGGTATGAATATTTTAACCCATGAGGACAATCCAAACAAAAAATTGGGAACGTCCCATTTGCTCATTGTTGAATGTTCATCGCCTTCTTTTCATTCTGGAACGAATCACCTCGATCGATTTATAGAAGTATCTGATGCTTTCGAGCAAGCAATTCGAATAGACTGAATTTTTCTTATAGGCCCGCATATGATCGCGGAAAATCTGCCTATGGCTTCTAAATCCCGACGAAGAGGCACCACCGGTACGCACTGTGACAAAATCCATCGGAATATATTTTATCGAAATACGATTGATATAGATCAGTCGCAATAATTGCTCGAAATCGGCTGCCACTCGAAATGAGAGGTCAAACAAACCATATTGGGCATAAATATCTCGACGACAATAGAACGACGGATGCGCCGGCATAAATCCGCAACGCATCATCCACGGGCGAAACGATGCCGAAGAGTAATACCGCACACAGCGCGTTAGATCTTGCTCATGTACATAATGGACGTCACCATAGACCGCACAGACGTCGCAAATCTCCGCAGCGATGCGTTCCAAGACATTTTGAGTGGTAAAAAAGTCATCCGAGTTCAAAATGCCGATCACATCACCTGTCGCCATCCGAATTCCTTTATTCATTGCATCGTACAACCCGCGATCCTTCTCGGAAATCCATTTCAAGCGACCGCGATATTCCGGTTCCAATGCACGAACAATATCCAATGTATTGTCTGTCGAAGCTCCGTCAACAATGATGTGCTCAAAATCTTGGAATGATTGAGACAAAACACTCTGCATAGTGTCCCTTAGCGAAGCACCACTATTCCACGTTGCAGTAATAATAGAAATTTTCATAAAACACGACTTTAGATCACCCCGCGCCCTCAGCTTCACACTTGAGCAATAGCCTCGATGCGGTCAGGAGTGATGAAATGAATCATGTACGCTCTGCGTCCAACAGAAAAGCTCCTGTCGTGCGTCGACAAAGCGCAACGAAGCGTGTGAATTTCAAAATGGTACGCCAAGATTTTTCCATTTTCTGCTGCAAATTTCCGTTGAGTCATCTCAACCATATTCTATTGAGATTTATGTACTTTTTTTGTTCAATCCACCCGCAGGCGAATCAAACGGCGCAAATTTAATGAGATTTCTTGAGATTTCTGAGTATAAATTATTTTTTTGAAACTTTCCCCTTGTTTTTCTATCTCCCAATGAATGGACTTGACACACGTAGTTTCGATTGTGTCCACCACGACAAAGCGAAGGGGTTCGCCCTTGTTTTGCCTCGATCAAAACCTTTTTCAGTAGATTTTCATTCCGGGAGCTAAAAAAAAGCGTTTCGCAGCAGCACAGTTATGTGTCTGGCGCTTATCTTTGTGGGCGCGGAGCATACGCACCAGATACGCGACTCCAGACAATGGCAATATATTCACCTTAATTAATATCAATCATGAAAAGAGAAGCATTCAAAATGTTCTTGAAACCGGGTTTCAAAGAGGAGTATAAACGTCGCCACGCCAACCTCTTCCCTGAATTAAAACGCTTACTCAGCGAGAGCGGAGTTCGTAACTATAGTATCTATTTGGACGAGGACACCAACATCCTCTTCGCCTACCAAGAGTTGGAAGGCGAGGGAGGCTCGCAGGACTTGGGCGGCACGGAAATTTGCCAGAAATGGTGGGCTTATATGGCAGACATCATGGAGACCAATCCCGACAACTCGCCGATCAGCATCCCGCTCCCTGAAATGTTCCACATGGATTAAAAGAAATGGCGCACAAGGTATTTCCCCTGTGCGCCACACTGTTTTTGTAGTTTCCATTAGCGTAAGCGTAGCTCCTCGCCCACCACGGGGCGATAGTTATCATCGAGATGGTTGCGACGCCGCAAAGATCGGGTCGTGACACCATATTTCTGCGCGATGGAGTGCAGCGACTCTCCGGCGCACACCGTATGGGTCTTGTGACCTTTTTGTGCACGGCTGTTCTTGGCTTGCAGATATACGATGTCCCCGGCTCGAACAGTGTAGTCGCGCGACCATTCGTTGTACTTACGCAGATGACGTTTCTTGATACCAAACTCCTTGGCGAGTGAGGCTTGTGTGTCGCTTGATGTCGCCACCACATAGAGCAACTTGCCAAGACGGAAAATGCTATGCGCCACCTGCGAGGAACTTTTGCCCCGCACTACTTGCCGATCGTATTGCGTCAGTTCATAGCTCTCTATGATGCGGATTAGTTTCGAAGCATAAGAGGGATCTGTTGCATAACCACATGCCTTCAGTCCATGCGCCCAGCCTTTATAATCAGTGATTTCCAATCTGAAAAGTGAGGCATAGCGATCGCGTTGCAGGAACTTGGCATGATCCTCAAAACTTTCTTCAGCGGAACTATAACTACGGAAGCATTCATTCTTGAGGTCATCGTCTTTATAGACTTTCTTTCCTGTCCACCCCGCGCACTTGATACCGAAGTGATTGTTGCCCATACGCGCCAAAGTTTGCTGACCCGCGCCCGATTCGAGGAGTCCTTGCGCCAAAGTGATGCTGGCAGGAATCTTGTAGCGTCTCATCTCCTGCATAGCTATGCCGTTGTAGGTCTTGATATATTGTTCACCCGCGGCAGTGCGTTGCGCACAAAGTGTGAGCGGAAAAAGAAAGGAACTGCTCAGAGCTATTAAAAAAGGAAGCAGTCTTGTTTTATTCGTCATTAGCTTGTATTTTTGCGGCAAATAAATGCCCGTAAATATATGGATCAGATAGAAATCGCGGCAAAGATAAAAATTTGCTCGTATAATGAATTGACCGAGGAGCAAAAAGTGGTAGTAGACGCTGCACGCGACGCCACGTTGCGCTCTTACGCCCCTTACTCCCATTACTCGGTCGGCGCAGCCGCCGCACTCGATAACGGCGAGATTGTGAGCGGCAGCAATCAGGAAAACGCCGCTTACCCCTCCGGCTTGTGTGCCGAACGCACTACCCTCTTCTATGCAGGAAGCAGATTTCCTGAGGCGCGCGTCCTCAGATTAGCTATTACAGCCCGTAGCAATGGCGAGCTGACAGAAGAGATGTGTGCTCCCTGCGGGGCTTGTCGTCAGGTAATCTTGGAGACGGAGGAACGAGGCGGTCAACCTATCGAGATCCTGATGTGTAGCCGCGACAAATTCTACATCGCAGAGGGGATCCGCACGCTTTTACCCTTCGCATTCGGGATTGACAACTTGAAGTTATCAACAGGATCTTCAAATTGATTTTTCATAGATATTTAGAACAAATCTACAATCAATCGAGTAGTTATCAACAATCTAATTCGCCATTTATCAGGCGTAGAACGGACAATAATAGATTGTTGATAACTACAAAACAATTCAAAAGCCATGAAAACTTATCTTTCTGTAAATCTGCAAGTTATATCATTCGCAACAATTCGTTGACAACGACCCGTGAAGTATCGCCTTAATATCTGATTTTCAACCGCTTACGATTCAGCAAAGAAAAACCACGTTTTTTTAGGCTTGCACAGTAAGAAAATTATACAGACTTTTGTCCTCGGAAATCAGAATGGGGATGCTACCGCGCCCCTATTCGCCAGTACATTTACGGATATCAATTAAAACTTCATAAGTTACCTCTTTATTAAAGTATGAAAGCTCAATTCCAGCAACAATGGGATCAATGCCGCAGCATCATAAGCGATAACGTCGACAAAGAAGCCTACGATGCCTTCTTCGCAAAGACGGAGGCCATCGGCTACCAAGACGGAATGCTCACGCTACAGTTGCCATCTCATTATGTGTATGAGTATCTCGAAGGCCAGTATTTTGATCTACTTAGAAAAACACTGATCCGCATTTTCGGCGATGGAATTCGTCTAAACTACAAGGTGAACATCGCCGAAGACGCAAACATGAACGTTCAAGCTCCGCCGCGCCCGGAGGTTCGACAGGAGCCTGAGTTCAATTCATTCTTGAACCCTCAATTCACGTTCGACACGTTCTGCGAGGGCAAGAGCAATGAGCTTGCGTTAAGCGCCGCTATCACTGTGGCTCAGAAGCCCGGTCATACGGCCTTCAACCCATATTTCATCTTCGGTGCATCCGGTGTCGGCAAAACACACCTCGCACAAGCCATCGGGCTGAAGATCTTGGAGCGTTTCCCCGAGAAGCGCGTGCTCTACGTGACCAGTCATCTGTTTCAGGTGCAATACACGGACGCGGTACGCCGAAACTTGGTCAACGACTTCATCAACTTCTACCAGAGTATTGACGTGCTCATCATTGATGATATTCAAGAGTTTGCGGGCAAGACAAAGATCTCAACGCAGAATACTTTCTTCCATATCTTCAACCACCTGCACCAACGTGGCTGCCAGCTGATCATGACCAGCGACCGCCCGCCGGTGGAGTTGGAAGACCTTGTGCCGCGCTTGTTGACGCGATTCAAATGGGGCTTCACCGGTGAAATTGAACATCCCGACTATGAGTTACGTCGCTGCATCTTGGAAGGGAAGTGCAAAAAGGAAGGTCTAAGCATCGAGCCGTCAGTGATCGACTATATCGCACGTATGGCAGACGACAACGTACGAGACTTGGAGGGTATCATTAATTCCCTGTTAGCTCACTCTATCGTTCGCAACCGTCCCATCAATCAGGAGTTAGCAGCACAAGTGATGCGCATGATCATCAAGATGGAGAAGCGCGCTATCACGATCGAAGCTATCATCAATGCGGTGTTGGCAGACTTCGGCGTTGATCAGAAGCAACTACATTCCAAGAGTCGTAAGCGCGAGATTGTTTTGGCGCGTCAGGCTGCTATGTATTTGTGCAAGAAACATACCACACAATCGGTATCGCGCATTGGCATGGTCATCGGCAACCGAGACCACGCTACCGTGCTCCATGCCATCAAGAACGTCGACAATCTGCTGGCTACAGACGCCGAATTCAAAGCAAAATTCGACGCTGTTGAGGCGCAATTAGCTGAATATTGATTTTTACACTTCTCTCTACAAATGAAAAAAGAAACAAGCATGGGAGTGCTCCTGATCGGAGCACTCTCACTTTGTGCATGGTGGATCGCTAAGATTCCTTGCATCCAAGACCTCTCATTAAGTTCGTTAATCATCGGCATTCTGTTGGGCATGATCTTTGCCAACACATTGCGCCCCCGAACGCCCGTCTCGTGGGAACACGGCTTTAAGTTTTGCAGCAAGAGGATGCTTCGGTTGGGCATCATCCTCTACGGCTTCCGTCTTACGTTTCAAGACGTCATGATCGTGGGCGCATCGGCTCTGATCGTTGACGTGATCGTAGTCGCCGGGACGCTACTCTTAGGTCTCTGGTTAGGACGCCTACTGAAGATGGATCGCGAAACGACCCTACTTACCGCTACCGGCAGCGCCATTTGCGGTGCAGCCGCTGTTTTGGGCGCCGAGCCCGTGGTAAAGGCAGCGCCCCACAAGACGGCGATCGCGGTCTCGACGGTAGTCATCTTTGGAACGATTTCGATGTTTCTCTACCCCATTCTCTACCGTAGCGGGCTGTTGGGCTTGAGCGATACACAGATGGGCATCTACACAGGCGCCACGCTTCACGAAGTGGCGCACGTAGTGGGAGCCGGTAACGCGATGGGAAGCGATGTGGCGACAACCGCCCTCATCGTGAAAATGGTACGTGTCATCCTGCTCGTCCCTGTCTTGCTGCTAATGAGCGCCCTACTGAACAGAGGGAAGAACGACTCTGCACATTCGCAGCATCAACGCAAAATCACGGTACCGTGGTTTGCCTTCCTCTTCTTAGCTATGATCGGAGTCAACTCTCTGCTACATTCCGCGCTTCCCGGCGAAGCATTTGCTCCGGGCGCTTGGATGCACGAACTATTGCAGTGCATCAACCTCATCTCGACATTCATGCTCACCATGGCAATGACCGCCTTGGGAGCAGACACCGGGCTCAACAAGTTTCGGCAGGCGGGCGCCAAGCCTTTTGTATTGGCGGCGCTACTATATGTATGGCTCGTTGGAGGCGGATATCTACTAATACGTTGTCTGCTTTAAGGCAGAAAAGTGAAAATAAAGAGCGATTTTTGGTAATCTGCTCTTTTTTTTTTATTTTTGTGCCCGATTGCGGCAAATGGCGCGGTCAAGCAAATGGGTTTAACGTATCTAAGGTTCTGTTCATTTAGAAAAAGTTCCCCATAAATGCGCAAGCCCATATTGTGAAAAAGCACTTATATCTAACGACAGACACAACAAATCAAACAATTATAGTTATGGAAAATCTAACTCCGATGCAGCAGGCGCTCATGCTTATGATTGTAGGCATGGGAACGGTCTTTGTCATCCTAATTTTGATTATTTACCTCAGCAAGGGAATGATCCAACTCATCAATCGCCTTGCTCCCGAAGAAGCGCCTCGTAAGGCAGCACCCGCAGCTCCGACGGTAACGCCCGCAGTGGCTGAAGCAATTCGCAAAGCCATCGCTCAGGTTGCGCCCGGCGCCAAGGTAGTCGACATCCAGAAACAATAAGAATCACAACTTTCGTCTTTTATTCCAAAAAACATTCAATACTCATTATGGCAAAGGAAGTAAAATTCAGTCTTGTCTATCGTGACATGTGGCAGTCAGCCGGAAAGTATGTTCCGCGCGTGGATCAGTTGGTTCGCGTGGCACCGGAGATCATTAAGATGGGGTGCTTCGCGCGAGTAGAAACCAATGGTGGCGGATTTGAGCAAGTCAACCTGTTGTTCGGCGAAAACCCCAACAAAGCTGTACGCGCTTGGACCAAGCCTTTCCGTGAAGCCGGAATCCAGACTCACATGCTTGACCGCGGACTAAACGGCATCCGCATGAATCCCGTTCCCGCCGACGTTCGCAAGCTGTTTTATCAGGTAAAATTCAAGCAAGGCACCGACATAGCCCGTACATTCTGTGGTCTCAACGACACGCGCAACATCATTCCCTCGATCGGCTATGCACACGAGGGCGGCATGATTTCGCAGTGCTGTCTCTGTATCACGTTCTCACCGGTTCACACAGTGAAATATTATACCGAATTAGCTGAAACACTCATCGCCGCAGGCGCTGACGAGATCTGTCTGAAAGATATGGCAGGCATCGGTCGTCCGGAGTCGTTGGGTCAGATCGTCAAGAACATCAAGACGAAGCACCCCGACATCCCCGTACAATATCACTCGCACGCAGGACCGGGCTTTGCGATGGCTTCGATTTTGGAGGTCTGCAAGGCTGGATGTGACTATGTAGATGTCGGCATGGAACCCCTCTCATGGGGTACAGGACATCCCGACGTCTTGGCTGTCCAAGCGATGTTGAAAGACGCAGGATTCAAGGTTCCCGAAATCAATATGGAGGCTTACATGAAAGTGCGCTCTTTGACGCAAGAATTCATGGATGACTTCTTAGGCTACTACATTCCTCAACGCAATCGCTTCATGAACTCCCTGCTGATCGCTCCGGGTCTTCCGGGCGGCATGATGGGCTCTCTGATGAACGATTTGGCGGATAATTTGGAAAGCATCAACCGCTACTTCGAGAAGAACAACAAGCCGAAGATTACTCAAGAAGACCTCATGATTAAGCTCTTCGACGAGGTTGCATACGTCTGGCCCAAGGTGGGCTTCCCGCCCCTTGTCACTCCGTTCAGCCAATACGTGAAAAACTTAGCGCTGATGAACGTGATGCAGATGTTGAAGGGCAAAGAGCGTTGGTCGATCATTGCCGACGACATTTGGGGCATGATCTTGGGCAAATCCGGAAAGTTGCCGGGTGACGTTGCTCCTGAGATCAAGAAATTGGCTGAGGAACAGGGCCGCCAATTCGTTTCTGCCAACCCGCAGGATTCTTACCCGGACGCCTTGGAGACCTACCGTCAAAAGATGAAGGAGAAAGGTTGGGAGTTCGGTCAGGACGACGAAGAGCTCTTCGAGTATGCAATGCACGAGCCGCAGTACGAAAACTATCGCAGCGGTAAGGCCAAAGCCGATTTCGAAGCTGACTTGGCAGCGAAGAAGGCTGCAAAGAACAAGGTGAGCGGAGAAATCAAACCGCAGACCTTGGTTGTCGAGGTGAACGGCGAAAAATACAACGTTGCCATCGCCCCGAATGACGGCAAGGCTGCACCTGCGACACAGCAGAGCGCACCCGCTGCTCCGGCAGCTGCAGCAGGTCCCGGCACCGACGTACTGTCACCGTTGGAAGGTAAATTCTTCTTGGTGAAGAACGCTTCCGAAACCGCTATCAAAATCGGCGACGCCGTGAAGAAAGGTCAGACGTTGGGCTACATTGAGGCTATGAAGACCTACAACGCCGTTGCAGCCGATTGCGACGGTGTGATCACAGCCATCTGCGTGAATGCCGGCGACAAGGTTTACGAAGACGATGTACTCTTCAAAATCGGTTAATCCGAGCTATTTTAACCTTTGAAACTTGCATAGGACATGGATATAAGCTCTATATTTCAACGCCTCTACGAGATGACCGCCTTCAGCAATATTGCCGAAGAACCGGGCTTCATCGTCATGTATTTGTTAGGTTTCTTGTTTCTCTACTTGGGCATCAAGAAACAATATGAACCGCTGTTGTTGATTCCGATCGCCATGGGTATTCTGTTGGCGAATTTCCCCGGTGGCGAAATGGGGGTAAATGCCGCAGACCAGACAGGCCTCATCGTCGCCAACGGACGCGAATACCACATCTGGGAGATGTCTCTGCCGCAGATTGCACATGAATTGGGATTGATGAACATGCTCTACTACGGTTTGATCAAGACCGGCTTCCTCCCCCCGATCATCTTCATGGGTGTGGGTGCTATGACCGATTTCGGACCGATGCTCCGCAACTTGAAGCTTGCCATCTTCGGCGCAGCAGCACAGGTCGGCATCTTCTCTGTCATCTTGGTCGCTATCGGCGTCTTCGGCTTCACGCCGCAGCAAGCCGCTTCCTTGGGTATCATTGGTGGCGCCGATGGTCCGACAGCCATTTATACCACTATTAAATTGGCGCCCGAATTGCTCGGTCCCATCGCCATTGCAGCCTACTCGTATATGGCGCTCGTGCCGGTGATTATTCCGTTGGTGGTGAAATTGCTCTGCACCAAGAAGGAGTTGTTGATCAACATGAAGCAGCAGGAGAAGCTTTATCCCAACAAGCAGGAAATCAAGAACCTCCAAGCTGCCAAGATCATTTTCCCGATCTTCGTCACCGTGTTGGTTGCCATCATCGTTCCTTCAGCCGTGTCGCTGATCGGCATGTTGATGTTTGGTAACTTGATCAAGGAAATCGGTGCCAACACCTCGCGCATTGCAGATGCAGCCAGCAACACCATCATGAACGCAGCTACCATCTTCTTAGGACTCTGCGTCGGTGCTACCATGACGGTAGAATCCTTCTTGAACTGGCAGACCATCGGTATCGTCGTCGGCGGCTTCTTGGCATTCGCTGTCAGCATCGCAGGCGGTATTCTTTTGGTTAAATTGTTCAACTGCTTCTCGCAGAAGAAGATCAATCCGTTGGTAGGTGCCTGCGGTCTTTCGGCTGTGCCGATGGCATCGCGTGTCGCTAACGACATCGCCACCAAGTACGATCCGAAGAATAATCTGTTGCAATACGCAATGTCAGCCAACATCTCAGGCGTGATCGGCTCTGCCGTCGCTGCCGGTGTGTTGATCTCATTCTTGGGCTAATCCAACCCGGAGATATTTACACCCCCCTTGTCTGCAATGTGTTCAGACAAGGGGGTTCTTTTTGACCTTCGTTGGCGCATTTTAAGGATCTAAATTAACGCCGTACCCCGCTTTTTGTTATCTTTGCGGTGCATTGTGACACACCATGCATCCGAAGAAATCGACAAGCCAGAAACACCTTGCCTCCATGACACAAAGACTTTTACTACTCTGCTTATTTCTATACGGAATTGCTCCGCTTCAAGCCCGGCGCCCCGTCATCTGCGATATCGAACGGAGCCGAGGTGAGTCGAGTGAGATTTTATTTTCGGAACACACCTCACCGGACTACACGACACGCGACGATCGTCCCGATCTGAAAAATAACGGCTATCGTATGGACACCGTTGTCCTGAATGGTTGGATCCAGAACCGCACACCGCGACAGCAACAAACATGGACGACCATCAAGTTCAGCGTCTACGATCCGATGAACCTTGATGATATGTGCAACTATGAGGCGGAAATGGATAGTTTGGGGCGCTTCACGATGAAGATTCCCGTATGGAACAGCTCGCTACTCGATTCCGATTGGAAACGCCTCATGGTCCGCACCGTCATTGAACCCGGCGAGACCTACCACCTTGTCTACGACCTCGGCACCGGCGACAAATACTTCACCGGCGACGATGTACGTCTGCAAAACGAACTGTTGGCGCATCCCATGGAATGGATCATCATCCCCATGCACCTTCCTTCCAAAGCAACAGGAGAACAACTGATGGAGTACCTGCGCCAGTTGGAACAGCAGAAGAGCGCCGTCCTACACCATTTGGATAGCACCCTGCAAGCCGTCCCCACACTTTCGACCCGTTACGAGCGATTCATGCGTAACTGGTACGACTATGCCGCGGCGTGGCAGTTGTCGCAAGTGCTCTATCTATCAGCCGACAAGGAAGTACCTACTCCCTATTTGGAGGCAATCCGACAAATGATAGATCGGCGAGCACAACCCTATTTGGCATATTATTACTACCCGATGTTGTTGCGCGACTACATCAGCTACTATCGACGTAAGGCTGTCTACCCCTCGATGTTAGCATATATGCGTACAGGAGCACAGCTGTGCGACTCTTTGGGCTTAGACAGCATTGCACGCGACCTGATGCTCTGCGACGATGCACATACAACCTTTGATATGCGTATAGCCCCCTTGCACGACGACGAGATGGACTTTCTACGCACCGAGATACACAATCCGGAGGCTTGGGCGACTTTGGAACGGATGCAGAGGCGATACGAACAACTCAGAGAAGTGAAACTGCAAAAAGAGGTCAATCTGCGCAGTTCGGTAGATGTGTCGGGGCTAACGGAGGGTGAAACCATTTTGCGACGACTCTTGGAGCCTATGCAGGGGCGTGTCGTGCTGATTGACGTGTGGGGCACATGGTGCGCACCGTGCCGCAAAGCACTCAGGCAATTCAATCAGACCGCCGCTCAGCTGTCAGATTGCCCGGTTGCCTATCTGTTTTTGGCGAATCGCAGCGAACAAGAGCCTTGGCAGAACCTCATCAAGGAATATGACCTTACAGGTGAAAATATTTTCCACTACAACCTTCCGAAGAGGCAACAGGATGCGATAGAGAGCTTTCTGATGATTTCGAAATATCCCTCCTACCGTTTGGTAGATAAACACGGAAATATAATCACAATGTCTATGGATTTTCGCAATAGCGAGATCATTTCCACGATTCGGCGACTTTGTACGGAGGAGTAAGCGTTGTTTTTAGAAAAAAAGTCTTTTTTGCCCCAATACTTCTGAATCGAAACCTTAAAAGCATTTTCGAAGATCCGATCCCAACAAAAAAAGATCTCAGGCATACCACCTGAGATCTTTTTGTTGAGATCGGATCATTACTCTATCCGAATCTTAGCAAATTTAAGCAAGAGCACTTTACTATCTACTGTATCAAAGTCGACCATTATGCGCGCATCGTCGCCCTCGCCGTACAGCTCGCGAATGACGCCACGCCCGAAGCGCTCATGTACAATACGCATTCCGGTCGTGAGTAGCTGACCGCGATAGGTAATGCCACCCGTTCCGGCAGCGGGTTTCGGTGTGGTCATCTTATGGACACGTCCGGTGAAGTTCAATACCGAGGAACGAGGCGCTGCAGGCTTTGCCGCCACCGGTTCCGGACGTTCATAAATGAAGGAACCTCCTCCCGTACTGCCATAGTTCTGTACGGGACGCGGGATGGCATCACTACGCCGCAAGTATCGCTGATCTATGTCGGTCAGGAAGCGACTGGGGCGACAGCTGTCGCTGTGCCCGTTGCGGAAGCGACTGGTGGCGTAGCTCAAGAAGCAATTCTCTTCGGCGCGCGTAATGGCGACGTAGAACAGGCGGCGCTCCTCCTCCACCCCTCGCGGCTCGTTGAACGACATATCGGAAGGCAAGAGATTCTCCTCCACACCGACGACAAAGACATTCTTGAATTCCAAGCCCTTAGCGGAGTGGATGGTCATGAGGGTTACAGAGTCTTCGGTCGTTGCCTCGTCATTATCCGGCTCGACATCGCCCGAAAGGGAGACGTCGGCGAGGAACCCGGTGAGGTGTGCCTCCTCTTCGCGCCCCTCCTCAATGCTGTCACGCACATACGCCTGCATTGCAGAGAGCAACTCCTCTACATTTTCGCGGCGACTCATACCCTCGACAGTTGTGTCGCCGGCCAAATCAGCCTTAATGCCGGCATCTACCACAAGTCGGATGGTGAGATCATACACATTTAATTCCGTATTCAGGCGGCTGTAGCTCTCGATGAAGGCGGCAAAGGCGGTGAGCTTGGCGGCGGTGGACTTATTGACCCCTAAGGCGTATTGCTCCGGGTGACTGCATATCTCGAAGAACGGGCGTTCCTGAGTAGCTACCGCCTCTGAAATCTTGGCTAAGGTAGTGTTGCCAATTCCGCGCGTGGGATAGTTAATGACGCGCTTGAAAGCCTCCTCATCCGCAGGGTTGGCGATCAGGCGCAAGTAGGCTATGATGTCTTTGATTTCTTTGCGCTGATAGAACGAGACACCGCCATAAATGTGATAGGCGATGCCACGTTTGCGCAGAGCCTCCTCCATCGCGCGGCTTTGGGCATTTGTGCGGTAGAGTATCGCACAATCCTTGTAGGCGTAACCATATTCATTATGTAACGTAGCAATACGTCCCGCCACCGAGTATGCCTCTTCAAGATCACTGAACGAACCGTTAACGGAGATCAATGAGCCTCGATCTTTGCAGCTATAGATGGTTTTGGGGATCTGCTCTGTGTTTTTGCGAATCAAACTGTTGGCGGCGTCGACAATGTTCTGTGTTGAACGATAATTCTGTTCGAGTTTGAAGAGGCGCGTGCCCGGAATGGTCTGGCGCAGGTTGATGATGTTGGCAATGTTCGCCCCACGGAACGAGTAGATGCTCTGGGCATCATCACCGACTACGCAGAGGTGGCGATGGCGTCGCGAGAGTTGCTCCACGATGAGGTGCTGCGCGCGGTTGGTATCTTGATACTCATCCACCAAAATGTATTTGAAGTAGTCTTGATAGAACTCCAAGACTTCGGGATGATCGCGAAACAAGATGTTGGTGTAGAGCAACAGATCGTCAAAGTCCATCGCCTTGGCTTGATAACAACGCACCCAATAGCGTTGGTAGATCTCCGCAAAGCTACCGCGCCCCGCCCGATTGTCAAATTCGATCCACTCGCGACATCCGGCATACATTCCGGGGGTGACCAGGTTGTTTTTGGCAGTGCTGATTTGCCCCTGAATGGCAGCGGGCTTGTATTTCTTCTCGTCCAAGCCCATTTCCTTGATGATGCTCTTCACTAAGTTGCGCGAGTCGCTTTGGTCGTAGATCGTGAAGTCGGGCTTGAAATCAATCTTTTCCGCCTCGCGACGCAAGATGCGCGAGAAAAGGGAGTGAAAAGTTCCCATCCATAGACGACGGGCGTAACCGGGACCGACAAGTTGTGTGATACGCTCCTTCATCTCGTTAGCAGCCTTCTTGGTGAAGGTCAACGCGATGATTTCGTCCGGCTGGTAGCCTGATTGTAAGAGATAAGCTATTTTGGTGGTGAGAACACGGGTCTTACCCGACCCGGCACCGGCTATAACCAACTGAGGACCGTCACAATAAGTGACGGCCTCACGTTGGCTTTCGTTGAGCGATTCGAGATAATTTTCCAAAGGGGATAGGGTTTAGAAATCAGAATCTGAAGCCGAGCGTCAAGTCGAAGTTCAGAGTTCTGGTTGTGAGGGGCATGTGCCGATTGGTTGCTCCGGGCACGTAGATATCGCCGATGTCGTCGGTATAGGTGGCGTCATAAATGACCGGGAAGGCGGCGACACGTTCGTGTTGCGCCTTGTGCACACACGAGAAGTTGAGGTAGCTGACGGAACCTCGCCAACCAAATCCGGCGCAGAGATAATCTGTGCGACCCTGCAAGCTGTAGTTGGGCTTGGTGCTGGAGCCGTAAATGTACGACGGATCGTCATCGTACTTGTATTCTTGATTGAATACCGCGTCCTTGTAGGGCGATGTGCGGTGCGCGTAGCCGGCGCGTACGCTAAACTTAGGCGTCGCACGGAACTCGCCACCGATACGGAAAGTGTGCATTTCCGTCATATAATCCTTGATCAGCTGCTTCTGAATGCTAAAGTCCTCGCCGTAGCTGTTGGAGGCTTCGTAATAGCGCATGGAACGATAGTCGTCCATGTCATACTCGAAGCTAAGGACGCCGCGCGTACCAAACACGTATGCCGTACTGAACTGATACTTCCACGGCGTGCTGAAGCGGTAATCGTATTCATAAGCGGGATCACCAGCGCTCACCGCTGTTCCGGGATTGTAATCGCTCTCCTGCGCGTTAGTAGACATCCATCCGTTGTAAATATCGGTCATGTCGTACCATGTCGGTGTGTGGATCGCTAACCCTAAACGCCAACTATCCGTCGGCTTGATGATGGCGCCTAACTTGAGATTGAAACCCGTGCCTTTGGTTTCCAAGTCGTTGTCGTAATAAGTGTAGCTACCGTATTGATCGTCGTAATATTCACTAAATTCGGAATTGATCACGGAGTTATAATCGACAATACTGAGGGTGAATCCTGCATAAACAAAGTCGTCCCAGTTACCGGCAATGTTGAGATTAAATTCATCCATGCGGTTTTCTTCTCGCACAAAGAGATCTGCGTAGCTGTTGCAATCTGCCGCATCATCGTATGCGCGGACGCCTCCCGTAGTGTTGCCTAAAGCATCCGTGCAGTTGTCAATGGCGTAGGTGCTATACCCCATCAAGCCCAAGAGCGGCATCGAAGCATTGTTCCACGCCGCCGAAGTGCCTAAGTAGGCGGGAGTATCAAATTTTCCGGCTTGTATCAGCCCTTGGTTCGCCAAATTGGAGACATAGTTGCCGAAAGAGGAACTTGGTGTCTGATTGTTGAATCCGACGGCGTAGCGGCGTTTGACGCCTTCCGTGTGATTAAATCCCAACCCCAAGGTGAAGTTTACCAAGTGCTCATACTGTTCGGTGCCGACAGAGAGTATATAGGAGAGATTTCCGATCGAGAAGTCACGCTGGCGCTTCCGACTCGTGAAATCGCCCGTAGTCTTGGTACGAGCAGTGGCAAAGTTGGTCGTCACCGAAATCTCCGACACATTGCGATAGACGGCAGTACCGGCAGGATTGTTGACCATACTGGAGGGATCACCGCCCAAAGCGCCGAATGCGCCTGCCATGCTGTTGTAGTAGGCTGTGCCGTTCAGATCTGACGAGCTAAAGCGCGTGGCATCCACCAGATTTTGTGCGTTCACGACACCCACACCTAAGGACAGGACGGCGGGCAAGAGTATATGACGAGAAGACATGATCAATGTTTTTAATCTACAATATCTAATATATGTGTACCTTTTCGCTAAAAAATCACCGAAGCGCCGAGAGATCAACGACGCCCTCCGCCGCTGCGACCGCCACCACCACCGGAGCTACGAGTAGCGCCGCCACCGGAGAAAGAAGGTGAACTGCTACGAGTGCTGCTGCCCGACGAGTAGGAAGAGCTGCTGCGGGTCGTAGCATTGTTGCTACGGGTCGCGGAGCTATTACTACGTGTCGCCGAACCATTGGACGCGGCATTTTGCGACGAGCGAGAGACATTGTTTGACCCCACGTTGGGAGATGATGTCTGCGACGAGGTGCTCGAATTGCTCCGCAACGTGGTGCGACCAGTAGCGCTCTGGCGAACGCCGTTGTCGGTGCGGCGGGCGCTACTGTTGTCTTGGCTGACGCGAGAGGTGCCGACGCGCGTAGCGCTGTTGTTGGTATTCACCGACGTCGTGCCGCGGGTGTTGCCGTTGCCTGAGATGCGTGTAGGACTTTGGCTCACACGGTTAGAGGACTGTCCGGGGCGGGTAGCAGTTGCGTTTTGGGTGCGCGACGAAGTGTTGCCTTGTCCGCGGAAATTGCTGTTCTGTCGCAAGGTTGAGGCAGAGATCGAGGGCTGAGCGGTAGCTCGACCGCCATTCATCTGTGGCTGTCTCGCGGCGCTCGGCATAGCTTGTGCCCCGCCGGGACGACCGCCTTGCTGCATACGTCCACCGTTAGAGGGGCGATTACCAACCAACGAGGGGCGATAATGTCCACCCATATTATTGACCCGCGCGCCGCGATTGGGCAACGCCGGCCCGTGGTGTGCCATCAACGGCTGGTGGAAGTGCGGCATGGGATGATAGTAGGGAGCATACCAACCGCCGTACCATCCGCTGTAATATCCGGGGTTCCAACCCAAGTACCAAGAGCCGTAATGGAAGCCGAAACTCGGCGTCACATACCACCACGGATCATCGTAACAATAGTCCCAGTAAAAAGGATCGTAGAATGCCACGTCGAAGAACGGATTATTCAGATGGATCGAAAATAGCGGATTGTGGAATCGGCGAATACGATCGCTGAAGTAATACTGCTCCACCACGTACACCGTGTCGTGTACAGTCGTGTTGACCTCTGTATTTTGCGTTGATTCGGGCCATTCGATACGAAAAGAGGCGTCGTCAGACGAGGAGCGACGGTTATACGCATCGACATCCCAATCATTGTTGGCTTGTGTCTCCCACGTCTCGGTGTTTTGATACACAGCCTTCTTTTCTTTAGCTTTGCTATAATAGAATCCGTCGTTTTCGCTCTGAGCCTTGACTTGCGGTGCTAAGATGGCGAATGAAGTAAGCATCGCCGTGATCACTAATTTTTTCATAGGCAAATCATTTGAGTTTTGAAATTTTTCTGTTTCTTTGCCATGGAGATAAGGATTCATCCCCAAGGAGTGATGATAGACCTCTGGTTTCGCAAAGGTATAAATTTATTCATTATCTATCCTACGGGGCTCTTATTTTTTAACTTTTTAAGCTAAAAAGGTGGTTTCAGCCCCTTTTTTCGGATCATTTCAACCACTAATAAATCACATTTCTCTGCATGAACTATATTGAGCTGACGATAGCCCCCCAACCCTACAGCGAAGAGATCGCCGATGTGTTAGCCGCGCTTTTAGCACCTATCGGCTTTGACAGTTTCGAACAACACGAATCCACCCTTTTGGCATACTGTCCGACGTCGCTCTATGACGAGGAGGCAGTGCGAGCAATGTTTGCAGAGCTTCCGTTGCCCGGCGTAACTTGTAGTTACACCGCTCGTGAGATCGAGGCACAAGACTGGAATGCGACGTGGGAACAAGAGGCTTTTCAGCCCATAGTGATCGAAGATCAGTGTGTGATCCACGCGCCCGGAGCCACCGACATTCCGGCGTGCCGATACGATATTCGCCTGACACCGAAGATGTCTTTCGGCAGCGGACACCACGAGACGACGGCACAGATGCTCACCCGCATCTTGGCGCTCGATCAGAGCGGTAAAGCGGTTTTGGACATGGGATGCGGCACCGGGGTATTGGGCATCCTCGCCGCTATGCGTGGCGCAGCGCAGGTGGACGCCATCGACATCGACGATTGGGCTTGCAACAACGCCCGCGAACACGCGGCGCTCAATGACGTCACACTCAATGTCCTCTGCGGCGACGCTACCCTACTCGAAACCTCCGCACAGAAATACGATCTGATTTTGGCAAACATCAACCGCAACATCCTGCTGCACGACATGAGCACTTATGTAGCGCACTTGGCTGGCGGTGGGGATCTACTGATGAGCGGATTCTACGAAGAAGACCTCTCTGCCATCCGCAGTTGCGCCGAAGCGTTGGGACTGACGTTTGTCGACGCTACGAGCCGCAATCGTTGGGTCTGCGTCCGCTTCACTCGTTCCTGTTGATGCACACCCCATAAACAACCCTTTGGGTGCCTGCACTCCGTTGGCAGGCACCTATTCAACTCCTATAATACTATGATTCTCCCGATTACCGTAGACACCCGTTCGTTGGACGCCGCCACGTGCGCCGCACAGGGCATCACCTCTTTTCAACTTATGCAACGGGCTGCCGGAGCCGCCACGACAGAAATCATTCGCCGTTATCCTAATCGGCATACCCGCTTTGTGGTGCTCGCCGGAGCCGGAAATAACGGCGGCGACGCCTTGGTGATCTTGCGCCGACTGTACGAAGAGGGGTATCCGGTGATGGGCTTCCTCTTCTGCCCCACCGGGAAGCTCTCCGCCGACTGCATCGAGGCGCGCCAAACCTTGCCCGACGGTGTGCTGACAGAGATCAGCACTCAGATCGCCCTGCCGGAGCTCCACGAGGAGGACGTCATTGTCGATGGGCTGTTGGGCAGCGGGCTGAACCGTCCGTTGGATGGAGGCTACGCTTACCTCGTCCAATGGATCAACCAGAGCTCGGCACAAGTGGTCGCAATAGATATGCCGACGGGATTGCCCGGCGATCGTTTTCGCCCGGAGGAATCGAGCTCCGTGGTGCGCGCAACGACGACCTTGGTGATCAGCAACCCCAAGCTGAGTTGCTACCTGCCGGAGTGCGCCGAATTCTTGGGACGATGGCAAGTGGTCGACATCGGATTGGTAGCTGATGCGACGCCCCTCTCCTCACCCTATCGACTGTTGACGCACGGAGATGTCGCCGCCCTGCGCAAGGGACGCGACCGCTTCGCCCACAAAGGTACCTTCGGCCACGCGGCGCTCATCGTCGGCAGCCGGGGAATGATGGGAGCCGCGTTGTTGTCTGCACGCGCCTGTATGCGCAGCGGCGTAGGACTGTTGACGGTCTATACACCGGAATGCGGCTACGAAGTGATGCAGCTCGGCATACCTGAAGCCAAATGCACCACCGTCGGCTCGGAACACGTCAAACGCTTCTTGCTCCCCGAAGGGCACGAAGCGATCGGCGTAGGCTGCGGTTTGGGGCGTCACAACGAGACGGCGGAGCTATTGCAACTGCTGTTGGAGCGTGCTCGTCGTCCGATGGTCTGGGATGCCGACGCATTGAATCTGCTTGCCTCTCACCCGGAATGGTGGAGCAAGATGCCTCCCAAGACGATCTTGACGCCCCATCCCAAGGAGGCTGACCGCCTATTGCAATCGGCATACGCCGCCGGACTGCTGCACGGCACGGTGGCATCACCGGACGAGATGGCACGGCACACCGCCTCTTACGATCGGCTGTGTCGCGTCCGTGCGTTGGCACGAGAGGCTAAAGTGATCATTGTACTGAAAGGCGCCTACACCGCTATCGCGCTGCCCGATGGAACCGTATGGCTCAATGTGGAGCACGGACATGCAGGCATGGCGGTGGGAGGCAGTGGTGACGTCTTGACAGGCATCATCTTGGGGCTCCTCGCGGCACGTTATACCCCCGACGAGGCAGCGCGTTTAGGCGTTTACCTACATTCTTACGCCGCCGACCTCGCCCTGACGAAAGGAGCGCCGGAGAGCTGGCTTCCGAGCGACCTGATCCGACATTTGGGCGACGCCTTTGCCGGCTTGCAGCCGAGTAGCGACGAGGGATGAGGCGGTGAAGCCACCAACCACAATACTATACCCAAACGCCCACGATAGCATAATAGCTACCGTGGGCGTTTGGTATTTTAGGGGAGTCCCCTATCATCATTGGTGTGGATCGTCAAAGCACCGGGCAGGAGACGCGAAACGTCACGACCGGATAAACCTTGAACTTCTTGATGACATCCACATAATCGCCGGGGCGTCCGCGGACAGAGGAGAGCTTAGCCAAGTCTGTGCCGTCGTGTGTAACGATCGCCGGGGTTCCACCCCAAAACATTGCGCCGCAATCGACGGAATAGTGGCATTTTTTGGCTTTGGTGAACCAATCTCCGAAGCCGACGCCCAAATAAGGTTTGAGACGGTTGACCTTGACGCGGGCTGAGACGAGGCTGTTCTGATCGGGCTCCATGAAGTAATTGCTGCCGTCGGCATAAGTTCCGACGTTGACCCCCATGCGTCCGTATTCCAGAAACTGCGGCATATAGAGATCCAAGTTGCCGACAGAAATCACCGGCTCGTCGTTAGCAGCCTTGTCGTACATACCGTTATAAATGCCTACGCCCATCAACGTCGAGATTTCGTAGTCGGCATTGACCGCCTTGGCGACGGTCGATGAGCCTACATAGAATCCGGCGGTCACGAACCAACGACGATCATTGACGAAGGGATAAATATCCACCAAGAATTTGAAGCTCGCAAAGCTCGGACGTCCCACCATATCGACATGATCGTCGACGACGATGCCCGTCATATCGTGCAGTTTGGAGGCTAATTTATTGAAGCGAGAGTTCGGATCTTCCGAGCTGCTCCCATCACCATCGTCCAACTGTACGCCGAAAGACATCTTGTACTCAAACTTGGGGACGTAGGAGAGACCCGTGCGAATCCCGACCCACGAACCGATGTGTGTACCTAAGTCAACGCCCACGCCGTCGGTACCCACCGAAACGGCGACATCCATCTTCTGGGCTTGCAGCGGCAACGTTGCCAACATGAGACTGCAAAGCCCAAGCATTAAGAACTTCATTTCCCTCGTATTGATAAATTATTCGATCACGATTTTTCGACCACCTTGGATATATACACCTGACGGAAGCCCCTCGGTCGTCGTAGCTTGGCGACGGACGCAAACGCCGGAGAGGTTAAAGATATCGCCGCCCTTGGGCGCAACGTCCCCCTTGACCGTCTCGATGGCAGAGACAAATTCGCTCGCATCCACCCAACGAATCTCGTCCGGAGCATCGGCAGGGACGTTCAGATAAGCTTTGTTGGCGGGCAGCCACGAAGTGGTAGTGCTCTTGACGAATCCCAACGATCCGTCGGTGAGCGTGCCCAAAAGACGCATCGTATTCGGATCGTAGGCGGTGCGATTGTAATGGGGCGCCGCCGGACGCGTGTATTTGGTGAAGAAATAGACTCCGGACAACAAATTGTCTGCGGGAGCGGCTATATTAGTGTCGATGATGTTCAGGCGATTGTTGGTCGGATCGTTCGAAGAACATTCGATCACGACCGGCGTGCCGCCGGGCACAATGCCTGTGATTTCGTTATATACCGCCTGATTTCCTTCGGTCTGGGTCACGGTGTAGACCTTCATGCCTGACGAAGCACATGAGAAGGGGAAAGAGGCGTACATTGTGGTGTAATATTTGTCGCCCAACTGAAATTCGGGCTGAATGCCGAAATAATTGTCGCCCTCGGTGGAGAGAGGCAAGATATTCCACTTGCGGTATTCGCCCTTCGCGATGCTACTCATCGCGCCGTCAGCGATGGTCGTCGTCTCGTTGTCGCCGATGTAAAGACGTACGCCGGAGTATTCGGCATAGGCATAATAAGTGCCATCGCTGTTCTGAGACAGCTGCAAGGTGTAGCCGATGATGCTGTACAGACCGATGCCCTGTCCCTGAATGTCGTAGTTATTATTGCCGACATTTTTGATATAAATAATTGAAGCGGGATCGGGGATCGCACGGTTTAGGTCTTTCCATAGCTCGACAGCCGCCATATCAGCGGTCATGCCCTGATAATCAATGCTGCCGTGGCTGTCGGTGATGTAGGCGTAACGTTCCGTCATGAAATTCTTGAGACGATAGTATCCGTCGCCTGTATATTGTGCCAAAGAGGTCAACACCTGACCGGCAAGACATAAAGTCGTAAATATTCTCTTCATACAATGCTGTTTTTAATCTAAGTATTCCAAATGTGATGGTTTCATTCGTCGGTCAGCAAAAAACAAGACAAATCTCTCCTGCAAGTAAGAACGGACTTACAGGAGAGATATTGTTATTCAGAATGATGAATCTTGCATCATTTAGCGATACAGATAGAGACGCGGTTCAACTCGTTGACAGAGAACGGTTGCTCTACGTCGCCCTTGCTGTCGGAGCTGATGCGCGACTCGTCAATGCCGGCGTTCTTCAACGCCTTGACGACAGCCTCAGCACGGCGCTGAGCCAACGTGGAGTTCATCTCTGAATGACCGGTTCCGCGGTCGGCATAACCAGTCACCTGTACCTTAGCTTCGGGATGTTCTTGGAGGAAGTTCACGATTTCCTTCACCTTCACCATTTCAGCATCCGAAACTGTCGTTGTAGCGATCACGAAGAAGACATCGCGACGGATCTCGTCGTCTTGCTTCTTGACCACCTCTACCGGCTTCTCGACGATCTTCTCTACTACCTTCTCGACGATCTTCTCGGTAGGAACGCAGCGTTCTACCGGCACGGACTTAGACTTGTGAGTCTTGCCGATGTTGTACTTCACACCAGCCAAGGCGTTGAAGTACCAGTCGCCGTTGTCAGCATCCTTCGAGTTGTAATGATCGTTGAGGACGTTGGCTTGAGCCTCGATGCCTACCGACCAGTGGTCAGAGAGGCGGAAGTCGATGTTCGCACCGAAACGGCCTTGGAAGAATGCCTTGTTGTCGCTCCAAAGCAACGAGAGGGGCTGCTTGGTAGCGCCGGCGTAAGAGAGGTTCTGTTGAGCCGTCTTAGCCTCGTCGTTGTTGAAAGCGAAGTTAGCGCCCACACCGGCGAAGATGCCGACGTTCACCAAACGCTGGGGATTGTAGCCTGCGATCAGGTTAGAGAGGTTCAAAGTGACGTCGATGTTCGGAGCGATGTAGTTCCACTTCCATTTCTGGTCGCCGACAACGCTCGACTCCTGACCGCCCTTGCTCTGCCATGCGTTGATGCCCAAACGAACGCCCCAAACCGGAGTGAAGTTGTAGCCGCCCAAAATCTGAGCCGTGGGAGAAATCAAGTCGCCGAAGTCCAATTCGCCCAATGTATATTGAGCACCAAACTGTGCTCCTACGTAGAAGTGAGGATTAAACTCTTCTACTATCTTAGTTTCCTGTTCCTGTGCTTGTGCACCGGCAAAAGCCGATGCAAGCACAGCAGTGAAACAGAATTTATTGATCATTTTCATAACTTCCTTGTCTAAATAACTTTGTGGTTATCTGATTTAATTTAGGACACGTTAGAGCTTATTGAGCGACGTGAACATAGTAACGACGGATAGCGATCATGCCGGAGTAGTCGACAGCAGCATAAGCGATCTCGTAAGTATAACCTGCATACTTAGCGTCCGTCGTGAAGACTACACTGTGCTGTGATCCTTCGAGCACGCTGTTGAAGAAGTATTCGCTATTGTTGGCGAGCTTAGCAGCAGCGATGCAGTCTGCGTCACCGGCCTGAGCGTTCTTGTCACCGTTATACACATTGGTAACAGCGACATACTTCTTGAAGGCGGGAGCCAAAAGTTCAGCCGTGTACGATGTCAAGTTCAATTCAATGCCCTGTACGCCGCTGCCGGAAACCTTAACCTGCGTCGGGAGGAGACGTGCAGCGCTGACCTGATAGGTAGTGCCGTCGCCAGCGGTGTAGAGCATCGTCGGCTGCAGCTTGCTGTTGACGTTGTTGATGGCGCTGGTCAAGCGATTCAAGACGCTGTTCACCTTGCTGATGTAAGAGTTCACCGTCTGGATATATCCGCTCGTAGTACCCTTCAAGCTGTTCTTGATGCCGTCGATGAGGCTCTGAACCTGTGAATCAAGCTGCGTGTTCAAGCCACTGAGCATATTATTGATCTGATCTTGGAGACCGCTGATCTGCGTAATAACACTCTTGATCTGACCTGTGAAATCGCTGATTTGGCCTGTGAAGCTATTGATCTCCTCAACCACTTTCTCCATTGACTTATTCACTTCATCTTGAATGTTTTCAAACAAACCGCTGAATTGTTCGCCCTTGATAGTGGTTGAACCGGTCTGGGGCGTAGTGCCAATCTGTATAAGTTCAACCTCTCCGGTCTCTTCATTATACTGTCCCTTATAGTTCGGTACCTCATAATTGAACGTAACCTGAATATCGCCACTTGCGGTGAACTCTATATCCTTCCAGTTAATTTCCAGTTTCAATTCGGGAATTTCGGGAACGTTAATACTGATCGCATCAAACTTGATATTGATCTTGATGTCATTGGTCATCTTGTCGACAAGATTGTCAATCAAATGCTCGTCGATCAACGGGAGACGTTTGTTCAAGGCACTAATCGAAACGCCATCCTTCAAGAAGTTGTAAGACAACGGGCGGAGAGCCGTCGTTGCGAGGTCGTACTGCGACAATACAGAAACGGTGTCGCCATCGGAGTTCGTCCAAGAAGCCTTAGCGCCATAGCGGGGCAAGAATGCGTTGATGTTGTTGTAGAACGTCGTGACAAAGTTCGTCAAGTTGAAGCTTGTACCGTTGTTCAACAAATCTTTAGCCACCGACTTGAAAGAAGCGAGGTCGATGTTCGGCGTAGCCTCTTCAGCATCATCACCGAGGAGAGTAGCGTCAGCCTCGTAGAAGCCGTTAGAAGCGGCACGAGAATAGCCAAACGAAAGTTCGGTAGTAGAGTGCTTCAAGTTGGTCAACTTAATCTTTGAAGCACGACCGGCACTGGTTTCGAGCACGAGCTCCTGACCTGTGAAGTCGATGTTGGTGGGGTTGATGGTGAGGTAAATCTTACCTGCATTGCCTGTACCGCCGATCAGAACTTCCCCAGCCTCAGCGATGGTAGTTTCCTGCAATCCGATCAAGTTGGCTTCAGCCTCTGTCAACGCTTGATCAGCGTCGATATAACGAGCGGCGCGTATCGTCGGGAAGTACAAATCAGAACCCTGTGCTCGGCCGTAGTAAGATGCCAAGATGTTGGTCTGAACGCCCAAGGGGAGAGCCAAGTATCCGAAGACAGGATCCTGAGTACCTTGGATCAAGATGCCGGTGATCAACTTAGCCAAGTCAGCCTTAACGCCGTTAACGGTAGACTCCAAAGTCGTCAACTTAGCGGCATTGGCAGCTACGGCGGTCGTCAAAGTGGCAATAGCAGTCTCGTTGGCTGCAATACGGGGTTCCAATTCGCTCTTCAGGTTGGCGATAGACTGCGTGAGATCAGCACGCAAGCCCTCGACAGCGGTCTGAGCGACGATGACAGCCTGATTGTAGTTGGTCTGAGCCTCTGCACGCAAGATAGCTACAGAGTCAGCCAAAGCCTTGTCGAAGCCTGCCACCTTGCCCTGCAATGCAGCGATTTCAGCCTCATTAGCCGTAGCCTTAGCCAAAGCGTCGGCAGCGTTGGCAGTCACTGTACCCAAATTGGAAATCTGGCTGTTGATGACGTCTACATAGTTATAGATAGTAACCAATGAATCGTGAACACCTGAGAGGTCGGGTGTAGCTGTGGGGATAGACAAGTTAGCCAAAGCCTCCTTAGTCTCTTGTGCCAAAGCCAAAGCAGCCTCTGCCGTAGTGTTGGCAGTATTGGCAGTATTAAGAGCAGACTGAGCGAGCTCGGAAGCTGCATTAGCCTTGCTGATAGCTTCAGAAATATTTGCGTTAGCGGCAGCAATCTTGGCGTCCAAGATCACGAGGCTGTCGGCGTTCACTGAAGACTGCGCGAGGAGGCGCGTCGCCAATTCACGTGCAGCCTGAGCCTCGCTCAAAGCCTGATCCAAACCGCTCTGTGTAGCATAAACACCACCATACAAACGCTGCCATGAATCCTTAAGACTGTCGTCAAAGCTACCACTCGCTAAAGTGTTTTTCCATGACTCTGAAATCTGGCAGACACATTCCTTTTTAGCCTCCAACTCTTGGATCTTTGTTTGCAAAGCATCCAACTGACTTTGCAGAGCAGCGCTCAAAGAGGCCTGTTCTGATAACTCTCGATCTAAGTCCGTAAACAAGTCCGAATCGTTGTCCTTGCAAGAACTTACGTAGCCCGTTGCCAACAACGACGTTGCCAACAAAAGCGCACTAAAAGATTGTTTTTTCATTTTACGACTACTAATTAAAAAGGTTATATTTTTTAATATTTTATTCCACGTAATATCAAATGCAAACACTCTCTACACGTCCGGTATGAATAGAGCGTACAACAGACACTTGTCGAAAGAAGCCTATAACATCTTCCCCATTCATTGAATCAATAAGTACAGATCGGGCTGTATTTTTCTTATCATAGACATTAAGGAGTATATGTCCTCTGCATCATGTGTGGCACACTCTTATTATACCAAATTTGGCGCAAATATAGTTCATTTTTGAAAATAGAACACTCCGAGATTATTTTTTTTGAAAAAAAACGAAAAATATTGCTTTTTGTGTGTTTATTTACTGTGCAGGCATTCTATTTGCCATTGATCGACAATATTTTATCGCCAAACGAATGTACACCGCCTATCTCCTGCGCGAGGAGAAAAGGTTCGAACCGTTGGGAGCATCGCCGTGCAAGGGTATTTCCCGACACCTCCCCCACCTCCGATTCGAGCGGGAGGCGACGCACAACGCCCGGAGCAGAGGTACGCAGCGTTTTGTGTTAAAATAGTCGATTTCGGAGACGCGGGCGCCGAATTTGCCTATCTTCGCCGCATGAATTGTTGTTCGGTCTTGTTACCCCTCCCTTTAGCTCAAGTCTATAGCTACACTTTTGCCGACGAGATGCGCCCGCAGATCGCCGTCGGGATACGCGTGATCGTTCCCCTCGGCGCACGCCGCTATTACACCGGCTTAGTGATGGAGGTGCTCCCCCCGGAGGCGGAGCTACCCACCGCAGGTAAAAAGGAGGTCAAGCTGAAGGAGGTCGTACAGGTGTTGGACAGCCGCCCGGTGGTACCACCAAAGAGCCACCGCCTGTGGCAGTGGATGGCACATTATTATATATGTAGCGAGGGGGAGGTGATGAAGGCGGCATTTCCCTCAGGCATGAAGATGGAGAGCGAGACAACGGTCTGTGCTCAGCCGGAGTTCGAGGAGGGGGAAGACGAACCACTCACCCCCTCGGAGCGAGAGCTACTGTGCGCCTTAGGCGACAAGCCGTGCAGCATCGCCACCCTTGAGAAACGCACCGAACGGCACAACCTGCTGCCCGTCATCCGCCGCTTGGTGGAGGTCGGAGCGGTGTATGTGCAGGAGGAGATTGCCCCAACCTACCGCCCCAAAACGATACAGATGGTACGTCTGGTATTACCCACAGGGGAGCTTCGTCCCGCCCTCGACACTTATTTCAGGATGGTGAACCGTTCGACACAGCAAGAGAAGCTGCTGCTGAAACTTTTGGACGATTCGGGGGTGCTCGGCACAGGTGTGGCTACCGCCGTGGAGCGCGCCGCACTCCTGAAGGCGGTAGGCTGCACGGCAGCCCCGCTGAACGAGCTGCGTAAGAAGGGAATTGTGGAGATCGTGACGCAAGAGGCGCCGCGCAGAGACACAGCGACGACAGAGGATGCCCCCCTACTCCCACCGAACCCCCTCTCGGAGGCACAACAGGAGGCGTTGGACGGCATCTACCGAGCGTTCGAGACGCAACAAGTCTGTCTGCTGCATGGCGTCACCTCAAGCGGCAAGACAGAGGTATATATACACCTGATCCGGAAAGCGTGGGAGCGCGGACAATGCGTGCTGATGATGCTGCCCGAGATCGCGCTGACGACGCAACTGACGGCGCGACTGCGCCGAGTGTTCGGCAGAGGGATGGTGGTCTACCACTCCAAGCTGAGCGATCGGCAACGAGTGGAAATCTGGCAACAGATCTTGGACGACGACCGCGTGCGGCTGGTGGTGGGGGTACGCTCCGCGGTGCTACTGCCGCTGCGCCACTTGGGACTGATCATCGTGGACGAGGAGCATGAACCCTCCTTCAAACAGCAGGATCCGGCGCCTCGATACCACGGGCGCGACACCGCTATCGTCTTGGCGAGGCTGCACGGCGCCAAGGTGCTTTTAGGGTCGGCAACGCCGAGCTTGGAGAGCTATTACTTGGCGCTGCGCGGCAAGTATGGGTTGGTCTCCCTAACCCGTCGCCACGCCGATCGCCCCCTGCCCGCTATTCAACTGGTCTCGATGAAAGAGCCACGCCGCGAACAGGTCATGACGGGACCTTTCACACCCACACTGCTTGGTGCCCTACGACAGACCTTCTCTGCGGGCAAACAGGCGATACTCTTCCAGAACCGCCGCGGATTTGCCCCCTTGGTGGAATGTCCCGCATGCAGCTGGTCGCCACGCTGTCCGCGGTGCGACGTCAGCTTGACCTATCACAAGGGGGCACGCAGCATGACGTGTCACTACTGCGGCTACACACAGCCCCTACCCGAACGTTGTCCCTCGTGCGGCGGGACAGTGATGGAGCAGATAGGCTACGGCACGGAACGCATCGAGGAGTTGGCACGGAGCGTACTGCCCCAAGCGCGAACATTGCGCATGGATACCGATACGACGGGACGACGCGATAGCTACGAACAATACATCCGCCGCTTCGAGGAGGGGCACAGCAATCTGCTGATCGGCACCCAGATGGTAAGTAAAGGATTGGATTTCAATGGAGTCAATTTGGTAGGGATTCTCAACGCCGACGCGCTGATGAAGCAGCCCGATTTCCGCGCTATGGAACGTGCGTTCCAGCTGATGGAGCAGGTGGCAGGGCGCGCCGGACGACACGGCGGCGGACGGGTGCTGATCCAATGCACCGATCCGCACCACCCCCTATTGCAATTCGTGTTGGCACACGACTATGTCGGCATGGCGCAAAGTCAGCTGTCCGACCGTCAACGCTTCGGCTATCCCCCCTTCACGCGCATGATTGCCCTCTATCTGAAGGGGCGCTATGAGGAACGGCTGGATCGCGTGGCGCGCCATTATGCGGCATTGCTGCAACGTACGTTCGGCAACCGCGTGCTCGGTCCGGACGCGCCGCCGGTGTCCCGCGTCAAGCTCTTCTACATCCGCAAGATCCTGCTCAAGATCGAGCGCGACGCCTCGCCCGACGCGGTGCGGCGTTGCCTGACACAAGCCGACGCCGAGATGCAGCACGACCCGGACTATTCGCGCGTCGTGATCTACTACGATGTGGATCCAATGTGATTTATCAACCTTACAATGAATCACATTGGATTAAACTACTTTACGATGGATCCGATGTGATTAAACAACACTACGATAATGGCTGACAAATCTGCGGAGATAGAGAATGCCCGCCAAAGTCAGTCCAAAAGGAAATCCCATCCAAATCCCGAAAGCGCCCCACTGAAAAACAATACCGAAGAGATAACTAAGCGGTAGAGAGACGACGATGTAAGCAATAAAGGAATAACGTACCAAAGGTTTAACATCCCCTAAGCCGCGCAAGGCGCTAACGTAATTAGTCTGCATTCCGTCGCCTAACTGATACAATATGAGCGGCCAAGCCATCAGTGCGACGGTCTCCGTCACTTCGGCATTATCCGTGAAGAGCGCCGCTAAATGGTAGCGGAAATAAAACACAATAGAGCTGGCAACGATGCCGACCAAGAGGATGAGCTGATAACCGGAATGTGCAGCTCGTCGCTCTCCGAGGCGATCGGATAAACCGTGATAATTGCTCACGCGAATAGTAACGGCACTGCCGACTCCTATATAGAATAGATAGATGATCATGGCGACGTTGAGCATCACTTGATGGGCAGCCAATGCGGTTGTGCCCACCCACCCCAATAAGATGGCACAAAGCGAGAAGGAAGCCGTCTCCATGCCCAACTGGATGGCGATAGGCCATCCCAAGCGATTCAAAACACCGATGTGCATTCGTTGCATGGTTTCGGTGCGCCACAGGGCACGATAGATCTGGTATTTCTTGTGCAAGAGGAAGAAACCCACGTAAAGCAACAACATCACGACACGAGCTGTCAGCGTTGCCCATGCCGCACCGACGATACCTAATTCCGGAAATCCACACAATCCGAAGATCCATAGGGCATTGAAGACCACATTCCAAATGTTGCCGATCAGCGTGATAATCATGGAGACCCATGTGTCCCCCATGCTGTCAAAAAACTGTTTGAAAGCACCTCCCAACGTCACTGTGGGCAACGAAACTAAGAGAATAATGAAATAGGGACGCATCAACGGCAATAGCTCAGCCGGCTGTCCTAAGTAAGGCAATGCGGCATAAAGACCAATCATTGCCGCTACAATACAAAGACATTGCAAGGTATCTGCCACCAAACTCGCCTTGAAAAGCGACAACATGGTGGATCGTCGCCCCTGCGCATGGTAGGCACCAATCTGCGAGACGGCGCCCATGGAATAGCCCATGCTGAGCAAGATCGCTAAGGTAAAAAGGTTGTTGACAAAGCCGGCAGCCGCCAATTCGGCGGTAGCATGTTGCCCCACCATCATGGTGTCTGCCAATCCCTGTATCGTCATGCCGATTTGTCCGACCGTGATAGGTAATCCCAACCGTACCAACGCACGGTATTCCCGCGGATCATAAAAGTCGCTAAGTTTCATAAATAGACCGTGTAGGTGTTTTCAGCGCAAAACGCGCTCGATGGCGGCTAATTCGTCCGCCGAGAAGGGGGGACTCTGCAAGACACGTAGATTGTCGTACAGTTGTTGTACGGAACTGGTACCGATGATGACGCTCGTCACTTCGGGACGCCGCAAAACCCAAGCTAAAGCCATATCAGCCAATGATTGACCGCGATCGAGGGCGATCTCATTGAGGCGTCGCAGTTGCGTTTGCAATTCCGGAGTGAGGACTTCCGGCTTCAAATAACGACTGTGGGTCATGCGGGAACCTTGGGGGATGCCCTCTAAGTAGCGGTCAGAGAGCAATCCTTGTTGCAACGGTGAAAATCCGACGTAGCCAACTCCGGCGGCAGCAGCTTGCGCCATAATCTCGCCGCCATCGCTCGGATAGAGCATGTTATATCGTCCCTGATAACAGAGGCACGGGACGTCATGTTCGCGCAAATAGCGATAAGCGAAGGCTGCAGCATCTGCTGGATAACGCGAGATGCCGACATAGAGCGCCTTGCCCGAACGCACAATATCGACCAATGCCTGCATGGTCTCTTCGAGCGGTGTCAATGGATCATAACGATGGGAATAGAATAAATCGACATAATCTAATCCCATGCGCCGCAAACTTTGGTCTAACGAAGAAATAAGGTATTTACGGCTGCCCCAGTTGCCATAAGGACCGCTCCACATATCGTAACCGGCTTTGGTCGTGATAAACATCTCATCGCGATAGGCAGCAAACGATTGGCGCATCAAACGACCGAAGGTACGCTCGGCAGAGCCGTAGGGAGGTCCGTAATTGTTCGCCAAATCGAAGCACGTGATGCCGTGATCAAACGCTGCGTGCGCCATGGCCTTAGCCTTTTCGTAGTCGTCACGAGCGCCAAAGTTATGCCAAAAGCCTAAAGAGAGTTCAGACATTAAGATGCCGCTGCGTCCGCTGCGTCGGTAAGACATAGTGTCGGCATCGTAGCGATCTTCGGCAGGCTGATAGTGGGAGGTTGACAGATTGTTCATTGTCATGCAACATTAAGACAAGGCAAAGATAAGTATTTCAATGATATACGAAGACTTTCTAACAGCATTTTGATTGCAAACGAGGGTGACATTTTGTCAAATTCGGCAATTTGGTCGCTTTGGCACGGATTTTGTAAGTTCATTATCGAGCACGAAGCGATACAGATGCCGAGCTGTAAAAAGGTCGCACCGCACACACTTCGTATCACACATATAATATAATAGATAAAAATATATAAGTCTAACTTCAAAACATTCATGACTATGAAAATTCAACCACTTGCTGACCGCGTCCTCGTTAAACCGGCACCGGCCGAAGAAAAGACGATCGGTGGAATCATTATTCCCGACTCGGCAAAGGAAAAACCGCTGAAAGGCGAAGTGATCGCTTGCGGCAACGGTACTAAAGATGAAGTAATGACCGTGAAGCCCGGCGACACTGTACTCTACGGCAAATATGCCGGACAGGAACTGGAGTTCGAGGGCGAGAAATATTTGATGATGCGCCAGAGCGACCTGCTCGCCGTCATCGCCTAAAAGATGCCGATACTCAAAGGATTCTCTGACACAAATGAATTCATTGAGTTTCATTGTTTGATTCATTAAAAAATTATACTATTATGGCTAAGATTATTAAATTCAATACAGATGCTCGTGACTTGCTGAAAAATGGCGTTGACGCTTTGGCTGACGCCGTAAAAGTCACTCTCGGTCCTAAGGGACGCAACGTGATCATCGAAAAGAAGTTCGGCGCTCCCCACATCACGAAAGACGGTGTTTCTGTCGCTAAGGAGGTGGAATTGGAGGATCCGTTCGAAAACATGGGCGCGCAGCTCGTAAAAGAAGTGGCTTCCAAGACCGGAGACGATGCCGGCGACGGAACCACGACGGCAACCGTACTCGCTCAAAGCATCATCGGCGTCGGACTGAAGAACGTTACCGCCGGTGCGAATCCGATGGATTTGAAGCGCGGTATCGACAAAGCCGTAGCTAAAGTGGTCGAGAGCATCAAAGCTCAAGCCGAAGAGATCGGAGACGACTATAGCAAGATCGAGAACGTTGCCCGCGTCAGCGCAAACAACGACGAGGAGATTGGCAAGCTTATTGCCGATGCCATGAAGACGGTCAAGAAGGATGGCGTCATCACGGTAGAGGAAGCTAAGGGAACAGACACTACGGTCGATGTGGTCGAAGGTATGCAGTTCGATCGCGGTTACATCTCTCCCTACTTCGTTACAGACAGCGAACGCATGGTTTGCGAGATGGATAGCCCCGCTATCTTGATCTACGACAAGAAAATTTCGAATCTCAAGGATATGCTCCCTGTTTTGGAGCCGATCGCACAAAACGGTCGTCCGCTCTTGATCATCGCAGAAGATGTAGACAGCGAAGCCTTGGCATCATTGGTCGTCAACCGTCTGCGCGGAGGCTTGAAGGTTTGCGCCGTCAAAGCACCCGGCTTCGGCGATCGTCGTAAGGAGATGTTGCAAGACATCGCTATTTTGACCGGCGGTGTTGTGATCTCTGAAGAAACCGGTTTGAAGTTGGAAAATGCTACGCTCGACATGCTCGGCAAGGCAGAGAAGATTTCGATCGACAAGGAGAAGACAACAATCGTCAATGGCGCCGGCGACAAGGAATCTATCGCCGCTCGCGTGGGTCAGATCAAGGCTCAGATCGAGAAAACTACCTCCGACTACGATCGCGAGAAACTGCAGGAACGTTTGGCTAAATTGGCCGGCGGTGTAGCTGTGCTTCACGTAGGTGCCGCTTCAGAGGTCGAAATGAAGGAGAAAAAGGATCGTGTAGACGACGCACTCTGCGCTACTCGTGCAGCAATGGCAGAGGGTATCGTTCCCGGTGGTGGCGTCACCTACATCCGCGCCATCGAAGCTCTCGAAGGCTTGAAGGGCGACAATGACGATGAGACACTCGGTATCGAGATCGTTAAGCGCGCCATCGAAGAGCCGATGCGTCAGATCGTCGCTAACGCCGGCAAAGAGGGCGCAGTGATCGTACAGAAGGTGAAAGAAGGCAAGGGTGACTTCGGTTACAACGCCCGCACAGATAAGTACGAAAACTTCCTCGCCGCAGGCGTCATCGACCCCGCCAAGGTCACTCGTGTGGCTCTTGAGAACGCCGCTTCGATCGCAGGCATGTTCCTCACCACGGAATGCGTCATCGCTGATAAGAAGGAAGAAACTCCTGCTCCGGCTATGAATCCCGGCATGGGCGGCGGCATGGGCGGCATGATGTAATTCAGGCACATCAATTTAGCACATAACAATAGGATTGGGCTCCGGAACCTCCCAAGGAGATTCCGGAGCCTTTATTTTTGAATGATCACTCATCGAATCTTGCCAACTAAACACACCCTTCGAAATCTCGCTCTAAGTTTTTCCTCATTTTTAGGTATTGTCCACCCTATGCCATCCCCCTACCTTTGCAGCGTCAATAAGAATCGTGATACAGAGCATAAATTCATTATTAAAATAAAAAATTACATCTATTATGAAAGTTCAGAATTTCTTCGCCTATTTGATGGCTGCAACTATGGTTTGTGTAACTCCCGCTTGTAGTGATGATGACGACGACACGCCCGCTTCGCAAGAAATTAGCGGCACTTATAGCGGCACGATGGCGCTCAGCGTTATGGGTCAAGATCAGGGTTCAGGCGAAGAGACGATTACGATTCAAAGCATTTCGGACAACACAGTTTCCGTACAGCTCAGTGCCTATGGTTCTGGTCACATGTCTCTGCCGGAAATGACTATCAGCGGCATTTCTGTCAGTGGTGAAAATGGTATTTATACGCTGAATGAAACCGCCATCGACCAAGTGGTGAACGAAACCACTTACACCGGCTCTATCAGCGGCGCCATCGCCGGCAAAGAGGCTACGTTGACGATCAGCCTCAAACCGGGCGCTATGCCGATGTCTATTAACTGTATCTACGTCGGCACACGCCAATAACCTTGCAACGCGACTGCATATCATCCTATTTATATCATTGTTACCACTGCCAAGTCATGCAAGCATTGAAAACAAGAATTGGAAGTTTGATCATGTTGGGAGCGTCCATTTGGACGCTCTCAGCTTGTGATGGTCTCTTTGACGGTCTTTACGATAGTGCAGACGACACGTTGACGAGTTCCGAGTTCGGATTCATCGAAATAGACCCCCTCTCACAGTCCGGAACGATCTATATTGACGCGACAAGCTACACCCGTTGGACGTACATCAACCTGCACACGTTAACTACCGATACGGTAGCCATTTGTGACGAGAATATGGATGCAGACGGTCTTCTTCGTGAGCCGTCGGACTTTGACTTTGCGGTACATCGCTACGATGCTAAGACTTGTGGCGGTGCAGTCTACGAGACCCCCTATTCCACATTCGAAGAGCTGCGTGTCCAAGGTTTGCCCGCCAACGCCACTTTCGACAGCGATTTGTGGACGACGGAGCAGATCACCATCGACATGAGCCAGATGTTGGACGGAATCTTGCAATATACGCCTTCGTACTACAACGCCACACTATCGCGTTGGCTGGACGTTGACACAAGCAATATGCCCCCGACCTATACCCTTTCGAACCGCGTCTACGTGCTCCGTTTGGCAGATCAGAGCATGGCGGCTCTACGGCTCAGCAATTTCAAGAGCGCGCAAGCGGTCAAAGGTTTCATGACTATCGATTATCTTTATCCCGTCACTTTTTCTAAATGAATCTCACTCGACACTCTATAGCTTTATTAGGCTGCACCTTGCTGACCTACTCGACCACATTTGCGCATGATTCTTCGGTTACAGAGATCGACACTTGTCGCAATATAGATCAGGTAGTTGTCACCGGCACCCGCACCCCGAAATTGCTCAAGAATGCCCCGGTGGTGACACGTGTCATCACCGCCGATGACATCCGACGCGTTGATGCAACGCACGTCGGCGAATTGTTACAAGAAGAGCTTCCCGGCGTAGAATTTAGTTTTTCGATGAATCAACAAACGTCGCTCAACCTACAAGGCTTCGGGGGTACCTCTGTCCTCTTCCTTGTCGACGGAGAACGCTTGGCAGGCGAGACGTTAGACAACGTTGACTACAGTCGCTTGAATTTAGACAACGTCGGACGCATTGAGATCGTGCGCGGCGCGGCATCGTCGCTCTACGGTTCCAATGCAGTAGGTGGCGTCATCAATTTGATTAGCAAAACTGAAATTGCCCCTTGGAGCCTGCACCTCAACAGTCACTATGGAGCGCACAACGAGTGGCGCTACGGTGGGACGTTGGGATTCAATCGCGGGAAGTGGAACAGCCAGACCAACGTACAGCACACGTCGGTTGACGCCATCAACTTGAAACGCGACGGCGATTACAGCACCATTTACGGCAACGAGACGTGGAACGTCAAGGAGCGCCTGATCTATCGCGCCTCTGATGCGTTGAAGCTGACCGGTCGCGCCGGTTACTTCTATCGTGAACGTTACGCGCAACCAACTTCCGACGAACGTTATCGCGACTTCAGCGGTGGACTCAAAGGTGAATATTCCATCAATGAGACGCAACAGTTAGAGGTGGCATATTCTTTTGACCAATACGACAAAAGTGACTACGAACATCTCTTGCGCAAGGATATCCGAGACTATAGCAATGTGCAGAACACGGTGCGTGCCCTCTACAATATTTCGTTCGCCGAAAAGCATACGCTGACCGTTGGCGGCGATTATATGTATGATTATTTGCAAACCTATCAGTTTTCGGACGGGGACAAGCAACAATACACCGCCGACGGATTCTTGCAGATGGATTACAATCCGACGGCACATCTCAATCTCTTGGGCGGGTTGCGCTACGATTATTACTCTGAGGCAGACGTCAGCAATCTCAGTGGCAAAATTGCAGCCATGTATAAGTGGACTTACGCCTCCCTGCGCGCCTCTTACGCCGGCGGATTCCGCGCCCCAACGCTCAAAGAAATGTATATGAACTTCGACATGGCGAGCATCTTCATGATCTACGGCAACGAAGATCTGAAGCCGGAGCGCAGTCACAACTTCTCGATGACGGGCGAATTTACCCGCGGTGGATACAACGCTACCGTGACGGGATTTTACAACCGCGTCTCCAATCGCATCACAACGGCGTGGAATCGTGAATTGGCGGGCCAGCAATACACCAACATGGCGGATCTTGACGTCAGCGGAATCAATGCCGACGCCTCGGCACGTTGGTCTTGCGGTTTGAGTGCTCGTCTTTCTTACGCCTACACTTACGAGCATATCAAGAAGGGAGAACCGCTCACCTCCTCGACCCGTCCTCACTGCGCCACAGCGCGCATCAACTATGGCAAGGATTGGAAACATTACGGCTTCGACCTCTCCCTCAGTGGACGCTACCTTTCAGCCGTTACGACTGACGAATATACCTCCGTCACCTCTTATGAAGAGACCGTTCGTCAACGCTATCCGGGGTACACCTTATGGAAGTTGACCGCGACGCAGAACATTTATAACGGAATCCACGTAACGTGCGCCGTCGACAACCTCTTCAACTACCGTCCTTCCTATTATTACAGTAACTCCCCCACAACCACAGGGACAACGTTCAGTGTTGGCGTAGCCATCGACTTAGAAAAGTTCTGGGAGTAATCTGTCTCTTGAAAGCCTATTAAAAAGATATGAAACATAAGACCAAACGCATCATTGCGTGGGGCGCCTTGGCGATCGTCCTCATCGGGACGGCGGCATGGAGCTGGAGCCGATGGTTAGCTCCGACACGCATCGCTTTTATCAATTATCAGGTGATCACCTTGGGCGAAATCTCCAAGGCGAACGACAATCCCTTTATTCACATCGAAGAGTTGACTGCCGACCGTTTAGACGACATCGACAGCTACGACATGGTGTTCATGAACGGCATGGGGCTCCGTCTGACAGAAGAGCAGCGTTCGCAGATCGAAGTGGCGGCGCTCTGTGGGCTCCCCGTGATGACAACAGCAGCGACCAATCCTGCCAACCGAATCGTGAGTTTAGACAGTATCGCCGCAGACACCGTAGCACAATATCTCTCTGCCGGCGGTCGTGGCAATTATCGAAGCCTCCTCAACTACGTACGTCGGCACATTGACGGCAAACGAGTCAGCCTCGGCACCATTGCTCCGGTACAAGAGCGTGCCTCCTCGCTGCTCTATCACGCCGATCCCAAGGATCCTAAAGCCGAAGAATTAGGTTTCAATACGATCGAGGAATACGAAGACTTCTTGCGTCGGAATAACCTCTGGAATGGGGCTGCGCCGCGCATCATCGTCACCGGACAGATGGGCGATGCCACCGACTTGGTGCGTCGCTTGGAGGAGAGCGGCAATGTGGTTTATCCGGCACGAAATGCCAAGGCGTTGATCGAAGCTGTATGTGGTGAAGCAATGACCGAAGCCATGCGCCACGATGCCACAGACAGTGGCAAACACTTCGCAGCCATGATCTACATGGCACATGGACGCTTGGGTGACGACATTGTAGCGTGGCTGACGCGCGAAAATATTCCCCTCTTTGCCCCACTGAACGTAAACCGCTTGACGGAAGAATGGGAAGAAGATAAGAATGGAATGTCGGGGGGCTTCATGTCGCAGAGCATTGTGACGCCGGAGATCGACGGAGCCTTGCGTTCCTACGCCCTCTTTGCCCACCGTCTGAACGGCGAGGGATTGCAGGAGGTGTATGCCATGCCGGAACGTTTGGAAACCTTTGTCAACACCGTAAATAATTATGTACGTTTGGCACACAAGAGCAACAGCGAGAAACGTGTCGCCATCGTCTACTTCAAAGGCCCGGGACAAAACGCGCTGACAGCCGGCGGATTGGAGGTAGCCCCCTCACTCTTCAACTTATTGCAACGCATGAAGCAGGAGGGCTACAATGTGCAGGGACTCCCGGCTTCGGCAGAAGAATTGTCGCAACTGATCCAGCAACAAGGCGCCGTGTTCAATCCTTATGCCGTGGGGGCATATGACGAATTCATCCGCACGCAACACCCTGAAATGATCTCTCGCGAGGAGTTTGATCAATGGTTCAGCCAAATGAATCATCAGAGCGTTGAGCAGTCGGGTCTTTATCGCCAAGTGGAGCAACTGTATGGTACTTTCCCCGGAAGCTACATGAGCACGGAAGAGGGCGAATTGGCAGTAGCTCGCATCCGTTTGGGCAACGTCACCCTGCTGCCGCAGAGCTTGGCTGGCATCGGCGACAATACGTTCCAGATAGCCCACGGCACCGAAGCAGCTCCCCCCTATCCCTACATTGCCACTTACCTTTGGGCGCGTTACGGCTTCCAAGCCGACGTGTTGATCCATTTCGGCACACACGGCAGCTTGGAATACACGCCGCGCAAGCAAGTTGCCTTGAGCAACAACGATTGGTCGGATCAGTTGATCGGCGACCTGCCGCACCTCTACGTCTATACGATCGGCAACGTAGGCGAAGCGCTCATTGCGAAACGTCGCACCTACGCCGGCATTCAGTCCCATTTGACCCCTCCGTTTATGGAGAGCAATGTACGCGGAACATATCAGACGTTGAGCGATGCCCTGAAACGTTACAATCAGTATTTAGAAAGGCTGCCGGAAGGTAGTAGCTCGCCGGAGCTTACGGCAGCGGCATTGCAAGTCAAGCGCCTCTCGGTCGAACTCGGAATGCACCGCGAGTTAGGTTTGGACAGCATCCTGTCACAACCCTATAACGCGGACGAGATCGCCCGCATCGAAAGTTTCGCCGAAGAGTTGGCGTCCGAAAAGATCACAGGACAACTCTACACTTTGGGCACCCCTTACGAAGCGGAACGCATCACCAGCAGCGTCTACGCCATGGCTACCGATCCGATCGCCTACGGAATGCTCGCGCTCGACAAATTACGCGGTCGCGCTTCGGTCGATACCGAACGTCACGCCACCCGCTTCAACGCTCGCTATCGTGAACCCGCCAAAGCGCTCGTCACTCGGCTCTTGGCACAGCCGGAATTAGCGACCGACGAATGGATCTGCCAGACCGCCGGAATCACAATGGAACAGTTGACTGAGGCGCGTGAAATAGAGCGTTCTCGCCGTGCTCCTCAGAGCATGATGGCGATGATGATGGCGATGGCTGCCCAGATGCAACAACAACAGCCTGCCGAAGCCGCTCAGCCGGACAGCGCAGAGGGGAAACCCTCAGACGCTGAGATGGCTAAAATGAAAGAGATGGGCAAAGGTATGGATATGAAAAAAGCGTTGCAGATGGCACGCATGATGGGTGCCAGCCCGGAGGCTCTGCGCAAGATGGCTGCCAAGATGGGTGGCGGCGTCAGTGGCAAAGGTGATGGCGTTTCGGACATGATGCAACAAATGGCCTCGGCACGCAAGGAGTACAGCAAAGAGCAGGTGAACTTTGCCCTGGCTGTCACCGAGGTTGAGCGGACGTTGAAGAACGTCGGTCGCTATCGTGAAGCGTTACTCAACAGCCCGGAGGCCGAGTTAGCTTCACTGATTCACGCCATGAACGGCGGTTTTGTTGCCCCCTCGGCAGGCGGAGATCCTATCGCCAACCCGAACGCACTCCCCACCGGACGCAACCTCTATGGCATCAACGCCGAGAACACGCCGAGTGAAGCGGCTTGGGAAAAAGGCAAAATGTTGGCTGAAAATACCATCAAGATGTATCGCGAACGTCACAACGACAGCATCCCGCGCAAGGTGAGCTACACGTTGTGGAGCAGCGAATTTATCGAGACCGAAGGAGCAACGATTGCTCAAGTGCTCTATATGCTCGGCGTAGAGCCGATTCGCGACGCCTTTGGTCGCGTAACAGATTTGCGACTCATCCCCTCAGAGACCTTGGGACGCCCCCGCATTGACGTAGTAGTACAGACCAGTGGTCAGTTGCGCGACTTGGCTGCGTCACGCCTCTTCTTGATCAACCGTGCCGTCGAAATGGCTGCGGCTGCCGAAGGCGATGCCTACGAGAACCAAGTGGCAGCCGGCGTAGTGGCTTCTGAACGCCTCCTGACGGAGCGAGGCATCTCGCCCAAAGAGGCACGCGAAATGTCGACGTTCCGCGTCTTCGGTGGCGTAAACGGAGGCTATGGTACAGGCATTCAGGGCATGGTTCAAGCAGGCGATCGCTGGGAACAAGAACAGGAGATTGCCGACACATACCTCAACAATATGGGCGCCTTCTACGGTAGCGAGAAGGATTGGGAGCAGTATTCCAAGGTGGCGTTCGAGGCGGCTCTGACCCGCACAGACGCCGTGATTCAGCCACGCCAAAGCAACACTTGGGGCGCCCTCAGCTTAGACCACGTATATGAATTTATGGGTGGCATGAACTTGGCGGTTCGCAACGTGACGGGCAAAGATCCGGATGCTTACTTCAGCGATTATCGCAACCGTAATAACAACCGAATGCAAGACCTGAAGGAGGCAATCGGTGTCGAGAGTCGCACAACGATCTTCAACCCCACCTACATCCGCGAGAAGATGAAGGGTGGTGCCGCCGATGCCTCAACGTTCGCCGAGGTGGTACAAAACACCTATGGCTGGAACGTAATGAAGCCGCAAGCGGTAGACCAAGAGATGTGGAATAAGATCTACGACGTTTATGTCAAAGATGAATATCAGTTGGGAGTTCAAGACTTCTTTGAACAACAAAATCCCGCGGCGCTCGAAGAGATGACCGCCGTCATGCTCGAAACGGTGCGCAAGGGTATGTGGCACGCCTCGGAAGCTCAGGTACGCGATATTGTCGACCTCCACACCGAATTGGTCAACAAATACAAGCCCTCTTGCTCCGGCTTCGTATGTGACAACGCCAAACTGCGCGACTTCATCGCCTCGAAGAGCGAAGCTGCCACAGCGCAGCAATACCAAGCCAACATCCGTGATATTCGCGAGAATAGCGTCGATGCTAAGCAAGGTATGGTGTTGAAGAAAGAAGACCTCTCCCCTGCCGCTGACGCACAGACCACATTAGTCTCCGGTGCTGTCGTGATAGGCATCGTGGTGATCGCTATCGTCATCCTTTTGCTCATTGTACGTCGCCGCCGCAAGGCTCTGCGCGAAAACTAAAAACGCTCCTACACATTGGAAACACTCGTACTTGTACTGATGATCCTCATCGCGTTCAACACGTGTCTGAAGCTCACCTTCCTGAAGCTCTGGCAGGTCGGCATCGTCACATTGGCGTTGACTCTCTTTGTCGGCTGTTCGTGGCATTACGCCATCGAACAGTCGCGCACTCAGATTGCCGATTGGATCTCCAACCCGACACTGATGTTAGACACCTCAGTGCTCTTGATGCTCGAAGTGGCATGGCAGATGTCCTACTGCCTCTTGGCGGCACATTTGCTTTATTCCGGACGACTGAAACGCCGCACCCTGTGGCTCTACCGTATGTTGCGATGGATGCCCGGTGTACTGATCCTGCCGGTGCTTTTCTCCTGCCTCGTGACGCTGATCTTTGCCTTGCCCGGCGTATCGTTCGCCGCGGTGGCATGGAGCTTGGCAGCCGCTGTTTTCATGCTACTTCCCGCCTTGATGTTCGGCATCCGATATCTCTTGCCTGAACGAGAGCTACGCCTCGAAATTCTCTTTTTGTGTAACGCTTTAGCAGGAATCATCGGCGTAGTGGCTACCGTCAACGGACGCACGGCGGTGACGGCAGAAAGCGACGTCGATTGGCTCGCATTGGCGGGTGTGCTCGGCATTTCGTTGGTAGGCGCCCTTGCAGGGGCATTGATCTATCGACGCCAAAAGCGACGCGGATAACGCGCCCAAGCTATTTTTCAGTTCCTTTATTTCAACCATTCATCATTTTTCCCAATATGCATTACATTACCGACATTCTCTACTGGATTTCCACCGGGCTTTTGGTTCCCGTGGTGCTCATCCTGATTTTTCTCTTTATCCGTGCCTTGTTGCTCGTGGGCAGCTTTTTCGGTCAATATCTTTCGATTCGTCGCACCCAAGCACAGTTGCAGGAATCTTTTAATAACCTCACTGCCGCAAACTGTGCGACGTTGGGCGAACGTCTCCCTGTCGGCGATCGGTCGTTGGCGGTGCGCCACATACGCATGATGCTTGATGCGCGCGACGAACCGGCGCAAGTACAGCGCATCGTATCGGAATTTGAGATTGCTGCCGATCGTGATTTGGGGCTCAGCAAGACCCTCTCGAAAATGGGGCCGATGATGGGCTTGATGGGAACTTTGATCCCGATGGGACCGGCGTTGGTGGGCCTTTCGACCGGTGACATTGCTTCGATGGCATACAACATGCAGGTAGCTTTTGCGACCACCGTTATCGGACTTTTTGCAGCTGCCGTGGGCTTCATCACGCAGCAGGTCAAGCAGCGTTGGTATCTCCAAGATATGACCCGTTTGGAGCTCCTTGCCACCCTTCTTCAAGAACATTCTAACACCCAAGCACGCGCATGAGACACAGTTTGCTCCGTCGTGAAGACGACAACGACCCGATGAGCGTGGTGAGCAACCTTTTCGACGTGGCGATGGTTTTCGCCGTGGCGTTGATGGTTGCCCTTGTGACCCGCTACAATATGACCGAAATGTTCAGTCAGGAGGACTTCACCATGGTGAAAAATCCCGGCAAGGAGAATATGGAGATCATTTCTAAAGAGGGGACTGAGATTAAACGCTACACCCCGTCGGAAGATCAATCCGAAAGCTCCGGCAAGAAGGGTAAGAAGGTGGGCATCGCCTACGAATTGGAGAACGGTGAAATTATTTACGTTCCCGAATAACAAAACTACTGAAACGACCGTTTCGAGAGGTATCGACAAGAAAAAACACCCGAATGTGCAAACCTTTTGTACATTCGGGTGTTTTTATGATTGAGAACAATCTAAAATAGACTGGCTGTTTTATAAAAGGAAGTCCCTTCGTGAGAAGCGACTTCCTTGACTATTTCCGGTGGATTGCGGAGTCTGTGCCCCCGATTTTACCAACCGAAGGGGAAATTGATACCCATCGAGAAGTTGATCGAAGCATTATCTAACGGCACAAAGTCGCTGTTGACGCTGCCACTGTAAATTCGGTCGGAGCCGAAGAAAATGTTGAATCCCGGCAAATGAAGATTCGCCAAGGCGCCCCAACCCAAGCCATACGTTCCGGCGCTGCCGGAGAGGGAGAGATCGAAAGCTTTGGAGGGGGCATAGTTCACATTGATACGCCCCTCAACGAAGTCGTACAGTGCGCCGAAACGTTCGGTGTAGAGGGCGCCGAAAGAGACCTTTTTGTAGCAGGGCAATTCATACTCTGCACCCAACGAAATCGTAGCGGCCAACGCCTCCGTTTCGGTGGTTTTGCCCTGATTGGTCAATTCGCCCAACTGTTCCAAGTCATCTTTCAAGTCCTCCCATTGCTGATCTATTGTGCCGGTGTAAGGCTGTCGTCCATCCTCATCCACTTGGTGCATCTGGAGGTTGTTGAAACCTTGGAAGGTGAATGTATTGTGCTCGTTGGCGACAGCTACGGCGCAATCTTTCCACCGCATGAAACCTAAATCCAATACCGAAGCGGAGAGTTTCAAGCCATCCACCCACTCGCCCATGTCGTAAGTGGCTCCTAAGTCAACGCCCAAGCCGAAGCCATTCAAACCGGCGGTGGCGTCATCGTAGCCGTCGACATAGCCGTCTGAGCCGGTCGTGAATTGTCCGCCACAAGCCACAGCTACCTTGCCGCGCATATTCATCTGCCAAGCATCGTCGGTGAAGGTGGCTTTCAGTTGGTCGAACTCAGCATTGGCATAGGCTATGCCAAAGAGCACTTTAACCTTGGCACCAACGCGCAGAGCCTCGTTGACCTCACGTGAATGACCCAACTCGATGCTTCCGTAGGCACGTCCTTTGACTTTGATGTCACTGATGTCGTAGTCGTCGTTCTTCAACTCTTTCATGAAGGCGAAAAGGTCGCGCGGTAAGCTCATGCCTACGCTTGAATGCACGCCGAGTTCTACGGTATTGTAGCCTCCGAAAGCATTAAAGCCGACAGAGAGCACATTGAAATCGAGATCCATGAGGAGCTTGTTGTTTTTCTTCAGATCGCCCAAGAAATCTGATGCCGAAACACTGCCGTCCATGAAGGTAGTCAGTCCGCCACCGGGTTTGGTGTAGATGAAGTTTTTCACGCCGAAATTAGAGGAGAGCCCCACATTCATATTACCCCAAAGCGGTAGACCGACGTAACCGCTTGTATTTCCCAACGCCGGATTCAGGCGATGGCGATAGAGATAGCTATCCGAAAAATATCCTGTGCGGAGGCTCTGAGCCGCTGCAGTCATCGTGACCGAGGAGAGCAAAGCGACGCCGAACCATTTGATCGTATTAAAAGTCTTCATTGAGTGTTGCATTTGTTGGATTAGTCATTGAGGTCGAGGGTCACTTTCTTAACCACGAGTTTCATATTCTCAAATTGGATGTATTGACGCGCATTGAGGGTGATGTTCCTTCCGGTGCCCTGCACACGAAGGATGAGGTCCTTGACGCGCGCAACATCGGTAACGCTCAACGTGATATTCTGCGTGGTGCGTGTCGGCTGTGCGTAGGTACCGGCTGCGATAGTCTGCGCGTTGGCATACGTCACCAAGGTGGGATCTTCGTTTCCGTTGCGATCGGTAGCCACTACAGAAAGATCCAACGTGACCGGAATGGCATTGATCACCTCGAAATGCAATTCGGCATTGTGAATACCATCGGTCAAGACATCGGCGATGTCCTGTACATCTTCTTCGGTATCACCGAAGACATTTTCTGCCACTTTGTCGTAGCTGATGCGCAGCTCGTTGAATGAGAGGAGCGCCTGCACGTCGTAGTCGCCGGAAATCTCATAATTACGACCTAAAGTATAGGGATAGAAGTTCTGTGTGTCTGCGTAGGGAGCGACGTGTACGTCGATGCGATCAGGCATCGGGTTGAGCAAGTTGCTCAGGTCGCTCGCAACATAATTGCTACCCTCCGACAGCGGCAAGCGGCTGATGGTAATCAACGGCTCACTCAGGTCGACGTTACGAACGACGATCGGCGCCTGACCGTTGGTGGCGGTGAGGGTGATGTCGCCCAAAATCTTCACTGCACAAGGGTTATTCAAGTGCAAAGTGATGATGGGGTTGGTGACGTCCAACGTAGCATTCTCTTTCAAGAAATCCATGTCTTCGCCCAAGTCTAACGTGACGGAGGTCTCTACGGGATCGATGGTGGGATTGAACCGCCCCTCAAGATCGGTGATCGTGAGTTCGCCGACGCTCACCGTGGGGGTAATGACGATCGGCGTACGGAGCTTCACCGTCCCCTCTTCCAACTTCAAATCGTCGGTCGAGAGGCTTAAGCGTCCGTCGATAGCGGCATCCGCCGAGATTTGGATGTCGCCCTGCGAGGAGAGCGTTCCCTGTTCCACAGACAGCGCCCCTCCTTCGTAGGAAGAGAAATCGACGCCCGAAATGCGATATGTGAGGCGCGTCGAAGCGCTTGTACTGCCTGCGCTCTTGGTTAGGCTCAGCGTGCCCACCTCTATACGACCTGCGCTCTGTCCCACAATGTTTAGGTACGGAGGCAGCATGATTAGGACGTTGCTAAGGGTGATGTTGTACGAGTCGGCACGATCGGGCAATCCACTCATGGTGAGGTCGAAAGAAATCTCTTTGGGAGTGGCGAGCGAAGCGCTACGCAATGCCAACAACGCTTCGTCTACGTTGTGCGCCGTGAAGTCGAAGTGACAGTCGTCGAACGAGATATTGTCGTAATGAATGTTATTCAAATCTGTCGATCCGCTGACACCGGCGATTTGAGAGAGCGGGTCGATACTCCGGATCTCTGAAACGGCTAAATAGGCGTTCACAGCCGTAAGGATGTCACCCGCCGGGAGCTGCGCATTGAAATTGAACTGTGCAGGAGCGATCGTCGGATTGAGCTGCACGGGGACGGGCGCCACATCGAAATGCGTGGCGGAGAGATTGCCGGCTTGTGTGATCACGAAATCGCCCCCCGGTAGCGTGTCGAGAACATCGACGGTGGAGGGATCCATGGCTTCGGTCAGAGAGATTCGATCGGTAGCGCCCACAGGGATAGTTAATCCTGCGGAGCCCACTTGAATCGTCAAATCAATGTCGTCCAAATCGTCGTAGGCTGTGTCTTTGCTACATGATGCAGCAAGGATCATAGAGGACAATACGGCTACAGACCAAAGGGTAGAAGGTGTTGTCTTTCTTTTCATTTTATGTATTGATTGTTTGGGTTTCCACAAAAAAAGATGCTACAGCATCTCGCCGAGAGAGGTAGACGCTCCTCTTTCGAGTGAGCAAAGGTATTATTTTTGAGAGTACACAATGAATTTTCGATATAAAATCATCAAAAATATAGAAAAATAAGTAAATTTAAGCGAAAATCGAGAGGGGACAAAGGAGAAACGACTTGGCAACGTCCCGCCGCGCGACCGGAGATGTTTTGTCACGTGCTCAGAATCAGCTATCTTTGCCGTAAAATAAAAACTCATGCAAATAGAATCTTACCTCACTCCGACCGATTATAGTCGTTTCCCATCGCCGTGCTACGTCTTGGAAGAGGCGTTGTTGCGTCGCAACTTGGAACTGATAGCGCGCGTCGCCCACGAAGGAGATGCCGAAATCATCCTTGCATTCAAGGCATTTGCCCTCTGGAAGACGTTCCCCATCTTCCGCGAGTACATTCAGCACACGACAGCAAGCTCGCTCTCAGAGGCGCGCTTGGCATACGAGGAATTTGGGAGCCGCGCACATACTTACTCGCCGGCGTACACAGAGGGGGAATTTCCTACCATCGTGCGTTGCAGCGATTGTATTACATTCAACTCGCTGACGCAATACGCCCGTTTTTACCCTTGGACGCGCACCGCTGATCACGTCGTCAGCTGCGGTATTCGTGTTAATCCGGAATATTCGGAGATCGAGACAGAATTGTATAATCCCTGCGCCCCCGGGTCACGCTTCGGTCTGTTGGCAGAGCAGCTGCCCGAAACGTTGCCGGAGGGGATCGAAGGCTTTCATTGCCACTGTCACTGTGAATCAGACAGCTACGCTTTAGAGCATACGTTAGAGCACTTAGAGGCGCGCTTCGGTCGTTGGTTCGGACAACTGAAATGGCTCAATTTGGGCGGCGGGCACTTGATGACGCGCCGTGACTATGATGTGGAACATCTGATCCGATTGCTCCAAGGGCTACATCAACGTTACCCCCATTTGCGTCTGATCTTGGAACCGGGCTCGGCGTTTGCTTGGCAGACAGGACCGCTACTCTCACAAGTGGTCGATGTGGTCGAAAACAGAGGCATCCGCACAGCTATTCTGAACGTTAGCTTTGCTTGTCATATGCCGGACTGTTTGGAAATGCCTTATCAACCGACCGTGCGCGGCGCAGAATCACTTCCTGCAGAGGCTGCTCAAGCGCCAACGGAGGCGCATATTTATCGGTTGGGGGGCAACAGTTGTCTGAGCGGAGACTTTATGGGTTGCTGGCGCTTCGACCACGAGTTGGAGGTGGGCGAATACGTTGTTTTCGAGGACATGATTCACTATACAACGGTCAAGACGCATACCTTCAACGGCATTACACATCCCTCCATCGCCCTGTTGCATTGCGATGGAACAGCCGAAGTACTACGCTCCTACGGCTACGAAGACTATCGCTCACGCATGGATTGACGTACGCTTCTGTTCCGCTTTCATCTCTCGGCGGCTTTTGCTGGATGTCACCAAGTAGACGCCGCCGAAGATGAGCAGCACAGCACACCCCTTGAGGAGGTTGAAGGAATCCAAGCCCCAACAGATAGCAACAATGCACGCTACAATCGGCTGAATGTAGTTGTACATTCCCGCAACGGTGGGACGCAAATTCTTTTGTCCAACGATGATGAGCATATAACCTATAAAGGTGGCACCGATCACGATAAAAGCAACGCCGCTCCACTGCATTGCCCCTAATTCGCTCCACCGAGCAGCGGTAAGTTCACCCCAAGAGAAGGGCAAGACACACACCGCAGAGAAGGTGAACATCCATTTCATGATGGTCACTAAGGAGTATTTTCGCACAAAGTTTTTATAGAGGACGATGTACAGCGCATAACTCAGCTGTGCCGCCAAGACTAAGAGGTCGCCCAACAGCGGGTTGCCGCCGGCAATCTGTGCCGTAGCGTTGTTGCGACCGCTCATGATGAGCAATAGAGCGCCGGCGGCGCCGGCAATGATTCCCGCCACTTTGCGCCCCGTGATGGGCTCCTTCAAGATCAAGGCGGCAAGCAACATCGCCCACAACGGCATACTGGTGGTGATGATCGATGCATCGCCGGGAGCTGTCAGGCGCACCCCGAAGATGAAGCACCCCTGATTGAAAACAATGCCCAACAGTGCCGCGCCCAACAAACGGAGCAGATCGCGCCACGCGACGTGCTCTCGCGGTCCGAAGAGTGATGCCAACCAGAACAAAGCGGTTGCGCCCAAGATACGCAAGTTAGTCATCACAAGCGGTGTAATGGCGCCGCCCACCATAATCATTTTAGCCAAGGGCGACATTAAGCCCCACATCGCGTTGGCAGAGAACATCGAAGCGTGTCCCTTCCAAGAAATCTTTTCCATACTACCGACATTAGAAATCAAAAAAACTCCCCGACCTTTCGATCGGGGAGTTTCCGTATTGTGTGACTCCATACTTCTCTTTTTAAAAATTAAAATCTGTCTATAATATCAACACGTCTAAAAACC
>CAZGZL010000001.1:0-60593 GCA_964530595.1 uncultured Prevotellaceae bacterium | reverse complement strand
AGCGTGAGATTTACGTCTACTGCGACCCTGATAAGTTGGAGGCTTACGGCCTGACTATCGAGAGCCTGTCGTCGCTTATTGGTGCTGAGAATAAGAACGTCCCCGGCGGTAACTTCGATATCGGTAACAACACCTATTCACTGCGTGTTGAAGGCGAGTTCGACGACCCGAAGGAGATGGAGAACATCGTCGTTTCGACGGCCAACAACAAGACGGTTTACCTGCGCGACGTGGCTCGCGTGGTCGATACCGTTCAGGAACGTGCCCAAAAGACCTTTACTTATACGACCAATGAGGACAATGAGAAGGGTTATTCGGGCGAGCAGGGTGCCATCATCATTGTGCAGAAGCAGAGTGGCGCCAACTCCGTGGAGATTTCCGATAAGGTGATGTCCATGATTCCGAAGCTGCAGAAGAACCTGCCGAGCGACGTCCACTTGGGTGTCGTGGTGAACACTTCGGACAACATTAAGCAGACCATTAACTCTCTGAGCGAGACCATCCAGTACGCCATGCTCTTCGTGGCCATCGTGGTGTTCTTGTTCCTGGGTCGCTGGCGTGCGGTGTTTGTGATTGTCATCACCATCCCGTTGTCCTTGATCGCTTCGTTCATCTATCTGTTGGCGACCGACTCGTCGCTCAACATGATTTCACTCTCTTGTTTGAGTATCGCCATCGGTAACGTCGTCGACGATGCCATTGTGGTCTTGGAGAACGTCACGAACCACATCGAGCGTGGTTCCGAGCCGAAGCAGGCTGCCGTGCATGGTACCAATGAGGTGGCCATCTCCGTTATCGCCTCTACATTGACCATGATCGCCGTGTTCTTCCCCTTGACCATGGTGTCGGGTATGTCCGGTGTCTTGTTCCGTGAGTTGGGTTGGATGATGTGTATCATCATGACCGTGTCTACGACCTCAGCCCTTTCGTTCACCCCGATGCTCTGCTCGCAGATGCTGAAGCTGAAGAAGAAAGAGAGTTGGTTCAGCCGCTGGTATGCACACTTCGTGGTACGCAAGTTCTTGGATCCGCTCGATGTGGCTTACGCTAAGTTGATCGACAAGGCTGTCCGCAACCGTTGGAAGTTGGTATTGATCATCATTGTCTTCTTCGTGGTTTCGATCATCCCGGTTGTGAAGGGCTGGATCGGTACAGGCTTCTTCCCCGCTGCCGATAACGGTCGTATCTCCGTCAAGTTGGAGTTGCCGATCGGTACCCGTCAGGATCGTGCCGATGCGATTTCGGCTGAATTGACCGACATCTGGATGGCTCGTTACGGTACTCCCGATGTGAAGGTGATGCGTGCTTGCAACTACACTACCGGACAGGCGGACACTGACAATACATTTGCATCCATGAGCGATAACGGTTCGTACATCATTAACTTTAACATTTCGCTCTACAATGTGAATGAACGTAAGGTGAAGAAGTCTATGTACGACGTGGGTAACGAAATGCGTGCCGACTTAGCCAAATATCCCGAACTCGTGAAGGCTCAAGTGACCGAAGGTGGTCAGACAGGTATGGGTGGTCAGACCACAGCAGACTTCGAGATCTACGGCTACGATATGACGCAGACCGACTCTCTGGCTCAGATTTTGAAGACTCGTATGCTCGCTCTGCCCGGCGTATCGGAAGCCCGCATCAGTCGTCCGGATTATCAGCCGGAAGTACAGGTGGACTTCGATCGCGAGAAGTTAGCTAAGTATGGTTTGAACCTCACCACCGCAGGTGGATATCTTCGCAACCGCTTCAACGGTACGACAGCCTCTTATTATCGTGAGGATGGTGAAGAATATGACATCGTGGTACGTTACGCTCCTGAATATCGCGAGAGCATCGAGGCAATCGAGAACATCATGCTCTACGGTACCAATGGTAGCCGCGTCCGCATCAAAGACGTCGGCACCGTAGTAGAACGCTTTGCCCCGCCGACCATCGAGCGTAAAGACCGTCAGCGTATCAACACCGTGACCTGTGTTGTCAACTCGGACGTGAGCAGTTTGGGTGACGTCGTAAACTCCGGTTTGGCAATCATCGAGGATATGCGCGACGAGGGTCTCCTTGGTGGCGATGTGAATATCGACGTCGCAGGTTCTTACGAGGATCAGCAGGATTCATTCCGCGACCTCGGTACATTGGCGATCTTGATCATCCTCTTGGTCTACATCGTGATGGCAGCTCAGTTCGAATCATGGTCCGACCCGACGATCATCATGTTGGTATCTATCCCATTCACCTTCACCGGTATCATCTTGGCACTGTGGCTGACCGGCGTCGACCTCAACATCATGTCCCTGCTCGGTGGTATCATGTTGATCGGTATCGTGGTGAAGAACGGTATCGTGCTGATCGACTACATCCACATGTTGCGTGAACGCGGACAGAGCGTCGTGCAAGCCGTCGTGAACTCGGCGAAGAGCCGTCTGCGTCCGGTGTTGATGACTACATTGACTACCATCCTCGGTATGGTGCCGATGGCTATTGGTACAGGACAGGGTTCTGAAATGTGGCGTCCGTTGGGTATTTCCATCATTGGCGGTCTGACCATCGCAACAGTGATGACCCTTGTCGTCGTTCCCTCAGTTTATTGTATTTTCCAAGGCTTCGCCATCAACAGCGAACGTCGCGCTTGGGCTCGTGAGCTCGACCTCGACCAGTCGTGGAAGAAACAGAAGCGTCGCTTCTTGCGTCGCCGCAAATAAAAAAAGAAACTAAAATGAAAGCAATATTCATCTCATACGACCAAGCTCATCAGGAGAAGGTGATCGACCTCTTGGGTCGCAACCTGCAACGCGGTTTCACCATGTGGGAGCAGACGCAAGGTCGCGGTTCACAGAAAGGCGACCCTCATTACGGCAGCCATGCATGGCCGGGCTTGAACGGTTCTATCCTCGCGATGTGCGAAGACGACCGCGTAGCTCCGATCCTCAAAGCGCTCAAAGAGCTCGACTTAGACAAGCCGATGCTTGGACTTCGCGCCTTCGTGCTTCCGGTAGAGCAAGTGCTCTGATCGGCAAGCCGCCCCTATAACGCAAGCCGCCCCTCGTAGCTCCATAGCTCCGAGGGGCGGCTTCTCTTTAACTCATTCGCAAGCGGCATCAAAATCGTAGGTGAAGTTTAGGAAGTCTACATAACCGCCCGTTCGCCGAGTTGCGTAGTTGTAGAGTGCAAAACGCGTACCCATGAAGAAGCGACGGTAGTCGAAGCGCAAAGGCACTGTACCACCAATGTGCTGCCACAGCTCACCGTCGAGACTGTAATAGAAATCTGCCCGATCAGCCCCATCGCGAAAATCAGCAGCACAACGCAAATAGACCTGCGTGCCCCGCAACGGGATACGCTCCATGAGGGTACTATCCACCCGCTCGATGCCATGCCGATCGTTGAACACCGAGATCTGTTGAGACATCTCTAAAAACGTTCCCTGCACGGATCGAACCACCGAAAGTAGTCCGCTGTCGCCATTGAACGCCGCCAAACCCGCCACATCGCCCGGTTTCATTCCCGAAAAGTCGAGACACAAAGTGCCCACACAAGTAGGTCCGCTCATACGTTGTGTCAAGGTGTTGGGAGCTAAAAAGAGATTGGGGACGAGGCGCGCCGTACGCAGACGCAACGCGCCGGGACGTTCCGTTAGGCTCCATGCTGTGTCGATCGGATTGTGGTTCCACTGCCAATAGAGGGAGAGCTGCGGCGCCTCGAAATCGTCCGAGCCACAGATACCTCGCAGCGAGGCATAGTGCGCCGTTGTGTCGTTGGGGATGCCACCCGCCGCATCGCCCAACATAGGCCATCCATCGGCGCTCCATGTGCAGGGCATCAAGCAGGGGGTACGTCCGATGCCACCGCGATCTTGGAAAATCAGAGCATACCACGCGCCGTTGACGCCATCGACGATGCAACCCTGTCCAACCCCGCCGTAACGTTCAAAGGGAGTTTCCAAGATCACCCGTTTCTCATACGGCCCCGTGATGCTGTCAGCTCGGTAGCACACCTCACGGCGAAGACGTCCCGGAATGCTCCAATCCATCGAAATCATCAGGAGATAATAGCGCCCCTGATATTTTACGACCGAACTGCCCTCCAGTAATCCCTGTTCGTCGGCATCACGCTCAAAGAGGCGGCAGTTCGTACCGCCCGGCAAGGTGTCGCTCAGATCTCGTTTCAGCTCGGTCAATGCACCGGTGCCGTGAAAAAGATAGACGCGCCCATCGTCATCGAAAAAGAGCGATCCGTCGTGAAAATGTGGCGGACGGCTGAGCAATGTCCATGCTCCCTCGGCTCGTTCGGCAGTGAAAATGAATCCGCGATGCGGCGCGCCGTTGGCAGTAAACCACACATAAAAGCGTCCGTCATGATAGCGTATGGACGATGCCCATTGCCCTTGCCCATAAGCGGTCGATGCACCCAAGAGATCGTAGCGTTCGCCATCCTCTAAACGGGGATAAAGATAGCTGACCGTCTCCCAATGACGCAAATCGGTAGAGCGCATCACCGGGGCACCCGGCATCAGATGCATCGTGGTCGAGACCATATAATAATATGATCCCACACGACACACCGACATATCAGGGACATCGGCGTAAAGAATCGGATTGCGATAGGGAGCATCCAGTGCCCCGTCGTTCGGAGCCGCGGATGCACCGAGGGGACAAAGCGCACTTGCGGCAAGAAGCGAAAGGAAAAGTCTAAATGTTTTCATAGTTATTTTTTAATGTAAGTCGACAATAATGGGAAGGTGATCGCTATATCCACCTTCGTAACGATAGCCGTAGTACGAACGCAACGGACGAACGCCCAAATGGGTTGCGTCTTCAGTCAGCATCATGGGGCGGCAGAAGACGCCGTAAGCGACAATACGGCGCAACACGCTACCGGTGACGAAGCATTGATCCAAGAAGCCCCACTTGCCTTGATATTTGTGACTGCCGTAGACCTCCACTGTAGCCGGTATATCCCCAATCCCGGCGGTGGGTAGAGTCGGAACAGCGACGTCGGAGTGTATGGTTTTGCGGTTCAACAAGAGCATCAGATTGTAGAGACTGTCGGCTTGAATCCGCTCGGTGCGCAACAGAGGGAGCCCGGATGCGGGAGATTTAGGTTTCTTCAGCGGCGGGGGCAAGAGACGCAGCTCCTGCTGCAACTGCGGTGTGTGGGGATAGTCATTCATGTCGCCAAGGACGAGCACAGAGAGTTGGCGGCGCACCGCGGTAAGGGAGTCTATGTGTTGCCGCATACAACGATGTGCCGCACTGCGCGCCGGCTGCGAAGCGGTGGCACCGCCATAACGACTGGGCAGATGGCAGAATATCAAATCTAATGTATCAGGGGCGGCGCCCGCCACACAGCCCCAAACGTGCAGCAGGTCGCGCGTCGGACGCGACGTACCGGGCAATACGAGACGCCACGACTCAAACCCGATCAGTCTAAAAGCCATGGGGCGGTAGAGGAAGGCAATGTTGATGCCTCGGCGATCGGGAGAGTGGGTAATCAACGGGACATAGCCCATCTGTCCGACCGGCGTACGGCGCAGGAGGTCGCGCAAGACCGTTTCATTCTCCACCTCAGCACAAGCGATGCACGCCGGCGGTTGCCATTGCGCCGTCGATGTGACGCGCCAACCGCCGCTCTCTACGATCACTTCGCCTACGTGTTGCAATTTGGTGCGATAGCGTTTAGAGGTCCAATGTCGCGCGCTCTGCGGCAAGAACTCGCTATCGTTGGTCTGGGGATCATCTTGGGTATCAAAGAGGTTTTCAACGTTCCAAAACAGAATGCGCAGCGTGGGGGAGGTTGCATTTTGCTCCTCCTCATCCGCGACGCGCCACTGCATCATCGGTGCGAGCACGACAGGACGAGACTCTGCAACGGTATATACCGGAGAGCCACAAACGCTCCAAAATCCGAGCATCAAGAGCCGCTTCGTGTTTTTCAGTATGTTATTCATGGGTATCTATCTTTCATTCGGCATGCAGTACCATGCGGCACAACTGCTCCCATGTGCATTGTTGGGGAGCGGAGCTCTCGGCTTTAGCTAATTGCAGAAACTTCATGCCGCAAGATCGTGCGCCTGCGCCATCGGTATCGTCGCGGTCGCCGATCATCAAGATCTCTTGAGGCGACACACCCAACTGCTGCGCCACAGCACGGAAACTCTGAGCACAAGGCTTCAGACCGCCTAATGCGGGAGCTTCGAACAAGCGATTCGGAAGGTCGGAGGGAATGTGCAAGGCTTCGAGCTTGGCAGCGACAGCGCCGTAGTCAGAAAAGACGGCTACCGTCAGCCCCCGTTGTTGTAAGGTACGCAACAAGGCTACTGCATCGGGGCGTGCCTGATAGTGACGTTGCAGGGTGCGCACCATCTGCGGCATATATCCCTGACGATACCATGCTGCCACCCGTTCCACGGAACAGCCGCGTAGCTCTGCGATGCCTCGAAAAAGGGCGGCGTATAAGTGCTCCTCGTCAGTAAAGGACTGCCCCGCCAACTGCTTGCGAACTCGGCGTTCGGCACGCAGCATGAAGGCATGGGCGAGATCAGAGCAAACGAGGCGCAAAGGCAAACGCCAAGAATCATAAAGCGTGCCGTCGAGATCAAAGACGACGGCACGCAAGGTGGTAAAATCTATGGGTTGAACCATAATCTAAAAGTATTACATTAGGGACGAACCAAGTCTTTGAACTTGGCATGACGTCCTTCATCCTGAAGCAGGAGGTTGAGCTTGAATTGTCCGTCGCGCATACCTTCGGAAATGCAACGCGCCTTAAACTTCTCATAGGAATCTGCCACCAAAATGTGCGCCACAGGATCCTTGACGCGGAAAGACTTGCGTTTGGCATCATATTCCATATTCTTCTCCTTCAATAAACGATCCACAACGACTGTAAATTCGTCGGCCTTTTGCTGCGTCATTTCAGCGTCAGCAAACTCGTAATAGAAATGGTACGAGGAGGTCGCGAGGTCAGCAAAACCGATAAAGAACTTCGTGCGAATGCCGGTCTCTACCTCTGCATCGTGTACGGCATCGATAAATTGGCGCTCATGAAGCTTCTCGCCCGTCATGGTGACAATACCGTTTACTTTTTGGATCATGTGTACCGTAGGAGTGCCCTCGAAGCTCGGACCTGCCTCAACAAGGTCGTTCATATTGTAACGATACAAGCCGGCATACGTCGTGACGTAAGGACAATAGCGTTTGCCCGACTGAAGCTCGTGGAGGCGCAAGAAATGGGGATTTTCTTTGCCCAAATCCTCTTCGGCGATAAATTCGTAGAAGTGGTAGTGAGGGAAGAGAACGGTATTCAGCGTATCGTCCAAGACAAGACCGAAGCGGCATTCGCTGGAGAAGTAGGCAAATTCCTGATGCAACATACCCTCAGGGAAGGAGTCCTTGAATTTATCCAAGTAAACGCGCGTGTTGCCACACTTCCACGTGGTGAGAATCTGCAAATCGGGCCAATAGTGTTTGGGAAGCACTGTGCCATACTGCTTCTTCAGCGCACGTAACTCGGCAGCACGTTCGGGGTTGGGTTTGAGGTAGGGAGCCAATGCCTGACGGATCTCAGGCTTGATGTCCAGCTTCGAGCTCATGGTGCCGTGTTCGATGTCGTCTACATAATCGTCATAGAATTGATTGACGTTGTTCTGCATTTCAACGATCGTCGAGGGATTGGCAGTGATCACCAAGTGCACATTGCGTTCAATACCCATACGCATGATGGCGTAGTAGCGAGCCTTATAGTCCTCGATAGCGAATACCTCAGCCGGGGCGGTATAGAGGTCTTTGACGAATTGCGGCGCGTCCTGCTGTGTGACGCCTGAGACAGAGCCAAAGATGGTGCCGTCCGGGGCGTATCCTTCAATGCGCTTGCCAACAATGGAGACAATCGGACCTTCGAAGACGTGAGGACGATTTTTGATGAAATTGAAGAGCCAAACCTTGGTCATCTTGCCATAGACATTCTTCAGATAGGTCTGCGTGATCGGAATCCATTTGGGTTGACTGGTGGTGCCGCTCGTTGTGGCATAGAGCACAGGTTTGCCGGGGAAGAGGACGTTGGCCTCACCGTGCTTGTGACGTTCCACATAGGGACGGAGATCTTCGTAATCGTTCGGCGTCACGTATTTCTCATAGAGTTCGTACAACTCTTTGTCGTCACGCGCCTTCAAGATGTCGGCAAAGTGATGTTCGCGACCATATACAGAGTCTTTAGCAAAGCTCAGAATATCGCGCAAGGTCTTTTCGCTGGTTTTGCGGGGGTTCTTGCTGGCCTGCTTGAGTTTGAGGTACAACAATCCACCGGCACACGTCAACGCGGTGTTGACCAACCAGAGATTCTTGGTTTCTATTTTCTTCATTGAAAAGATATGTGATGATTTAATAATTATATTCCGAAAATGTGTAGCAGAGAGATCTCTGCTCAGAATGCGGCAAAGATAGGTCATTTTGACGTAGTTACAAAAGAGTCCTACGACAAAAAGCCTCCTACGGCATCAGAGGATCGGCGTCAGCAAGTGATTGACAACGCCTCCCAAGATTCGTTTGCGACGGGAGAAGGAATGGTAAAGCGAATCCGTCATCGGCACGCTGCGAGTGAGGTCGTCTTCGAAGATCTCCGTTAATCGGCGGGTGACTTCGGAACTGTAAATGAAGCAGGAGGCTTCGTAATCCCACCGCAACGAGCGGCTGTTGAGGTTGGCAGAACCAACCATAGAATAACTATCATCGACCATGAGGATCTTACTGTGATGAAAACCTCCCTGATAGATGTAGACTTGTGCGCCGTGATGGATCAACCGCCGCGCAAAGTTGTAGTTACCATAGAGCAACAACGGTTCGTCGCACGCGGCAGAGAGGAGGATTTGCACCTCAACCCCACGATCTAATGCCCGAATCAAGGCACGACGAACGCTCGCCGTCGGCATGAAGTAAGGCGAGACGATGAGCATCTTGCGCTGTGCGCTGTTGAACGCCGCCACAAAGGAGCGCCGCATTTCCGCTTTGCGCTCCTTGGAACGTTCTACGAAGGTGATACCGCGCGTCGGTAACGATGGGGGCAACTGAAAGTAGTCTACGGGGACGGTATCTCCATCCGCTGGACTGAGCGTGTAGGGATAGTATTCGACACCCTCAAAAGAGGCTCCACCGGCGGTGGTGAAGCTCTGAAGGAAGTAGCGTTGTAACACTTCGACCGCAGGCCCCACAATGCGCGCATGGGTGTCACGCCACTCGCCGTAACCCTCCGGATCGCCATGGATGTAGTAGTCCGAGACGTTTAAGCCTCCGATGTAGCCGATGCGTCCATCTACGACAACAATCTTGCGGTGATCGCGTGCAATATGGTTGACGTAGGGGAATTTGAAGGGATCAAACATCCGGACGTCTATCCCTTCGGCGCGTAACGCAGAGAGGCGCTTGGCTGTAAATCCATAGTGACGGCTGACGGACTTAAAGTCATCAATGAGTAGCCGTACTTCGATCCCCTCTGCCGCTTTGGCGCGCAAGAGGTCAAGCAGAGCATGCGCAATACTGTCATCGGCAAAGATGAAGTATTCGATGTGTACGTGGTGGCGCGCCTGTCGGATGACGTGAAACAGATCGTCGAACTTCAAATCGCCACGGGGAAAGATCGCTACATCGCCATCGTACCGACCGGAGACACCTTCGTCCAACAGGGCACGATGCAGCAAACTATCCGCTACAACGCTCCCGTTCTGCCCCCTCAATGGAGACAGAACGGGAGTTATAGCGAAAAGCGCCAAACAGAGATATAAAATTCGGCTGAACTTCATTGTTCTGGTCAGAAGACGAATGTCGTGCGAATGCGCAGACCGTCGTCCCCCTTCTTGATACGAATGTTGCCGGGCTGAGACTGCGGGCCTTGCTGTTCGATGGGTTTGAATGATTGAATAGCCGGGATGTCCAAAAGGAAGCTCAAATCCCCTTCGGGGAAGGTCGGCATGGTGTTCTTGCCGCCGGCACGACCCTCAGGCTCTTCGGGAGTGAAGAGGCGCAAATAGAGATTCTCCGTTTGCGTGTAGATGGTGAGCGGAGCGGTAGTAGTATCGCCTTGCTTGTTATGCGTTGTCACCCCTTCTAAGCGTGCCCAGTAGAGGTTAGCATGATAGCCTTTGAACTCCGGGTAATTGAGTCGTCCGGAGCTCTCACCGGTGATGGTATTATTGGCTGCCTTGCTCCAAATACCATAGTTGGTGCCCGGAATGCGATTCTTCCAAACACGGTAAGGACCTCGACCTAACCAAGTGATACCGCTGCAATCCTCTTCGGGATAGCTGAAGGTAAGACCAAGGTTGTAGACCTGCGTATCCATAAAAGCACCGTCAAAGCCTTCGATGCCCTGTGCGCCACGTCCAATGCCTCCGTTTTCACGATTGAGTAGTACGGCGTCCATAGTCAATGCACCGTCGTGCGTCAACCGCCAAACAATGCTGTCAACGCCACCGAGGTAACGGGCAACAAAAACCGCCTCCTCACCCTCTGTGCGAACGCTGCTTTTCTCCGGACGGTACTGCATCAACATGCCCACAGCTTTGGGACCGTTATTCAGGCGCACAGTACGTCCATCGCGCTGCATCAAGGTGATATATCCCGTTTCGTCCGAGAAACGCACTTCGGCAGAACTATTACTTAGGACAATCTCGCCATCACTGCGGCGTGCCTCCGGATGTTCCATTTGGAGAGTCGAAGGGGTAAAGGCTTGCTGAATGCTGTAGTATTCTTCCGGCGTATGTATGGGGAAGGAGAGATTCGTGACGGTATCGCCCTTATAGTCGATGGCAGCGATCTCCAAGACATCTGCTGTTTCCAAATCAGGCAGAGTGAGCTGCACACGACGCGTCTCACCCGGTTGGATCTCCGGCAGGGGCAACTCAGCGCTGTATCTCACCTCCGACTGCGGAATCTGATCACAGCTAACCATAGGCGAGGGACAAGAGAGAAGACGATACGCCAAGCGGCAACGGCTCAAGTCTGAGAAGAGGTAGCCGTTAGAGACATAGAGCGAGCCATCGTAAGAGGATGTGATACGCACCGGCTTGATCTGGATCGGACTCCATACCTCGCGGATCGCGTAATAACTGCCCTCCTTCTCGCGGTGCGGCCCGACGATGCCGTCGGGGGCGTTGCTGCCGTCGCTGTCCAATATTCCACCCTTATCACTGCGGGCAACCGCTTCGTCGCAGAAAGCCCAAATAAAACCTCCGGCAAAGAGAGGCGACGTGAGCCAACGATTCCAGAAATCGGCAAGACCGGCGCCTCCGCCTTGATCGTACAAGGCGTGCATAAATTCTGTGGGCATAAAGACATTGCCGCCGTTGTTGAATCGCCCTACGCCGGTCAAGTACGCCGGATAGTGGTGGGTGTCGAGCTCATCAAAGTCAGCCCACGGGTGCACGACGTGACGGTGTTGCGGGTCATAATCGGCAAAGCGAGCGTCCAATTCTGTGTTCCAGCCCCCTTCGTTGCCATTACTCCACAAGAAAATACAAGGATGGTTGACGTCGCGACGAATCATCTCTTCCTGCAAGCGGGCGCCGACCTGTGTATCATAATTGTTTTGCCAACCCGCCAACTCGTCCAAATAGAACAAGCCCAAGCTGTCGCAAGCATCCAAGAAGTGCTCATCCGGCGGGTAGTGTGAACGCACGGCGTTCATGTTCATGCCTTTGATGAGCTTGACGTCTTCAACACTCAGTGCGGCGCTGGTCGTACGACCTCCCTCCGGCCAGAAACTATGGCGGTTGACCCCTTTGAGGATCAATTTAGTGTCGTTGAGGTACAATCCGTCGTGCGGGCGAAACTCGATAGTACGAAAACCGATGCGAGAGGTACGTTCGTGAACGGTGATACCATTAGCATCAGTCAAACGCACCCGCAAAAGGTACCGGTTGGGAGTCTCGCACGTCCATGGCAGTACGGAGCCACAAGCAAAGGAGAGACGGCTTGTGTGGGCGGTCTGTCCCTGAAGGGCGGTGAGACCAATAGGTGTCACCTGTCGATCGCCAACGGCGGCGGTGGCGGATCCCAAGGCGTTGCCCCCCTCCAATGGTAGGACTTCCGCGACAAGAGTGCACCGGGAGGTCTCCCCGACCGTCTCGACCACTACATTCAACGTGCCGTCGCCACGCGCATCAACGGCTAAGTGCGTGATGGCTGTGGTAGGCATTGCCTCCAACCACACCGGACGATAGATGCCACCAAAAAGCCACCAGTCGGCTTTGCGTTCGGCGGCATTGATGCTCTTGTTAGAGGAGTGTTTCGCAACATGCACCTCTAATTTATTTTTCTTTCCGGGCTGAATAAGGTTGGTAACGTCGTATCCGAAACGGTAGAATCCGCCTTGATGTTGCTCGCCCGCAGACTGACCATTGAGGCGGACGTCCGTATCTGTCATCACGCCGTCAAACCAAAGGACGATGCGCTGACCGTTCCACGAGGCGGGGACTTTGAAGGAATATTCGTAATCACCCTCCTCCATGCTCGGATTAGGAGTTTCTTTGTTGACATACCATCTGCCGTAGGTGTAATCTCCGTACCCTTGCAATTCCCACTGCGAAGGCACCGAAATCTTGCCCCATCGTCCAGCATTCTGTCCGGCTGAGCATTTAAAGTTCCACGTGCGGGTGTCGTCTACGCCGCGACCGGACAAATAGAGCGTTTCCGACTGTTGGGCATACAATCCACTGCCCATGCAAACGGCGAAGGCGGCAAGCGCGATCCAACGCCGGGGAGTTGTACGTTGTGTGTGTCGTTGTTTCATGTTCCGTATGTTTATGATCGAGGCGATGTTTCGCCGCCCCGTTTCGTTTGAAAGTTTTCACTCTTTATAATAGACACGCTTAACGCGCGTGCCAAGGGTGGACATCACTTCGTAAACGATGGTGCCCAAGGTATCTGAGAGTTCCGTCATCGGAATACCGGCGCCCCAAATGATCACCTCCTCACCCTCGTATGCTTCGGGACAATCCGTGACGTCTACAAAAGTGACGTCCATGCAGACGTTGCCAACTGTCGGGCAGCGCTTGCCACCGATGAGCACGGTGGAATGACCGTTGCCTAAACGTCTATCGTAGCCGTCCGCGTAGCCGATAGGCACCATAGCGATGCGCGAAGTGCGTTGCAACTTTCCACGCCGACTATAACCGACCGTCTCGGTTGCATCAATCTCTTTGATCTGCAAGATGGTGCTCTTGAGGGTCGAAACCGGCGCCAATCCCAAGCGTTCGTCCGAGGCTTCGAAACCATAGAGTCCAATGCCCAAACGACACATATCAAATTGATATTGCGGGAAGCGTTCCATGCCGGCAGAGTTGAGTATGTGATGCAAGATCTTGTGCGAAAATGCAGCAGAGATCGCATCCGCGCAGCTCTTGAAACGGCTGATCTGTTCCATTGTGAAGGCATCGAATTCTACGCTGTCCGCCCCCGCTAAGTGAGAGAAGACACTCGCCACCTGCACCGCGCTGCATTGCTGCAACTCGGGGATCAGGGTCGCCATCTCGTGCGGTTGGAAGCCCAAGCGATGCATGCCGGAGTCGATCTTGATATGAATGGGATAGCGGGTGATTCCCATACGATCGACTTCGCGTGCAAATGCCTCGAGCAAACGGAAGCTATAGATCTCTGGCTCCAATCTATTCTCGATGAGGACGCGGAACGCCGACATTTCCGGATTCATAACCATGATGGGAAGGTGGATGCCTTGCCTACGGAGTTCAGCCCCCTCGTCAGCGACGGCGACAGCCAAATAGTCGACGTGACAGTCTTGCAAGGTCTTTGCCAATTCATACGAGCCGTTGCCATAACCGAAAGCCTTGACCATGCAGACAATTTTCGTCTCAGGCTTGAGCTGTGCTCGATAACATTCCAAGTTGTGGACGATGGCATCAAGGTTGACCTCCAAGATCGTTTCATGTCGACGCAGCTGCAAGAGGGAGCCTACTTGCTCCAACCGGAAGCGGCGCGCCCCTTTGAGCAAAATGAATTCGCGCGACATCTCTGCCAACTCGGACGACTGAATCAGTTGTTCGGTAGTCTCATAGAATGAAACGTTCTCAGCAACCTCTTCGAAAAGGGTTCGATAAGTTGACATCTTCGGTCCGACGCCGACAAAGCGATACAAGCCGTACAAACGACACAGATCTGCCACTCGCTGGCACAACACGCCGGGTACGAGACCGCTCTCGTCGATGTCCGTCAAAATGACGCTGCTACGTAACGCTTCCGAGCCGCGACGCTTCTGGAAGTCCAACGCGATTTCGAGCGATGTAAGATCGGAGTTATAGGCATCGTTGATCAGCAGACACCCTCTTTTTCCCTCCATCACCTCCATGCGCATAGCTATAGGTTCCAACTGGGCGAGCTTGGCGTGAATTACCTCCGGCGGAATGGCAAGGTAAAGCATCAACGCTAAACAGTTCAAAGCATTCTCTAAGCCGGCTTCGTCGCAGAACGGAAGGGTGAATTCGCCGTCCAACCCCATAAATAAATAACGCACGCGCATTTGCTGCCCTATCACCTGCGTAGAGAGCACTTCGATTTGCGCGTCCTCGTGCTTGAGCGTCCACGCCATGGAGCGTGCGCCGACCCCCGCCAGCTCCATAGCTTCGGAGATGTCGGGAATGTCCGCATTATAAATAATGATGTCGCTATTCTTGAACAGGGAGAGCTTCTCCACCAGTTTTTGAATCCGCGAATCGAAGTTTTCTTGATGTGCATCGCCGATGTTGGTCAATATACCGATCGTGGGCGAGATGATCTTCTCCAAACGGTACATCTCCCCCACCTTGCTGATACCGGCTTCGATGAGGGCTAAATCGCAGCTATCGTCCAACTGCCAGACCGACAACGGGACACCAATCTGCGAGTTGTAGCTACGCGGAGAGCGCACGATGCGTCTACGGTCTTGTAGGAGTTGATAGAGCCATTCTTTGACCGTAGTCTTGCCATTGCTGCCCGTAATGCCGACGACAGGAGTCTGAAAACGCGAGCGGTGATAGGCGGCAAGTTGCTGCAAGGCGGTCAAGGCGTCCTTGACGACCAAGAACCATGCCTCCGGACAACTCTTGAAAAAGTCTTCGGCGGAATGGCTGATGACGAAGGCTCGCACCCCTTGCTCGTAAAGTTGATGGATGTATTGATGACCATCGCCCTTGGGAGTTACAAGGGCAAAGAATAGAGTATTCTGTGCAAAGGTCAGCGATCTACTATCCGTGAGAAGTGTTGTGACCGCCGGTTGTGCCGCGGCGTTGGCTAATCTGCCGCCGCGCAGCTGTGTGTCCAAGATCTCCGCTATTTGCGTGAGATTATAGTGATATGCCATGTTGTGATGAAAGTCGCTCTTGAAATTTCTGGTATAATTCTCCGAGCGTAAAGATAGAGTATTTCTCTCTAAGAGTTTCAGTTTTTAACGAATTTTGGACGATAAAACGGTGATACGCTTCGCTTTCGGGATGAATGGGGCGATGTTCGAGCGCTTTAATGAGCGGGGTGACTTCGGCGATGTAATTACGACAACGCGGCGAAAGCAGCGTTTCGGCGACGTATTGCCGCACCACTTCGACCGCAACATCGGAAGGATGCACCAAATCCGCGGCGTAAAAACGATAGTCCCGCAGATCGTCCATCAAAAGTTCGTAGATGGGTAGATATTCTACGCGGTCGGGGAACCGACGCGCAAGCTCCTCCGAAGCTAAGAGGAGGATGGACTTACTCAGCTGATTGCCGTGCAGTGTCTCTTTGACATAACGGATGGGACTCACCGTGCAAACAACGTGCAGATGCGGCAACCGTGCGAGTAACTTACTCCACCGTTCTACGATCTCCCCTACCGCCAGCCGACGGTGTTCGAAGCATGCAGGTGGGAATTTGTGACAGTTGGCTACCACACGATGATTCTCGGAACGTTCGTAGACCCATGCGGTGCCCCACGTGAGCCACAGATGGCGACTGCGCGCCAATGCAGCACCCGCCTCTTCGGTGGTTCTGTTCAGTAGGTCACACAACGCCTCCGGAGTCTCGGCGGAGAGAGAGCCGTGGTGCTCGAAGCTAAAATAGCGACCTTCCGTCTCACTGTACGCCAACGTGCCTTCAGCCAAGTCCCGTTCCGGATCATAACGTCGTCCGGTCAGCAAGTTTTGCAGCGTCAGGGCAATGCTCTCTGGATTGTAGAGGGTACCGAAAGGATTGCACGTGACGTCTAAATAATAGCTTCGAAGCCAACGCCCGATATGATCCGCAAAGCAAGAGCCTAAAATCAAAATACTATCGGAGCAATCCAAAGGATGTTCCGATAGTACCTTTTCTATTTCAGTGCGAAATTTGATCATGTTGTGTTTTTATGATGCGTCGCACACCTGCGGCATTTTTATTCAATACGCAGACGATCCATGTTTGCTTTGGCAAGTTCTGCCTTGGCGTATTCAAGGGTGACGTGCAGTGACTTCTTTTTCTGCGAAGGCATCTCATACATGGCTTCCATCATAATGCTTTCGGCAATACTACGCAAACCGCGGGCGCCGAGCTTGTATTCGATGGCTTTGTCTACAATGTATTGATAAACCTCGTCGTCGAAGGTAAGCTTGATGCCATCCATGTCGAACAACTTAACGTACTGCTTAATGATTGCATTCTTCGGCTCGACCAAGATGCGGCGCAGCGCCTGAGCATCCAACGGCTGCAAGTAGGTCAATATCGGCAAACGACCGATGATCTCCGGAATCAATCCGAAAGATTTGAGATCTGCCGGTGTAATGTATTGCAAGAGATTGGAACGATCCACCTCCTTCTGCTCCTCGCTCGTCGAGAAACCGACCGAACGGGTGTTGAGGCGCTGTCCGATCTTGCGCTCAATGCCGTCAAAAGCACCGCCGCAAATGAAGAGGATGTTCTTGGTATCTACCTCAATCATCTTCTGTTCGGGATGCTTGCGTCCGCCATGAGGTGGCACATTGACCAACGAACCCTCCAAGAGCTTCAGCAAACCTTGCTGTACCCCCTCGCCGCTCACGTCGCGTGTGATGCTCGGATTGTCGCTTTTGCGGGCAATCTTATCGATCTCGTCGATGAAGACGATGCCACGCTCAGCCACTTCGACGTTGAAGTCAGCAGCCTCCAAAAGGCGTGTCAGAATGCTCTCGATGTCCTCGCCGACATAGCCGGCTTCGGTCAGCACGGTAGCATCGACAATCGCGAACGGAACATGCAACATTCGTGCGATGGTGCGCGCCAAAAGCGTCTTGCCGGTTCCGGTCGACCCCACCATAATGATGTTGCTCTTCTCGATCTCCACATCATCTTTATTGTCAGGCTGCAACAATCTTTTGTAATGATTGTAGACCGCTACAGAGAGATTACGCTTTGCCTCATCCTGACCGATCACGTAGCCGTCCAAGAAGGCCTTGATCTCAGCCGGCTTCGGCAGATCTTTCAAATCGTGCTCGAACTTGGGCTCGTCTGCATGAATCTGGCGCATGGCCTCCTGAACCATAGAATTTGCCTGTGACGCACAACTCTCGCAGATGAAGCCGTCAATGCCCGAAATCAGTATTGAGACATCCTTACGCGAACGTCCGCAGAAAGAACATCTATCAATATTTTTTGCCATTTATCTATAATCTTATTTATGCAATTTATTTGGATTCATTTCTCACCAGAACGTTGTCAATCATGCCGTACTCTTTGGCTTCGGCAGCCGTCATCCAATAGTCGCGATCCGAATCTGCCTCGATCTTCTCGAAAGGTTGGTGCGAGTGGTTAGAAATGATCGTATAGAGCTCCGATTTGAGCTTTTTGATCTCATTGACCGTGATCTCCATGTCGCTGGCTTGACCTTGGGCGCCGCCCATAGGCTGATGAATCATCACGCGGCTGTGGGGCAAAGCGAAACGCTTTCCCTCCTTGCCTGCCACCAAGAGGACCGACGCCATAGATGCCGCCATACCGGTACAAATGGTGCTCACATCGCTCTTGATGTACTGCATCGTGTCGTAGATGCCTAATCCGGCGTACACGACGCCGCCGGGCGAGTTGATGTAGATAGAGATATCTTTGCCGGGGTCGGCGCTGTCCAAATAGAGCAACTGCGCTTGGACAACGTTGGCGGAATAGTCATTAATCTCTGTTCCGAGGAAAATGATGCGATCCATCATTAAGCGGCTGAATACGTCCATCTGAGCCACATTCAACGGACGCTCCTCAATGATCGTCGGGTTGATGTAATCGGCACGCATGGCCATCTGCGATTTGGAGATAATGGAAGCATATTGATCTAACGCATTACCATTCATGCCCAAATGCTTCGTCGCGTATTTATAAAAGTCGTTATTCATTGCGTTGTATGTTTTAATTATTTGTAGCGTCGACCGTCCGCACGAACGGTTAGGCTTCGAATTCCTTGCGCACCGCTTCGGCGATCTGAGACATTTCCTCGGCACTAAGCTTGAGGTGTTCTTTCTTGAAATCCATGTCGGCTTCGGATGACATCGGGATCAGATGAATGTGTGCATGCGGCACGTCCAAACCCATCACGCAGACGCCTACGCGCAGACAGGGGACAGCCTTCTTGAGGGCTGCGGCGACCTTCTTTGCGAAGAGCATATGTGCTGCCAACAGTTCGTCGGCCTCATCGAACAGATAATCTATCTCCTGTTTGGGGATGACCAACGTGTGACCTTTTGCCACGGGATTGATGTCCAAGAAGGCGTAGAAGCGCTCATCTTCAGCCACCTTGTAGCTCGGAATCTCACCTGCTACGATTCGTGAAAAGATACTTGCCATAGCGTATATAATATATGTAAAACGTTTGATACAATTCGGTTGTACCTATCAAATCGAGATATTCAAGATCTCCAAAGAGAGCAAGCCTGCCGGCACTTTGATTTCTACCACGTCACCCACTTTCTTGCCCAACAGAGCTTTAGCGATCGGTGTTTTGATCGAGACTTTGCCCTCGCGCAAGTTAGCTTCGCTCTCAGCGACGATGACGTAATTCATCTCCTGCTGTGTCTTGGTATTCTTGAGGTGCACCTTGCTCATGATCTGAATAGAGTCTGTCTGCAATTTAGATTCGTCAATGATTCGTGCGTTAGCCACCTGATCTTTCAGTTTGGCGATGCGCATTTCGAGCATTCCCTGCGCCTCCTTAGCGGCGTCATACTCGGCGTTTTCCGACAGATCTCCCTTGTCGCGAGCTTCGGCGATTTGTGCCGACACCTTCGGACGTTCTACGCTTTCCAGATAGTTGATTTCTTCGAGGATCTTCTTATATCCATCCTCTGACATGTAACTTACTGCCATAGTGATATTTTTTAGATTAAATAGTTTATTCATTACCAATACCCCGTGCACGGCGTTCGGGAATCGTCGTGTCGAGCGCTCTGTGGCGACCGTCCTGCGAGGCGACCGCTACAAAACGAAAAAAACTATCCCGGATTATCTCGTCCGGAATATTTTCAGTGTATAACTCTAAATAATGTTTATCAAGGCTCTCGGTTTCCTCCATCTGAGGGGAAGCCTTGGCTGCCCGATTTTAGGGACGCCCCGCAGCATTAGGAGTGCTGCGGGACGTTTCTATATTAACGTTTGAATTTTATTTTTGTTGTATCGTTCGTACGCTTTTTGTCAGAACTGTTTACGCACGGCACTCTCCAACGCGGCATCATCATCGGCACGCGAAGCGATCTCGCCGGCGCGGTTGAAGATGTACGACATCGGCAACTGCTGCACGTTGTAGAGTGACGCCGGATAAGAATACACCTGTCCGTTGTTAAAGCGCACTTCCGGATCACGTACTACCGTCCAAGAAACATTGTCGGCGCTCGTCTTCCAGAAATTAACGTCCTGATCCAAACAAATCTGATAGATCGCCAAGCCGTCGCTGCCATACTGACGATACAATTCTGCCAACTTCATGTTGTGCCCCACCGAAGCGGGCAAACTGTAGGCGGTGAAGTCCAACACAACCACTTTGCCGGCATCCACGAGCGACGACAAGCTGATCTGCTGATCGAGGTTGTTGGGCAACGTGAGGTCGAAATAGTTACGTTCCGAAACCTTGCTCTGCACCAGACTGTCTGCCACCTGCGCCTGACGCGCGGCTTGGAGACGTGCGGCACGTCCCTCCATCGTCAACTTTTCGAGATGGGTACAACGGGGCGAAGCGCTGTAGTTGTATTTCCACCCGGTGGCAATCGCTCCATAGGCGCGATTGTCGTCCGTGTTATAGGGATCAAAAAGCGCAACACCACCCACTGTTTGGAAGAGCAAATAATACGCCACCGGATCCGTGGGATTCACATATATATATGTAGTGAGTGCTTGCTTCTTGTAACGATCCACCACGTTGTAAACCGAATCACGGAATGTCTCGGCATCCACATCTTGACGATTGTAGGCGGCGGCAACGTCCGCTATCTGACGGCGCAGGCGACTTACCTCCTGTGCAGCCTCCTTCAGGCGCATATTTTGATCCGAACCCTCCACAACGTAGTCCGTAGCAAAGCGGGCGCCGTTGGTCGTGATATGCAGCGGAGTTCCCAAGGTGTCTGTGACCAAAGAAATCATCTGATCGCCTAAACGGAGATTGAAGAAGTCCGGTCCGGCTTCGCGTGTGGCGGTAAACGAGAATTTGCCGTCAGCCGCCAACTTCACCGTATCGAGCGCCGTAGGACGACCGCTACCCAAGTGTTCCAAAATCAACTCCGTACCTTCAGCATCATTCACGACGCCGGAGATGGTCACTTGACGTGACCGATCCGATTGGCAGCTACAGAGTAGAGCCAACACTGCGGACGATATGTATATCAGATTGTTATCTTTCATAGTGCAATAATTGAGCGCAAATATAGCCATAAATATCACATTTCACCGCGTAATCGTGTAAAAATTAAGTGTTTTTTGGCAAAAAGAGAGTGGGCGCTTCGGACGCGCTGAAATAATATTTGTATATTTGCGCGATTTTAAGAGTGAAATAATATAATAAACATGGTAAATTCATTGATCAATCCAATCAAGAAAACGATCACCCTGAGCGATGGGCGCACGATTACTTTGGAGACCGGCAAAGTGGCGAAGCAAGCCGACGGAGCCGTTGAATTGAGAATGGGCGGCACGATGTTGCTCGCCACAGTATGTACATCACGCGATGTAACCCCGGGCACAGACTTTATGCCCCTCACAGTCGAGTACAAAGAGAAATACGCTTCTGCCGGCCGTTTCCCCGGCGGTTTCACCAAACGCGAAGGCAAATCTTCCGACTATGAAATCCTGACCTCACGCTTGATTGACCGTGCCTTGCGTCCCCTGTTCCCCTCGAACTATCACGCTGAGACGTTTGTCAACGTCACCTTATATTCCTCCGACAAGGAAAACCAGCCCGACGCCTTGGCCGGTCTGGCCGCTTCGGCAGCCATGGCCGTTTCCGGCATCCCGTTTGAAGGCCCCATCTCGGAGGTTCGCGTAGTCCGCATCAACGGCGAGTTCGTCATCGACCCGACGTTCGAGCAGATGAAGCAGGCCGACATGGACCTCATGGTCGGTGCCACCGAAGAGAACATCATGATGGTCGAAGGCGAGATGAACGAGGTCTCTGAATACGACCTCCTCGGCGCCCTCAAGGCTGCTCACGACGCCATTAAGGACCACTGCCGCGTGCAGAAGGAGTTGATGGAAGCCGTCGGCAAACCGATCATGGAATACTGCCACGAGGTGAACGACGAAGAGCTGCGCGCCGACGTCAAGGCTAAGTGCTACGACGCTGCTTACGCCATCGCACAGAGCGGCAATAAGAATAAGCACGAGCGCGAAGAGGCCTTCGAGGCTGTATGCCAGGGCTACATCGACGCCCTCGACGACGAGAAAAAGGAAGACGAGGAGTACGTAGGCATGATTAAGCGCTACTACCACGACGTAGAACGCGAAGCCATGCGCCGCTGCATCCTCGACGAAGGCAAGCGCCTCGACGGCCGTAAGACGACCGACGTCCGCCCCATCTGGATTGAGCCGGACTACGTTCCGGGTCCTCACGGTTCAGCCGTCTTCACACGCGGTGAAACTCAGGCCCTCGTCACCTGTACGCTCGGCACGAAACTCGACGAGAAGATGGTCGATGACGCGCTCCGTCAGGGTTACGACCGCTTCCTCCTCCACTACAACTTTCCCCCCTTCTCGACGGGCGAAGCCAAGGCTCAGCGCGGCGTAGGCCGTCGTGAGATTGGCCACGGCCACTTGGCTTGGCGTGCCGTCAAGGGCATGATTCCGGCCGACTTCCCCTACACGGTGCGTGTCGTATCGGACATCCTCGAGTCTAACGGCTCCTCTTCTATGGCCACCGTCTGCGGTAGCACCTTGGCTATGCGCGACGCCGGTATCCCGATGACGCGTCCCGTTTCGGGTATCGCCATGGGTCTGATCAAGGACGAAGACTCTGACAAGTACGCAGTCCTCTCCGACATCCTCGGCGACGAGGACCACCTCGGCGATATGGACTTCAAGGTGACGGGTACCGAGAAGGGTATCACCGCCACGCAGATGGATATCAAGTGCAACGGCCTCTCTTACGAGATTCTCGAGAAGGCCCTGCTCCAGGCCAAGGAAGGCCGCGCACACATCCTGGGCAAGATGCTCGAAGCACAGCCCGAGTATCGTGCAGACCTCAAGGATCACGCTCCGCGCATGACCGCCTTCGACATTGACAAGGAGTTCATCGGTGCTGTCATTGGCCCCGGCGGTAAGATCATTCAGGGCATCCAAGAGGAGACCGGCGCTACCGTTACGATCGAAGAGTCGGACGGCAAGGGTCACGTGGCTGTTTCGGCTGTCGATCGTCCTTCGATCGACGCAGCTGTTGCCAAGATTCGCGCCATCGTCGCAATCCCCGAAGAGGGCGAAATCTACACCGGTCCGGTTAAGAATATCCAGTCGTTCGGTGCATTCGTTGAATTCATGCCCGGCAAGGACGGTTTGCTCCACATCTCTGAGATCGACTGGCGTCGTTTCGAAACGATGGAAGAGACCGGTATCAAGGAGGGCGACATCCTGACCGTGAAGCTCGTCGAGATCGACAAGAAGACCGGCAAGTACCGTCTCTCTATGAAGGCGTTGAAGCCGAAGCCGGAAGGTTACGAGGAACGCCCCGAACGTGCTCCGCGTGGCGAGCGTCCCGAACGTCCTTTCCGCGACCGCGGTGAGCGTGGCGAGCGTCCTATGGGCAACCGTGGAGATCGCGGTGAGCGTGGCGATCGTCGCAGATTCTAATAACGGCATTGCACTACGCAATAAATATAATGTGTGAGGATTGATCCAACTCAATCCTCGCACTCAAATAAACAGCAAGGCAAACGAGCTATTCGAGCAGTTTGCCTTGCTGTTTTTATTTCCCTTAGCGTTGCAACGAAGTAGAGCCACACGGAGCGCACGAAGTTCGCATTTCGCCGCGGAATGAGCGTAAAGAGACAACGAGAGTGAGGTTTGCGAGGAATAGATATCATCATGAGCGTGAGCAATGCGCCACACAAAAGGGAGAAGATGAAAAACGATTCGGCTGACAAATTTCTACGCGGAACTCCTTCTCTATGCACTATTTAGCCCTATCCCGATGCAAAGTTTCGGCAAAACGACTTGAGGTGCATAATAATTGGTGTAAAGTGAGTATATTTGCGCAAACTATCTACAAATTTGTATATGCTAAACAACGTCTACACATTTCTACGGGAACACCGCACGCACCTCTTGGGACTCCTCTTGGTGGGTGGCAGCATGGCCACTACCGCCGAAGCGCTGCCCCGCAGTGCCTCCGAGGCTGAGACCTTGGCACAAAACTTCTTGTCACGCAAGGAGCAACGCGCCGCTGCATTCCGCCTCACCCCATTTCACAGTGTTCGTCTCAGTCGGCTGATGGGCGAAACCCGCGCGACGGCGGACGCTCCGTATTATATCTTCAATCGTGAGGAGGGCGGTTTCGTCATCGTCTCAGGCACAGATTTGATGCGCCCGATCTTGGGTTATTCCGACGACCAGACTTTCTCGGACGAGGCACTACCGGACAACTTGGAAAGCTGGCTGACCCACTTGGCTGAATCTGTGACCTACGTGGAGGCACACCCCGAAGCGGCACTGTCGGCTGAAGCGCCCTCCTACGCCCCCATCGCGCCGCTGAATAATATTCAGTGGGATCAAAATGATCCGTACAGCAACCGTTGCCCCAATCAATATCCTACGGGCTGCATGGCAACAGCATTGGCACAGGTGATGCGCCACCACAAGTACCCGGAACACGGTCAAGGCATCAATTCTTATACCACCGCCGGAAATACCGTCAGCGTCAACTTCGCCGACCAGACCTACGATTGGGATCTGATGTTGGAACAATATACCGGCTCCGAGACCCAAGCACAACGCGATGAGGTAGCTAAGCTGAGTTTTCATTGCGGCGTGGCACTAAATATGTCGTATGCGGCTGATCAGAGTGGTTCGACGGCTCCTTATTATCTGAAGGCGCTGATCGACTACTTCGGCTACAATGAGCTGACAACGCTCCAGTATCGCAGCTACTATAGCTACGATGAGTGGAACGCGCTGCTCTATAACGAGCTCCAAGAGAATCGCCCGATCCTCTACTCCGGTCTTGCCTCGACAGGTGGACACGCTTTCATTTTGGACGGCTATAGCAGTGAAGGCTATTATCACGTCAACTGGGGCTGGTCGGGACAATATAATGGCTACTATGATGTCTGCATTCTCAATCCGTTGGGAGTTGGCACAGGTGCGACAGCATCCAACGGCTACAGTTCGGAACAGTCTGCCGTGTTGCAGCTAACGCCGCAACAGCATTACGGTCGCTACTTCGCCCCCATTGCCGGCGAGAGCATCACCAGCTCGACCAAGAAGACCACTTTAGGCGGTCGCGTCAATTTGGTATTGAAGAGCTTGTTTAATTACTCTCCGTTCGCCGTGAACGGTGCTGTAGGCGCTATGATTGTGCCAACCGATTCCGAGACTCAGAACCCAGCCGACGACGCCAACCGCATATTGTGTCCGTTGGGTACGCTGACCATTGCTGCATCGGGAACAAGCATCATTGGCTCGAACATCAGTGGGCAGATCACCCTGCCCTCCGATTTGGCAGAAGGCTCCTATCGTATTTATACTTATTATCACCCATCGGACAACGACAGCATTGCGACGTTGCGTTATACGGCTTCGGCACATAGCTATTTGGATATGACGGTGAGCGGCACAAGCGTTACCATCAGCAAGAGCACCGATCAGCCGCTGACAGCAGCCAACTGGAGCTTCGAGAACAATACAGTGAGCGCTAATACCGCCACGACAATCACCGTGGATGTAACCAACACCGGCACAGAAACGGTGGTAGGTAGCTTTGCCCTCGCACTGACCAATCCGGACGAGGTGAGCGAGAAGATCACGCAGAGCCTTCCCACAACGCTGAAGGCGGGCGAGACCAAGCAGCTCTCCTTCGACTGCACATTGAGTATGTCGGGAACATGGGGCGCAAGTTTGCAATATGCTCATCAGAACGTCAGCACATCAATGGTAACGATCGCTACCAGCCGCACCACCTTCGAGGTGCAGGAAGATCTGACCACCAATGCTGCATTCACGCTTTTGAGCACGCCGTGGATCACTTCTGAATCTACACGCGAATTGGGTACGGAATTGACCATTGCCGCCGTGGTGAAGAATACCGGCGACAGATATGTCGGCACATTCCGTGTTCAGTTCTTCCGCACGACGACGGCACAAACAGCGTTGTTGACCTTCGAACAGGAATGCGAGGTGGCTGCCGGAGCGACCGATACGATCTACATCTCCGGTACATTGCAGAATCTGAATGCACAGACCACATACTACGGCAAGGTCTCTTATCTGAAGAGCGGTAACTACGCAATGCCGTCGATAAATGCAGGCGTACAAAACCGAGTAGCTGTCAATGTGCTTGCCGCTACCGGCATCGAGGATGTTCGCATCGACCATGCTTCGGATCAGGTAGAAATCTACGATCTGACCGGACGACTGATCGGCGTTCAGCAGCGTCAGAATACCCCCGTAGGCTATCAGTTGCCACGCGGCATTTACATCATTGATCGCCGCAAAGTGGTGGTGCAATAAAAGGCTTCGCTATCGACACAAAAAGATCACGGCTCGACTGCAAACGTTTCGCAGTCGAGCCGTGATTGTTATTTAAGCGATAATCGCAATTATTTCCAGCTAAATTGCAGATAAGCCCAAATCTCTTTCTCGTATTCGCCGGCATCTGTATAAGATTGTATATAGAGACACAACCAACCGTACTTATCATCGAAATTGATGGTCGTATAAGTGGTGTTGGTATAGACAGCAGAACCGTCTGCATAATGCCCCTCCCAATTCTGCCAATACAGCGGGAAGCTACTATTCCACGTATCTGGACCGAAATAGGAATAGTCTCCATAAGTTGAGCCACCTACGGGATAGATATAATTTCCTAAATAGCTGTTAGTGCCCTCGACGGGAGTCACGGTGAAGTAGAGGTTGTAGCCCGTAGCGAAGTTACGGAAGCAATATTCTGTGCTATCGGCGTTACAATAGAGGTCGGCTGTAAAGCCCGGAAGGCTATTATAATACTCGGTGAACTGCACATCGGAAGCGATCAATTTCCACTCTGCACCCAATGCCGTAGGATCGGCAGCAGTGAAGTCGACGTAATCAACGTCTGTGGAGGTATAAGAGACTGTGCTACCGTCTTTGAGGTGTACGTTCATGGTTTGAGCGGAGGCGGCAATGGTCAGCAGGCAAGCTGCCAATACAGAAAATATTTTTTTCATCGTTTGTTGAATTTATAAGTAATACCCTTGACTGTTAAAACATAAGTGCCGGCAGACAATGCCGAAATGGAGGCGTCGTTGGTTTCCTCGCCGTTGAGCGTGTAGCTCTGTACGAGCTGCCCGTTCAGGTTGAAAAGGCGCACCAGACTGCCTTGCGGGAATCCGGCGAAGTGGAAGGCACCATCGGTACACGTGATCGTACCCAAAGGACGGGACGAGACAATGCCTTCGATACCGGAGGCGGAAGCATCACCTAAGGTGAGTTTTTTGATGGCGGACATCGCATACGTGAGGGTGTCCCCAGCATACGTCACGGTAACGTCTTGTTCCGTGTAGGTGATCTTGGGCGCTTGTTCGATGGCGAAGGTAATGACTTCACCCGAAGCAAATTCGACCAAGACCTGATTCTCTACCGTGTCGGCAACTGCCCGATGTGCAGGCGACAGCAACAAGAGTAGAGCGGTCAAAAAAATCGGAATTTTCTTGCTCATTTTTACTGTAATATTAAGGAGTTAAACTTATATAGAATGATCGAATCAGAAGCAACAAATGTTTCTTTTTTCAGTCAAGAGTTAGGATCTCAATAGTTCTATAAGGTGTGGTTATAATAGTTAGGCGAAAAGGGGTGTTTTATGGCGAAAAGGGATGAGTGAATGATCTCATCGGAGACCATTCACTCAATTTTTCTCATTGTTTTGTCAAGACAGAAACCATGCCATAGGCATACGTGTAGTAAACGCCCTGCCAAGGATACCAAGCGCCCCAATCTTTGAGCGTGATGGTGCCGTCATCTGCAATCGTGGCGATAACAGAGGTGTACTGATCTGCTTCAGCTGAGAAGAGATAGTAAGAGGCAAAATCCTGATTCGGCGCGAAGGTGATGGTGCGTGCCTCCAAATCGACTGTACCAACCAACGGTGTGGCTGAACCGGAGAATCCGTTGAGGCTAACGCTCTGCGTAGCTTCGTCTTCGATGGCGAGGGTTACGTCGCACGTATAGTCGCATGTGGCGTTCCAATAGCCGGTGGTATGCTCTGAATAGCTACCTACAAGGGAGGCTAAAGTCAATGAAGAGGTGTTCGAGGATGCCGAAGCACTCCAAGTAAACGTGTCGTAGCCTCCTTGTGTCAGATAGTCATAGAGGAAGAACACGCCCTGCGTTGCATCGCCTGTAAAACGTGAGCACTGGTTCTCGAAGTAGAGATAAGCTGTCGGATAATCGGTACGACCGGTTGGCACACAATAATATTGGAACTCGTCCAACGAATAGTTGGCGGTCAATACAGAATCGGCAGTCAGGGAGAAAGTGAAGTCATAACCTTCTACGCCGAACCACGATGCGAGGGTGTAGCTGCCGTCGCTGTAAGCAGTGAGTGTAGCCTTCCAAGACGTGGCTAAAACGGCACAAGTGTACGTTCCATCAGCACTCCAGAGGGCTGTACGATCGGTATCACCGGGCGTTTCAGGTTCGTTGGTGGTGCCCCACGTAAACTGATCATAACCACCGGCTGCGAGGTAATCCCAAACATAGATATTTCCCTTCGTCTCGTCACCGCTAAAGCCGGAGTAGCCGTCAGCGACGTAGAGTGCGGCTTGCTCGTAATCGCTACGTCCCGTGGGAACGTAATAGTAGCCGTAAGAGCTCTCGTAATTCGACAAATCGAGCCCACCGTCTGCCGTCACGTAGAATTGTAAGTTGTAACCTTCTACGCCGTACCAAGAGAGCAATTCGTAGTGATTGTCGTCGTATGCCACGAGGGTAGCCGTCCAAGAGTCACCGAGATCGGTACTCGTGAAGGTTCCTTCGGCACGCCAGAGTTCGGAAGCGACAATCGGTGCGACATCGGTCTTGGCACTGAGGGTAGCAGCCTCCGAAGCTAAGTAGTAACGAACATCTTGTGCGTAAGCTACCACACTGAGTGTATATTCGGTTTCAGGGTTCAATCCCTCGATCGTTACGCTGTTTTTGTCAGTCAAATTGCCTTCGACCAGCACCTCGCGACTATCACGAAGTTCATATTCGTATTGGTATGCCAGATCTACCGAGCTCCACGAGAAAGTCAGACTTGTGGCGGTGGAATCGACCAATGTGATCTCCGGCGAGGCTAATTGCTCCTTGACAACATCATCGTCATTGTCACACGCCGTGCAGAGTGTCAACGCTGAGACCGCCATGAATCCGACGGCAGCGTAGGTGCGAATGTTTGATATTCTTTCCATAGTTACTTTAATTCATGATTTGCTATTACTCTGCAGGGTCATCCCATTCGAAATAAAGGAAAGCATAATAAGAGGTCTCGAAAACATAATCTGCATCGTACTGATAGAAATAGCCATTGATCCAACCGGATTTAGTATCGAAACTAATGGTTGTGTACGAGGTATTCAGATACAAAACAGAATAGTCAATGGAGCGACCTTCGGCATTGCGCAACTTTATATTATACGCAGCGTCCGGTTCTGAGGCAAAGTACCATGCATCGCTTCCATAGAAAGATCCGGTGTAACCACCCGTCGGATGAATGTAATTACCGAAATATGCATTCTCGTCGGTAGCTGGAATCGAATCTGCCACGAATGTGAGATCATAACCCTCACCGAAGTCAACAAAACGATAGATGTTTTCTCCCTCGCGCTGATAGAGATCGCATTCGAAAGAGGCCATCTGTCCATAGTATTCCGAGAAGCGTACGTTAGAGGCGACAAGCACCCATTTGGCTACATCCTGCGAAAATTCGAGCTGTGTCGTGAGGGAAGTGTAGGGATTGTTATAACGAATGTCTTCGATGCTCAACGCCAAGCTGAAGGTACCACTTTTGGGGGCTCCTTTGAAGTGGACGTTGAACTGTGTCGTCCCTACGCCTGCGGGAAATTCGATGGTCTCCGGGACTTCGAAAGCATCGCTACCTTGTGCGACGAGAGGCACAGAGATCGCCTCTGTGGAATCCATACGAGCCACTGTGATGGCATAGTCTGTCGTAACATCTGTTCTCAATTCAGTGGTCGAAGGGGCAGAACCCACGAAATAGACGATGTTCTGATGACCGTCACCGACCACCGGGCCGGGTTGCCATGCGTTGTCGTCATCATCGCAGGCGGTGCAGAGCAAGCACGCGCCCAACACGCCGCCAAGCCCCCAAATCATATCTCTTGTTTTCATAACTTTCTTTTATGTATTATAATAATGTGTTTGAACGAAGACGATGTGATCAATTCTCTTCCCATGCAGAAATGGTAGCCGACGGATCGGGATTGGGCAACATCGCAGAGTTTTTCTCATACTCGCTTTGCGGGATGAAGGCATTGAACCACGGCGCTACATAATATCCAACAACCGAGTTCAAACGGTAGTATGTGGGGAAATTAGTACCACTATAGCCGCGCGTCACGTTCATCAAGAGACGCTTGTAGTCCCAGAATATCAAACCCTCGCCCCAGAACTCGATACGTTTCTGAACCATCAACTCCTCACGGAATTGCTCGATATTCGAAGCGGTAGTCGTGTAGCCGTTGTCACGATAACGATACGTGTTCAAGAAGCTCGAAAGGACAGCCATACCCGCCTCGACGCCTTCACTGCCCGCCTTAGCTTCGGCTTCGATGAAGTACATCTCCTCGACACGCATCAACGGATAGTCTGCTGCTGCGCCGACACTGAAGTCGGTCTTATTGCCCTCCTTGGGGCGGAATTTCAATCCGCTGTAGGCAGGAATCTGGACAAAGTGATCATCGTCGGCAATCGTCTTATATTTCGTGCCGGGCGCCAAACCCGCGTCTTCAGGAGCGATCCACGTCTGTTTACGCCAGTCTTTGTCACTGATCTTGTCATAGAGTCGGGTGCTGATCAAACGCTGCGCTCCGTACGTGTTGACGTATTTTTTAGCGTCTTCGTTGTAGGAAATGCCCGCTACACCAAAGCATTGTTCGGGAGAAATGTACCCGATAAAGTTACGCCATGAGGAGGCACTCAAGAGCTCCTTGTTGATGATGATACCCAACATCCAAGCGTTGGTGTTGACGTTGTTGAAGCCATCGGTGTAATTGCTGCCACCATACCATTCAGACTCGCTGAGCGGCGTAGCACCGCTCTCGTTGATGGCTTTGCGTGCATATTCGGCTGCCAAAGCATACGCCTCCTCTTGGGTAGTGAAACCCAAATCGACGCCGGACTGAAGCGTCTCGGTCAAGTCTTCAGGAGCAAATTCGTAGCGAGTTGCCATTTCCAAATAGACACGCGCCTTCAAACCATAGACTACGGCAATGTTCGGCATATTTTTAGCTGAACGAGTGTAGTCAGCCAATTCCCGCTCCGCTGCCTCTAATTCGTCGAGTAGGAAGCGATACATCGTGTAATATTTCACACGCGGGGTATTGAAAGCCTCCGCGTCGGTCGGTTCATCCGAAAGAATCGGCACCGTCAACCCATAGATACCGTTGGCAGCGGCTGCCTGATCGAGAGAAGCAATGCCGGTGTTACGATACTCATACAGACGTGCTAAATCGAAATAAGCCCATGCACGGTAGAAATGTGCGATACCAAAGTATGCTTTGTTGTCATCGTTCTCCGTTCCGCGCAAAATATTCGACGTGTTGGCGATCCACTTATAATAATACTTCCACGGTAGGAATGCGGTCGGATAATCAGAGCCGAGGTAGCTATTGGCAGCCCAATAGTAGAAATACTCGTAGCCAAGAGAATTAGTGCTCAAGTCTTCGCAATAAAGGTCACGAATCAGACCGAGACCGGGATAGCCGATGTCATATTCTGTGTCGTAGCAAGATTCTGGCTGTCCGAGATAACCGGCAATGGCGCGAGCGTAGCCGGCTTGCGTAGACGTCAAACCTTCAATCTGTTCGTAAGCCAAATAGCCTGATTCCGGCAACGTCTCGTCGATACAAGCAGTCAACGAGCCAGTAGTCATCAGAACAAATGCGAATGTCTTATATAATTGCTTTTTCATTGTTTCCTATATGATTGTTAGAACTGAATGTTGATACCGCCCGAAATGGTACGCATCGGCGAGTAAACGCCATAGCCGGCTGAGATACGCGGGTCGTAGCCTTTGCGCTTCGACCACAAATAAATATTGTCGCCGCTGGCGTAAAGACGCAGCTTGCTGATGCCGATTGCGCTATAAAGGCGTTGCGGCAACGTATAGCCGACCTGTACATTCTGCAAAGCTAAATAACTATTCTTGATCAAGAAGCGATCTGAGATAGCACCGGCATTCTCGTCCCCGAATTGCCAACGAGGAATATTTGAGTCTGTATTTTCGGCTGACCAAGCGTTCAACATATCTTTGTGGATGGCATAACCGGTCTGGCTGACCACGGGATTGGTCATCAAGCGCGCATACTCTGTGTCAAGACCTTTTCCGCCCAACTGGTAGGTAAATTGAACGTTGATGTCCACGCCATAGAGATTCAACGCCGAACCGAATCCACCGTAGACAGGCTGCTCGGCTTTGATGATATATTTAGTGGCGTTTTCATAATTGGTCGTTACCTGCTGTTTGCCCTCGCTGTCGGTGTAATACCACTGCGAACGTCCATCAGCAGAAACGCCGGCATACTTAGCAATGTACCAGCTATTGAGCGGCAAATCTTCACCTACATAATAATAGGTACCATTGATGAAGCCCTTATAACCGTCCACCATTGTGGTTTTGTTCTCGTCGGGCAAATAAGTAACGGACTGATTGTTGTAAGTCAAGTTAAAATTCAAACTCCAGTCGATATGACGTGTGCGGATGGGTGTCCCCGCCAATGTGACTTCGACACCACGGTTTCGCATATCGCCGACGTTCTTGTAATAGCCATCGTAACCCAAAGAGCTCGGCGTGCTAAACCACAAGAGCATATCATTGGTGGTGCGGTTATAGTAGTCTACGCCACCACTCAAGCGACCGCGGTACATCTCCCACTCGACGCCGACGTTGAAGTTGCGACCGGTCTCCCAAGTGATGTCTTTGTTGCCTTTCTGATAGAGGGTCAGAGAGAGCTGTCCGTCCACGTTACTGATTTTGTAGAGATCCATGTAACGGTAGTTACCGATTTTATCATTTCCCTGCTCTCCGTAAGAGGCCTTCAACTTCAAGGAGTTCACGTTGGCAATATTGAACCAATCTTCCTTGCTCAACAGCCAAGCACCGCCGAGCGACCAGAAATTACCCCAACGGTTGTCCGGATGGAAGCGAGAGGAAGCATCGCGACGGAATGAAGCCTGCGCAAAGTAGCGGGTGTCATAATCGTAAGTTGCGCGGAAAAAGTAGCCCTCCGTATTGTAGTCGGTTGCGTAAGAAGAGGGAGCATCGGGATAGGTCAAATAACCGTTCAGTTCTTGATTACCGAAGTAGTCTGTTGCTCCGCGCTTGGAAGCTTGCAGCGTCTCGTAACGATAAGTATAATTCTCATGACCGATCAACGCCGTCAGATTGTTCTTGCCGTAACTATGGCTCCAGTTTAACAACTCCTGCATGTTCAGAGTCGTTGTCCGGTTCTGCTGTTTGGTCAAAACACCGCCGCCGTCGCTGTAATAGCCGTAGTAAGGGTTGTTCTGATATGTGTACTTACTTTCCCACACCGAAGTACCGGCCTTGAAGGTGAATTTGAAGTCTTTAAGGAATGAGACATCCACATAACCATCGGCATTCAATGAGTTGTCGATATGTTTATTCGATTCGATGTAGAGAGAGTTAATCAAGTTGGTGTTTGCGCCATAAGGACGTGCAAGCATCTGTCCGGAAGCATCCAAATCGTTGTATTTGCCGTTACCCCAATCATATACCTTGCCGTTGCTATCGGTAACGATGTTTCCGTTGCCATCGCGCACATAAAGGGGATAAATCGGCGCCATGTTCGCAGCGAACGAGAAGACATTGCTGTCGATCGTTTGACCGTCGCTATCAGAGCTACCGTCAGCAGCTACCTGATTGGTATTCGAACGAATATAGCTCATATTGCCGCCAAACTGGAGCCACTTCTTCACTTGATAAGAAGCACGCAAGCGAGCGCTGTAACGCTCATACGAAGAGGCTGCCACGATACCTTCGTCGTTCAAATAGCCGAACGAGCCATATACGGTAGACTGACTATTGCCGCCGGAGATATTTACATTGTATTCCTCACGCGAACCGGTGCGATAGGTCTCGTCACTCCAATCATCCGGCGTCAAAAGATAGGTCTTGCCATCGCGATAGACACGGCGACCGAGCGTTGCATTGGGATTCAACTTTCCATTAGTACCGATCAAGTATTCATTGTCCGGGACGCTATAAACATTGTAGCCCAAGCCGCCTTCCGAGCTGGAAGCGAACATAGTCTCGTTTGCGCGGCGGTGCGCTGTCGAAGCGGAGTTTCCGTTACTCGTATAATAATTATAAAGCGCCTTGTAGTACATTTCGTAGTATTCGCCCACATTGGTAACGCGGTCGTAGTCCGGCACAGAGCGTTGGTTCACGCCCCACTTGGCGTCCACCGTCACCACAGCGCGACCAGCGTCGCCTTTCTTGGTGGTGATGATGATCACACCATTGGCGCCACGCGCACCATAGAGGGCGTTCGAAGCTGCATCTTTCAACACAGTAATTGATTCTACATCCTGAGGATTGATGTTATTCCAGCCACCATCGTAAGGCATACCGTCCAAAATAATCAACGGGTCGGAGTCAGCGAAGATACTTCCCGTTCCTCGGATCGTCATAGACTGCGTAGAACCGGGTGCCGTCGAAGGATTGATCTGCAGACCGGGAACCTCGCCGACCAAGCTCTGCATGACGTTTGTCAGCTGTTTCTGCTCGATCTTAGCGCTACCCACAACGGCGGCGGAACCGGTAAACGAAGATTTCTTAGCGGTACCGAAGGCGGTGACGATCACTTCGTCCAAAAGTTCGTCATTTGACTTCAGGACGATCTCCAAACGCGGTTTAGCTTTCACTTCCACACTTTCCATGCCCACATAAGAGACGCGCAGCAGTGCGGCGGGTTGGACATCCATCAACAAGAACTGCCCGGAGCCGTCCGTGATAGCGCCTTTACTTACTCCCTGCGCTACGACGCTGACGGTGGCACCGATGATGCCTTCGCCCTGATCGTCGCGTACCACGCCGGATACATTGATCGTATTCTGTGCCACCATTACCGTGAAGGCACACAACGACAGAAATAACAAGTAGATTCTTCTTCTCATATTATAAATAATAATATTATTCGGGACATTCAAGCTGTTTTTGTTCTGAAATCCGAAAGCAATCTACGGATGACGATTTGACGCTCTAAAGAGCTCAGTTTCGGCTGGGATTGCTTTCATTTTGTACTTAATCGAGCTGTTTTTCTTAATTACACGTTGCAAATATATAAAAGAACCTAAAACGACGTACTATTTTGCCCTAAAAATCTATCGCGAAAAATCAAAATGTTTGCATTTTTGCATAAATTCAAGCTAATTGCAATCAAATATTCAAGATTCGTTGACTTTTGATTTTTAATATAACCATTTCAGTCAATGAATCCAAGTCCAAGATCTTTTTCTTTGAGCGACGTGCGGAACGCGACAACTTATCCCCTCCATCCGGCTGTTTCCCGCTGCAAAAGGGAACGGAATCGCAGGAATGTACTATCTTTGCGGCATCAACGGAAAACTACACATTATTATATATGTTGACACCCGAACAAGCCTCCCGATACATCACGCTGACCGACCACGTTGTGGAGTATGCACTCCGTCAAGGCTGCACAGCCGCACGCGCCGAGATGAACTACATAGAGCACTTTAACATCGACACCCACAATCGGCACGTCGACACCTTGCAACAGAGCACCGGCGTCGGCATGACGTTGCGTCTCTTTGTCGATGGACGCTACGGCACCTACTCCACCAACCGCTTAGACGCCTTGGAAATAGAACAGCTGATCCGTCAGGGGGTCTCGATCACCCGTTGCTTGTCGCCCGACCTGTGTCGCACCTTGCCGGATCCTGCACGTTACTATCGCAACACAACAGCGGATAGTGTTCCCGACTTGGGCAACTACGACACCTCTATCCTCAGCACCACGGCAGATGCCAAGCGCGATTTGGCGTTGCAGACTGCCCAAGCGCTCACCGTGAACGATCCGCGCATCATCACCCTCGACACGGCGCTCCAAGACCGCATCGGTTGGCAATACCTCTCGGACAGCCAAGGCTTTCACGGCGAAAGCCGCGCCGGCATCTGTTCGTTGGTTGCCTCGGTCAACCTACAGGGCGAGGGCGATTGCCGTCCGTCGGACTACGAGCACCGCACCGCGGTGGGCTACGGCGAGCTACATCAGCTGATGGAGGAACTGCCGCAGAGCTTGGCGGACAGTGCTTATCGGCGTGCAGAGCGCAAAGTAGGGCAACATCGCATCGAGGCAGGACATTACACCATCGTCATTGAGCCGCGCGTCGTGGGTAAGCTCCTCGATCCGCTGATCGACGTACTTTTCGGTGCCGCCCTCTATCAGAAGCGTTCATTCCTTGCCGACCGCTTGGGCGAGGTGGTCGCCTCGCCATTACTCACCCTGACCGACGAGCCACAGCGTTACGGTGCACAGGGAGCCTGCCTCTTCGACTTCGAAGGGGTTGCCACGGCGACGCGCGACATCTTCCGCGACGGAGTGCTCTGCACCTATTTTTTCGATACTTATTACGCGCACAAGCTCCAGACGACGCCCACTTTCAGCGGTCCCACCGTACTCTGCATGACTCCCGGTGCCCGCTCTATGCAGGAGATGCTACGCAGCCAACCGCGCGTATTGCTCCTCACCGGCTTCAACGGAGGCAACTACAACGAGGTGACGGGCGACTATTCCTTTGGTATCGAGGGGCAACTCTACGAACAGGGCGAAGCGGTGGCTGCCGTCAGCGAAATGAACATGACGGGACACCTCATCGACCTATGGAAGCATCTCGTCGAGGTGGGCAGTGAGCAACGACAGACAGCCACCGGATTCATCCCATCGCTGATGTTCGAAGGGGTGAAGATCGGCTAAACCATACCTACGAATGCGCGTGGCAAAGGAAATGAACAAAATTTCCGTTTTGCCCGCGCATTTTATTTGAGTTTCATTTTTCTCTCGTTTTTTGTTTATTAAATGCCTAAATTTGATATCTTTGCCGCGAATGGCACATTCGCCACCTTTCCGATTCCCGTCAAACAGGTCGGATAAACACAAAACTATGCCATCTATTATCCAAAATCTGATTTCCGAAAAGACAGACAATCTATTGATACAGCTGTTCCGCTACACCTTCGTCGGAGGCATTGCATTCGTTGTAGACTTCGGATTGCTCTTCTTGCTGACCGATTACGGAGGCTTGCACTACCAATGCTCCGCAGCACTCAGTTTTATTGCCGGCTTGGGGGTGAACTACCTGCTCAGCATTCGGTGGGTCTTCCACGCAGAACCTGAGGGACGTAACCAAGTCGCCGACTTCTTGATGTTCGCCGTGATCGGCGTCATCGGTCTCTTGCTCAATGCACTCATCATCTATCTCTGCACCGAGTTGTTGGGCATTTATTACCTTTTGTCTAAGATAATTTCTACCATCATCGTCTTTCTTTGGAACTTTTTAGGACGACGCTTTATACTTTCAAACATCATTCACTTATGCCATCCGAAATAAAGAAAACGGCACTCATTGCCGGAGCGGGGCCGGCGGGTCTGACCGCTGCACTTGAGTTTCTCAAGAACACGAACATTCACCCCATAGTCTGCGAACAGTCATCTGAGGTGGGCGGCATCAGCAAGACCGTGCAATACCACGGCAACCGCATCGATATCGGCGGACACCGCTTCTTCAGCAAGAATCAGCGAGTGATGAACTGGTGGTTCGAGGAGATGCCACTTCAGGGGGCGCCCTCGTCCGACGACCTGCTATTGCACCGTGACCTCCCGCTTGCCCCTTCAGGTCCCGATCCGCAGCTGAGCGACCGTGTGATGCTGACCCGCAATCGTGTGTCGCGCATTTTCTACCTGCGCAAGTTCTTCGACTACCCGATCTCATTAAAATGGCAGACCTTTGCCAACATGGGACTGTGGCGTACCCTCAAGGCGGGGTGCGGCTACCTATTCTCGCAGGTACACAAACGCCCCGAAAACTCGTTGGAAAACTTCTACATCAATCGTTTCGGCAAGCCACTTTATGGAATGTTTTTCGAAGATTATACGGAGAAGGTCTGGGGGCTACACCCCTCTAAGTTGGGGGCAGACTGGGGCTCTCAGCGCGTCAAAGGGCTGTCAATCGCGACGATCTTGAAAGACATGATCACCAAGAAATTCTCGTCCGGCAAAGGGGACAACGCCAAGGTAGAAACCTCCCTGATTGAATCCTTTGTCTACCCCAAGTTAGGTCCCGGTCAACTGTGGGAGAATGTCGCCGGCGACATCCGCCAAGGGGGCGGCGAAGTGCGGTTGCAGCACTCTGTCTGCGCAATCCACGTTTCGGAGGGCAAAGTGACTGCCGTGACGGTGCGAGATGCTGACGGCAAGGAGCACGACGTACTCTGCGACTATTTTCTCTCTTCGATGCCTCTGTGCGACCTGATCGCCGCGCTCCGCGGCATTGAGGTGCCGGAGGAGGTACAGCGGGTGGCGAGAGAGCTTCCCTATCGAGATTTCATCACCGTAGGTCTGCTCGTCGACAAGTTAGCGATCCGCAACAGTACCAAGATCCCCACCTATCAGGGACGTGTCCCCGACACATGGATCTACATACAGGAGCGCGACGTGAAGATCGGGCGCTTGCAGATCTTCAACAACTGGTCGCCCTATATGGTACAAGACTATGAGCACACCGAATGGATCGGTTTGGAATACTTCTGCAACGAGGGAGACACCCTTTGGGAGATGAATGACGCCGACTTTATCCGTATGGCGACGGGAGAGCTTGAACACATCGGTATCATCGCACCGGGAGCGGTCAAAGACGCGGTACGCATCAAGATCCGCAAAGCCTATCCCGCCTACTTCGGCGCCTACTACGAGTTGGACAAAGTGCGCACCTTCCTCGACAAGATCGAAAACCTCTATTGCATCGGACGTAACGGACAACACCGTTACAACAACATGGATCACTCCATGCTCACGGCGATGAATACCGTCGATGCCATCCGATCGGGCAGTAAAGACAAGTCTGCTATCTGGAACGTCAATACTGAGGAGGCATATCATGAGAGCAAGTGAACAACCGCGAGATCATCATGCTCACACGTTGTCCGGTGCTCCTGCACCGCGGCGCAGATTCGCCGGAATAGCTACACCTCCTACGCAGTGCATTACTGAGAGAAAGCGATAGGATGACCCTACCGACAGAGCGGGCTGACTTCCTATACTTGGAAAGTCAGCCCGCTCTGTCGATAGCTATTTTTGCCCTCCACGAGGGTACATTTGCGCTGTGTTGCTTACGCCCAAAGGTTTTGCAGTCCGAAATCAAGACTCCGAGGCGTCGTCGTTGTCCGATTCCGTCTCCCCCTCTGTGGCGAGATCATCGTACTTCTGGAAGAGGTAATCGTTGTAGGGGAATCGGCGCGTGTGGATTTCCTCAACCATTTTGTAGAGTTTCTGCTTCAACTCGTCAACGCCGGCGCCTGTGCGGGCGGAGATAAAGAGGCAATGTTCGTTCATGCGCGCCATCCATGTAGACTTCATTTCCTCTAACGAGATATTTTCGCGACTGCGCGGCGAAAGGTCATCTTCCGCCTTAGGCACGAAATGGTAGGCATCCACCTTATTGAAGACCAAGAGCACCGGTTTGTCGTGAACAGACTCCGTATCGCGCTTTTTCTTACGCGGTTTCCGCTCGCCGTCTATCAGTGGTTTCTCGACCGAGCAAACCTCGTTCAACGTCTGCTCTACGACACGAATCTGATCTTCGAACGTCGGATGTGAGATGTCCACCACGTGCACCAAGATGTCGGCTTCGCGCACCTCGTCGAGGGTAGATTTGAAGGACTCAACCAAGTGGGTCGGAAGCTTGCGGATGAAGCCGACCGTGTCGCTCATCAAGAAGGGAAGGTTGTCGATGATCACCTTACGCACCGTGGTATCGAGGGTTGCAAAGAGCTTGTTTTCGGCAAAGACATCGCTCTTGCTCAAGAGGTTCATCAGAGTGGACTTACCGACGTTGGTATACCCCACCAAGGCGACGCGCACCAACTTACCGCGGTTCTTACGTTGCGTAGACTTTTGACGGTCGATGCGTTCCAATTCCTGCTTCAAGAGGGAGATGCGATCCAAGACGATACGACGGTCGGTCTCGATCTGCGTCTCGCCCGGTCCACGCATACCGATACCACCTTTCTGTCGCTCCAAGTGCGTCCACAGTCCGGTCAGACGGGGCAAAAGGTATTGATATTGCGCCAACTCGACTTGCGTCTTAGCGGTGGCGGTCTGTGCTCTGCTCGCGAAGATATCCAAGATCAGCGAGGTGCGATCCAAGATCTTGCGACACAGTTCCTTCTCGATACATTGCAGTTGCTTGGGGCCCAAGTCGTCATCGAAGATCACCATACCGACCTCATGCTCCTCGCAATAGGTTTTGATCTCCTGCAGCTTTCCGGGACCGACGTAGGTCACGGAGTTAGGTGCATCTAATCGCTGAACGAAACGGCGCACGGGAACAGCTCCGGCGGTCTCGGCAAGGAATGCCAATTCGTCCAAGTATTCCTGCGTCTTCTGTTCGTTCTGACGGGAGGTAATGAGGCCGACAAGGACAGCGTTCTCGCTCTTCTTCTCGGTCAGTATAAATTCTTTCATTGTGATATCCGGTGTGAAAATGTTTCTATTTGAGGGGACAAAGGTAGCGCATTTCTCCGGTATGCTGCGGACAAGCCACTCAAAAACCGCAAAAAGAAGCTATTTTTTTGTTTATCCAAGCGCTTTGGTTTACCTTTGCCTGACACTTAGCGCACTGATATGTTATCTATCAAGATCATCAATCGTTCAGGCAATCCGTTGCCTACCTATGCCACCCCGCTGTCTGCCGGTCTGGATTTACGAGCTTTCTTGTCTCAACCCGTCGAATTGCTGCCCTTGCAACGCAAGTTGATCCCTACCGGTCTGTTCATTGAACTTCCGGCAGGCTTCGAGGCACAGATTCGTCCACGCAGCGGTTTGGCGCTGAAACGAGGCTTGACGGTGCTCAATTCGCCGGGCACAATCGACGCAGACTACCGCGGCGAGCTCTCCGTGTTGCTGATCAACCTTTCCGACACCCCCACGACAATCGAGCCGGGCGAACGCATCGCGCAGATGGTGGTGGCACGTTGCGAGCAAGTGGAGTGGCAGCCCGTAGAAGAGCTGAGTGAGACGGAACGCGGCACAGGTGGTTATGGACATAGCGGTCGCCAATGAGTGCGTATATTTTCTCTTAATTCTATTCATCGTGACTTTTTCAGATCTGAGACATAGCAAACTATTCGTCGTAGCACTGCTCTTAGGGGTGTTATTGCCTACGACAGCTTGGGGCAAGAAGGGACACAAAAAGAGCCTTGCGACGACGGAGCTCTCCGACTCGTTACGCTACGAGCAGAAGCGCGAGGAGGCTCGACGCGACTACTTCTACTTTGCTGCATTGGAGAATCAACTCGCCGATGGCTCACCACACCGCACATTCGACTTGATGTTTCACGTGTTAGAGATAGACAGCACGTTTGCTCCCGCTCGCTACTTCATGGCAGAGCAATACGCCGAGTCGGGGCAACTCGAACCGGCGCTCTACTGGGCACAAGGTGCCGTACGGCACGACTCCACAGAGTTGTGGTACGGACTGATGGAGGCATCATTGCTACAACAGTTGAAGCGTCCCACAGAGGCGATCCGTAGCTACGAACGATTGCTGAAGCATCATCCGGACAACACGGAGATCTGCGAAGAGTTGTGCGAGCTCTACCTCTCGATAGACAGCGTGCGCGACTGTGTGCGCATGATGGAACACATCGAGGAGATCGAAGGGGTGGATCCCAAGCTCTCGATGCAGAAGTTTTACCTCTATCAGCACCTACAGGAGCCGGACAGCGCTTTTGCGTCACTCTCTAAGCTGATTGCACGATACCCTTACAACGCCATCTACCGCATCATCAACGGCGATATGCTGCTGAAGGCGGGACGCACGGAAGAGGCGCTGAGCAATTACGATGCAGCTCGTTCGCTCGACGCCGATCACCCTCGTCTGTGGGTCTCGATGACCCACTACTACACGGTGACGGGCGACACGATAGCCGCCGAGACGACCATGCGTAACGCCCTGGCACATCCCAACTTGGAGTTGAATGAAAAGTTGGAGATCCTGACCGACTATCTGCGCAATTACTTGCAACAACGAGCTCAAGACAGCATACTGCAATCCACGCCCCTCGTGGACGATCTTTTTGCAACGGTGATCAATACCCATCCCACCGAACCGGAGCCTTATGTGCTACAAGCCAAATATTTGGAGGCCATCGGTCAGGACAGTTTAGCGTTGGCACGTTACGCAGACGCGGTAGATCTACGCCCGGCAGAAGAGGATTATTGGGTTCCCTACATCTACTTGACCTATCAAAAGCGAGGCAGCGAAGCGGTGCTTACGACCACGGCACAGGCGTTGACTTATATTCCGAACTTCGTCACAGCGTATCTGGTTCGCGCCTCTGCGTTCGCGGAGGAGCAACGCAACGACGAGGCATTAGAGAGCTATCGGCAGGCATTGAATGTATTGCCTGCAGAACAGATTTTACTCCGCTCGCAGGTGTACGGGTATATGGGTGATATCTACCAGAACGTCGGACAGATGGATAGCGCTTACGCCGCCTACGACTTGGCGTTGAAATACAACGGCGAGAACATCAATGTACTGAACAATTACAGCTACTTCTTGGCGCTCGAAGGCATACGTTTGGATCAAGCCGAACGCATGATGAGCATCGTGATACGCAAGCAGCCGGACGTCGCTACCTATTTAGATACTTACGCTTGGGTCTATTTCCGCTTGGGCAATTTCTCGTTGGCTAAGTTCTATCAGAAGCGCGCCCTGACGTGCGAGGGTGAGCAACCCTCGGCGACGCTGTTGGAACACTACGGGGACATTCTGTATGGCAGCGGCGAGACAGAGGAGGCTATGGAATATTGGAAGCGGGCAGCGGCATTGCCCGACTGTGACTCTAAAACACTGCCAGAGAAGATTCGCACCGGAAAGTATATCGAGGAGCCTCTGCCGTGGGCTAAATAATCCAAACTATTTAATATGTATATAAGCAAAATCAATATGAAAGCATTGAATCTAAAGACGCTCGGCGGCGTGTTGTGCTGTGGCATGATGCTGACGAGTTGCCACACGACACGTCAAGCCACCGGCTCACGCGTCGTGCTCAAAGCTGAATCGGAACGTTACGAGGCTGCAATCAGCCATGCCTTTGCCCCCGAAAGTTTCCAATCCAAGATCACGATGGGTATGGGCAACAAGAGCTTGAAGGGCGCGCTGAAGATGACCAACAAGAAACGGCTACTGCTCTCGGTGAACGCACCGTTGGTGGGCATCGAGGTGGCTCGCGTTGAGGCAAACAGTGATTCGCTCCGCATCGTAGACAAGTTCGACAAATGCTACGTCTCCTACTCAATGCAAGAGCTGAGCGACCGCATCGGCGGCGAAGTGGACCTCGAAGCGGTACAGTGTCTCTTCACCGGCAGAATGTATGTGCCCGGCAGAGGCGCTGCAGGGCGATCGGACTTCAAACGCTTTGCATGGCATGAGGAGGGTGAGCAATTAGTGGGGCAATATACTTCCGCCGGACGATATACACTCTCTTACACGCTGAACGCCGAGAACTGTTTGGCTGCCACCGAAGTGGTGACGGCAGACAGTAGTGTGGTGGTGCGTTGGAGTTACGAGGATCATCAGAGCTTGAACGACGCGCTCTATCCCGGACGCGAGTTATTGAACGTACAGACCGGCGGAAAGAGCTTTCAAGGCTCGTTGACCTTGGGCACTCCCACGGTACCCGCCGCTCCGTGGACGGATTTCACACCGTCGCGCAACTATCAGACGGTGACAATGCCACAGCTGATAGAGACGATCAAGAAGCTCAAAGAATAAGAGGGAATGAACGATTTGCACAAATTTACCACGAAAATACGATGCCTTCTGCTCATGTGCTGCTGCATACTCCTATGCGCCCCGACAGCCGGCTATGGTCAGAAGTCCAAGAGTCGTGCGCAGTTGGAGAGTCAGCGTAAGGCGGCGTTGAAGCAGATCGACGAAACGTCGGCAATGCTCAAAAAGACCACCAAGAGCGCCAAGCAACAGCTGAATGAACTGGAATTGCTGAACTCCGAGATCAAGACTCGGCAAGGACTGTTGGCAGTAATGAACCGCGAGTTGGAGGAGATGAACCGTGAGCAAGCGGTGCTGAAACAGACCATTGCGACACTGCAAAGCAACATTCGCGACAAGCAGGAACGTTATGCCGCCGCGATGCGGCACTTGTACCGCTGGCGCAAAGGGAATGACGAGGTAATCTTTGTCTTCTCGGCACAAGATCTGTCGGAATGTATGCGCCGTATGCGCTACTTGCATCAATACAGTGAGTGGCGCAAGAAGCAGGCAGAGGAGCTGAGCCGAGAGAAAGCACGCACAATACAGGCGCGCGAGGAATTGGCTCGCCGCCAAGAGGAACGGCAACAGTTGTTGGAGGAACAGCGCAAGGAACAAGCTACGCTGCAAGCCAAAAGACAACAGCAAAAGCAACTCGTGGCAGAGCTGGATAAGCAGAAGAAACAGCTGCAAAGCGATTTGGATAAGCAGCGAAAGCAGGCTCAAGCGTTGGATCGGATGATCCAACAGAAGATCGAGGAGGAAACACGCCGCGCCGCGGAGGAGGCTCGCCGCAAGGCGGAACTCGCCGCGCAAAAAGCCGCCAAACAGTCCGGACAAAAGAACGGAGCTAAACAAGGCGCCAAAGGGGGCACGGGAACGACCACAACAGCCGCCAAGGTGGTAACACCGACGGACGACGCCTCGACACGCTTGACCGGATCGTTCGCCCAAAACCGAGGACGATTGCCCTATCCGGTGAATAGTAGCTATGCAGTAGTGGGACACTTCGGTACGCAACAGCATTCACAGTTCGTCCAGACGGTAAATAACGGCATTATCCTGCAAACCAAGGCGGGTGCAGAGGCTTGCGCCATCTTCGACGGCGAAGTCAACACAATTATGCAGTTGCCCGGCTACAACATCTCGGTGATCGTGCGCCACGGAACTTACTTCTCAGTCTACAATAATCTGTCGAAAGTCTATGTGAAGCAAGGGCAACACGTCAAAATGCGCGATCGCATCGGCTTGATCTATTCCGATCCGGAGAACGGCAACCAGACTCGTATGGATTTCCAGATCTGGAACAGCAACCACAAGGAAGATCCCGAACGCTGGTTGGCACGCTGAGTTTCGTCCCCGCGGCATCCCTCGCGACACATTATATATAAGTATTGAATCCAACTGATGACATCCATGAATCAATCTGAGCTATCTGCCCCAAAATCTGAACGGGAGATCCGCCTCATCAACCTTCCGAAGGTGGAGGACGAACGAGGGAATCTGTCGTTCATTGAGGGAGAGAATCATATTCCCTTCCGCATCCGTCGCGCCTATTGGATTTACGACGTCCCCGGCGGCGAGCTACGCGGCAGTCACGCCTTTCGCCACCAAGAGGAGTTTATCGTCGCACTGAGCGGCAGTTTTGATGTGGTGTTACACGACGGCAAGGAGGAGCGAAGGATTCATCTGTGCCGCTCGTATAAGGGCGTCTATGTGCCGCCAATGACGTGGCGCACGTTGGATAACTTCTCGACCAATTCGTTGGGTTTAGTGCTCTCATCTACCCACTACGACGAGGGGGATTATCTCTGGGACTTCGAGACATTCTGCGCAGAGGTGGCACAAAACGCCGCCGATCCGTGTCAGATATTCCACGAAGTGGTTCCGTCAGCGCCCGAAGTAGTGCTCCCAAAGCACTCCGGAGCCTATACGTTGGCAGATTGTCGCATGTTCCGTCTACCCGCCTTCACAGAGCGGCGTCGCGGCTATCTGACGGCGATCGAAGAGGGCACGCCCGAAATACTACCGTTCGCTCTGCGCCGCGTATTCTATCTCTACGATATCCCCTCAGATACCGATCGCGGACAGCACGCCCACAAACAGGCGTGGCAATTTATAGTGGCAGCCAGCAGTAGCTTCACGGTCGAGTTGGACGATCTGCACGAACACCGCTCAGTGCGTTTAGACCGCCCCTTCATGGGGTTACTGATTCCGCCGGGCATCTGGTGTCGTCTGCACGATTTCTCGTCGGCAGCGGTGGCGCTTGTCTTGACCTCCGAAAGTTATGATCCGAAAGATTATATTTGCGACTATCAGCAATTAGCCGAATTCCGCAACTCGCTATCCGCCCCACAACAATAACCTTTTACGCTAAAACACTGCCGTATGCTCTCCCTGCGCCGATATACAGCGGCGGACGCTCCCACTTGGGACGCCTTTGTCGCTACCGCCGTCAACGCGACCTTCCTGCTTCAGCGTCCCTACATGGACTATCACGCCGACCGTTTTGCAGATCATTCTCTAATGGCGTTCGACGAACAAGGTGCGCTCACGGCGCTCTTGCCCGGATGCGAGGCGGTGGAGGCGTCAGAGGGGAAGGTCTACTATTCTCACCGCGGACTGACCTACGGAGGCTGGCTGTTGCAGCCTCGCAGTGGCATTGTGGAGGTGATGGAGCTGATGCAACGCTTGGTGGAGTATTTGCGGCAAACAGGATTTCAAGTTCTTTATTATAAACCTATTCCAACCATCTATCAGCGCATCCCGGCGCAAGAGGATGAGTACGCACTGTGGCGGCTCGGCGCGACAATCGAGGTCTGCAACATCGCAACGACACTTGATTTACGTGCACCGGAATGTTGCGCCCCCAAAGTGGAGGCGCGGCGGCGACGCGGCTTCAAACGGGCGTCGCAAGCCGGCTATGTATTGGAGGAGGTGTCGGAGCTGACAGAGTTCTGGCAAATTGTCACAGAGAATCTGCAACAGCGTTACAGCGCCTGTCCGGTACACTCGTTGGCAGAAATACAGTTACTGCGCGATCGCTTCCCGCAACAGATCCGTTGCACGTGCGCCTATAAGTCCACAGAGCAAGGGCGCATATTGACCGGTGGAATCCTCTATTTCGAGACGGCGCAAGTGGTGCACATTCAGTATCCTCACGCCTCTGCATTGGGCAAAGCCGACGGGGTGATGGACTTGCTCTATCTCTCTCTGATCGAACACTACCGCGCGCAACCCGACATCCGATACTTCGACTTCGGAACCTCAAACGAGCAAGCCGGAAGGTACCTCAACGCCACACTCGTCGCTCAAAAAGAGGGTTTCGGCGGACGCGGCGTAGCTTATCGTTGCTATCGCCTCGACTTGTCACAAGGTAACTCTATGACGTTATGACACCTACAAATTCCGACTCTTCGTTTCGAAACATCGCCCGCAACATAAGTATCTTCGGCGGATCGCAAGCATTCGGCATCCTCGCGGCGCTGATTCGCTCTAAGGCAGCCGCCCTGCTGATCGGTCCCGTGGGATTGGGCTTATCGGGGCTATACAATACGATCGTCAATTTCTACGTAGCTCTGACCGGTTTCGGCTTAGGGACAAGCGGCGTGCGCAATATCTCGGTCGCCATCGAGCAAGGCGATACAGCAAGCGCCGCCGCCGAAAGTCGCTACCTGCGCATCACTTGTCTCTGGACTTGGTGCGTTGCCGGCATTGCAATCCTACTTACCCTGCTCTTTATCCGCTTCGTGCACCCGTTGGAAGAGCTGACGGTACAAAGTATTTTAGTGATCTTGTTGATCATTTGTCTCAGACATTCTTACAGCTGCGAGATGGCGATTCTGAAAGCCTATCGCAAGATTAGCGCACTAACCACCGCTTCGATCATCATTTCGGTTTGTTCGGTGGTACTCGTTGTCCCTTGCTATTATTGGTGGGGTGTCGCCGGCGTGCTCCCCGCCTTAGCATTCAGCGCCACAGCAGAACTGCTGCTGATCTGTTTCTACAGCCATCGTACAGTGCCTTTCGACCGCGCGTTGTTTCAAGCCTTCTACTCGCCCGATCCGCGGCTACGCATCGGGCTACGCACACTGTGGCTCAAAATGCGTCCGGTGCTGTTGATGGGGCTTTCCACCATCGTTTCGGGGGTGCTTGCCTCCGGTGTGGAGCTCTTGGTACAGACGGTTATTGCCGCCACAGCGACGATGACTGTCGTGGGACTTTATCGCGCCGGCTATCAGCTCAGCATCATTTACCCTTGCTCGATCTTCACCGCCATAGGGAATGACTTCTATCCCCGCCTTTCTGGAGTGAATCAAGTGGCGCTACTCCGCAATCGGATGGTCAGCCGACAGATGGCTGTGACTTTTGCCATCGTCCTGCCGCTCACCCTCCTCTTTGCGGCGCTGATGCCCTACTTAATCCCATTGCTTTTCTCCCACAAGTTCGACGACATGCTCCCGATGGCGGAATGGGCGTGCTGGTATCTTCCGTTCAAAGCATTGTCTTTGCCGTTGGCATACATGCCGTTGGCGTTGGGCAAATGGCGCGACTATATGTTTGTCGAGATTTCGTTAGGCATTTTGATGAGCGGAATCCTCGTCGCCGGCTGGCACTTAGGTGGTTTGGAGGGCTTGGGCATCGCACTGCTACTGTTCCACGCGGTGGAGCTGTTCTTCAACTACGCATTCTGCCGCTTGCGTTACCGTTTCCGCTGGACGATCCGCTGAGGATTGACAATAAAACAGACTTTCTGCCGTTTATAAAATAGTTCGGGAACATTAAAAAGTTCTCCAAAGTTATTCATTCCATGATGAAAAGTTTCCTTGATACACAACGTAATTTATGGGGCGGTTTGCTTCTCCTCTTGGGTGGTATGACCGCCGCGCTTCCGTGCGCCGCTTCCGAATGGACAGTTTACCCCGCCGTGTCGCAATATGCACAGATGGATCGGCTTGGCGATCGGATATACATCACGTCTCAAGACGGCGGATTGTTTTGCTACAACCCAACAGAAAATTCGACCCAAACATTGACCCGTTTGGATGGATTGAGCGGCAGCTCCGTGGCTAAAATCGTTGCCAATGAGACCCACTCCATTCTCGCGGTTGTCTATACAGACGGAGATATAGATTTGCTCTACGAAGACGGTAGCCAGTTGAATTTGCCCGATCTGAAAAACAAATCTCTGCCGAGCAAGACGATTCGGAACGCACAAATCTGTAACGACAAGTTATACATCTCTGCCGACTTCGGATTCACGATTGTCAACTTGGTGAATGGCTATTTTGAGGATTCTTACATGATGGATGAGCCTTGCCGGTTCGCTTTCTCTTTTGGCGGCGCTCTTTACCGCGGTACGGAATCCGGTTTCTACCGCTGTCCGGCAGAATTGGATGCTTCGCGCAGCGATTCGTGGCAACAACTATACGACAAGCGTATCACCAATATGCTGATTTACGAAGACAACGGAGAGCCGCAATGCTATGTCGGTTTTTTGGACGCCTTCAATGCCTACCTACAGCCCGACGGCAGTTTTCAGCAAAGATTGACGCAGGCCTATTTGGTCAACGCTGCATGGATGGGCGACAAGCTCTTAACGAGTAGCGGCTGCGTCAATATCGGCGTTCCGTCGACAAACGAGGTGGCATGGTGCTGTACCGCTTATTACGCCGCTTGTGTGGACTATCTTGCCATCAACGACACTATGTGCTACGCTTTGCACCCTACAGACGGTGTATTGCAGCTACACTTGAGCGATTACAAAGCCGGCTACTCGTTTTCGTTCGAGGAGGAGCAAGAACCTGTAAACATTCAGGCGCCGATGTATTCGGCGCTGCAATGCCTCACCTATACAGACGGAGTGTTGGGTTCGTTGGTTGCCGCCCCTCAGAAGCTGCTTTGGAATGAGGTAAATCGCCTCAACGGTATGCTCGTGACGTTCGACGAAGAGGAGGGTTGGACGCACCTCCCCATCTCTAAGCTCAAAGGAGCACCGGACGTGAAATACAACTTCCAAGACCTCACCTCCTTGGCAGCCGACCCGCGGACACCGGGACGTTATGCCGTAGGTTCTACGCTCAATGGTCTCTATATCATCGAAGGTGATAGCATCGTGGAACACTACGACGAGAACAACAGCCCGCTGGACGTCTATTGGCGTGCTCGCGTCTCCGGTCTGAAGTACGATGCCGACGGAAATCTCTGGATGGGCAACTACAACGAGAGCTCTGCAACGCTCAAGGCGCTGTTAGCAAACGGACAATGGATGTCTTATCCCATTGCAGGCTTCGACGATGCCTCAGTGGTGAGTAGTTTGCTCGTCAGCCAATACGATCCCTATAAGTTTATTTGGTTGACAAAGACCCCCGGTGAATGGGCGATGTACTACACCGGGGGAACCCTCGAAAACTTGAACGATGACGACGCAGCACACTTTGACGCCCTAATCGATCAGGATGGAAACTCGAACACTCCTTCGCTATACGGTTTGGTGGAAGATAAAAACGGCGCCGTCTGGATCTTGACCGAAATCGGTCCCTTTGTCTCTGACAGCCCGATCGAGACGTTCCGCAACAAGGGAGTGGTGCGCCGCATCAAAATTCCACGTAACGACGGCACGAATCTCGCCGATTATTTGTTAGCCGACGTAGATACACGCTGTATGGTCGTAGACGCAGCCAACCGCAAATGGATCGGCACTTACGGCAGCGGTCTCTATCTGATTAGTGCAGACGGACTCACCACTATCGAACATTTCACGACAGAGAACAGTCCGCTCCTCTCGGACGACATTCTCTCGCTGACGATGGACGAAGCCACTGGGCGATTATTCATCTCGGTGGACGGCGGCATCTTTATTTATCGCTCCGATGCCGTCACCGGGCGCAACGATTTCTCCGAAGTCTATTGCTATCCCAATCCGGTTCGCCCGGAATATACCGGCGACCTGTGTGTCTCCGGCTTGATGGACGGCTCGCAAGTCCGCATCACCGACATCAATAATAATGTGCTCTATGCAGCCACCTCGTCAGGAGGCGCCATCACATGGAACCTGCAAAACCGCGACGGCAAACGGGTGCGCTCCGGCGTCTATTTGGTGTATGGCGTGGACGCTAACGGCAAATCGGGCGTTGTCTCTAAGTTCTTGGTGGTGCGGTGAGCGCGCCACCCTTTGACGACTTGATATTTACATCATTCACGGTACAAAATCTTCATGCTGCAATCCAAAATCCGAACAGCACTCAGCATCCTATTTCGAGGCATCCAGAAGCGCCCTATGGCGTATCTTCTCGCCCTATCGTTTCTTATCTTGGTAGGTGAATTGCTATGCTTCGGGGCAACCACTTGCGTAGACACAGAGAGCTACAAAGAGGCTTGGCACACCCTACAAACCGGGCATTGGGACATCTTCAGAACGCCGATCTACCCCTTCTTCTTGGGGATGATGGGACGACTCTTCGGGACGTACGCAGACGAAGCTGCCGCGTTCTTTCAGATTCTAATCTTCGTCGCCTCGATTCCGAGCTTTCATTTTTTGGCGTCCCACCTCTCGAAACGGCGTTGGATCGTCTGGCTCGCAACCGCGTTCTACTCCCTTGAGCCCGGCATTGCAGCCTACGCGCTGTGCCTGCTGACCGAGAGTTTGGCGACGAGCGGCGTCGTCTTCCTGCTCTCCGCACTCGTCCGACTGTATGCCACTGCACGCAAACGCTATCTGTTCGGCGTTACCTTTTGGTTACTCCTATTGACCTTTCTACGCCCGGCGTTCTTATATCTATTTGTTGTAGTGTTGCTCGTTTGCATCCTCTGGCAGTTTCAGCACAAGAAAAAGCCGCTCCACCTGTTGAGCATCTCACTTGTGGCGGTCTTGCTCGCTTTGTTCGGCTACACACAAGCCATCCGAAAGGAGACAGGGGTGCGCCTCATCTCTACCGTCTCGATGCTCAATGATGCCAATAACCTCCGGATAGAGGATCTTTTTGACCAAATTCATGGCGAAAGTCCGACGTCGCAAAAGATATTAGAGACTTCCGATCGGCTCAAGGAGGATCAAGAAGCCTATTTGGAATATTTCCTCCACCTACCACCTTTGGATCAATACAACTACATCTCCGAAGCAAAGGCGCAGTTAGGTATGCGCTGGTATCTGTACGCCTGCCGACGGGTGTTGAGCTCTGCCAAATGCAATATGCTGGAGAATTCGGCGGAACTGCCCTCGCTCATTTTCTACGTGGGGTATATTCCGATTAAACTGTATGTCATCTACTTTGTCCTGTTCGTTTACGCCCTTTTGCTGCTCTACATAGGCTTAATGAAGCATTCCATCGACTGGCTTAACTGGACGTTGCTCCTCGCCTGCTGTGGCAACATTGCAGTGATGACCATCGGTTCTTACGGCGAATATGGGCGGCTTTTTCTCCCCTCTGTTCCTTTTGCGCTGCTGATCCTTGTGCAGCTTTCCTCGGCTACGCGCCTCAGCTTCTCCCTGCGCACGCTCTGTGAACATTCCTCTGAGCAGAACCGCTGAATCTCACTTGCTGAGCATATGGTTTTCGGAGTGGCTCTGCACACGGCGCAAGAGAGAGCATGACGACGAGAGAAGCCGCAGCGAGGAAATTCTTGAAAAAAGTCAATAAATTTGTTGATGCCAACACTTTATGCTATCTTTGCAACGTAGTGTCTGAGTCTCCCGTTCCGTCGACCGACCTAAACGAGGAGATCTCAAGACAGGAACAAAGTTAGCTAACCATTCTAAATGAATAAATTCGAAAAGACGCTCCAATTCATCAGCCGCCAAATTCAGCCCGGTTCCCCTTATTACGGACAGATCTATTTGGTCGGAGGGTGTGTTCGCGATGAACTGCTCGGAGAGCGTTATAAGGATCTTGATTTGCTGATCAATTTGCCCAACGGACAACGCGAATGGGTGGAATATATGTGTGCCACCTATCCGGAGACGTGTCATGGTCCTTTCTACTATCAACGCTACGGCACAACGGCTATGGATGTAATCATCGACGGAAGTCTCACGTTGGTCGAATGCGTAGAACCCCACGTAGAGCTTTACGCCGAAGATGGCGTGACGCTGCTCGACACCCATTTTTGCTCACTCGAAGAGGATGCATGCCGCCGCGACTATACGTGCAACGCCCTCTATAAGAATTTACACACCGGCGAGGTGTTAGATCCGACAGGAAGCGGACGACAAGACCTTAAAGAGGGCTTGCTGCGCACTCCGGGCGACCCGGAGCTGATTTTCAGACAAGACCCGGTACGTATGCTCCGCGGCATCCGCTTTAAGCATCAGAAGGGCTTCCATTTCCTGCCGGAGACGTGGGACGCCATCGTGAAGCATCACGAGGAGATGAAAGACGCCGCACCTAAGCGAGTGCGCGACGAACTCAACAAGATTATCAAAACTAAGACGTTGGGCGAAGCCTTCGAAGATCTCTATACATGCGGCTTGTTGCCCTACATCATGCCCGACTTGGTGGAGTTCATCGAGTCGGATCGTTGTGTGCCGTACCTTAAAGATGCCGATTGCACGATTTGGCAACATACACGCCAAATGCTTCGCGATCTGACCAATTATTACCCGCACTCTGACACGACGACCCGTTTAGCGGTATTGACGTTGCATTTGGCTGAAATGGGTAGCAAAAAGGCTGCCACGCAGTTTCTCTTGAACAGCCAGATCGGGAAAGAGCGCACCAGTAGCGTCATTCACCTTTTGGATATGCTGTTTCGCTATCGCACCTTCTACCAAGGCGGCGCGTATGTGGCACGTCCGCGAGCCCTCCCCCACTTTGTGAAAGGGTTGGGGCGCTCGGTGGATGCCTTTCGCCAGCTCTTGCGCGCCTCAAATGTCGGAGCACGTGATGAATATATCTTGCCTTACGATGCCTTCTACACTACGCGCAAAGGAGGTAGTGCCCCGACGCCACAAGCAGCCCCGGTGCGCCGTCCCAACGGTCGCGAAAACGCTGACATCGACGGCGAAACCTCGCGTACCACGCCGGAGAAGCATCGCCGCAACGTGCGCCGCCGCGAGCAGCGCAAGCGTAGCCGTAGCCGGAAACGCAAGGAACAAGGCGACGCAAAGTAATATCTTCACGCAAAGACCATGAGCATTATCACCCCTAATCACCGTCTCTCCTCCCTGCTTCTGTGCATTCTGTCGGGCGCATTGACCGCTTGTCATACCGCCAAATTGAGTACTGCCCTCGAAGAAATAGAGCGCGGAGAGTATTACAAGGCTACGCAAACACTGAAACAAGTGTATCGCCAGACAGACGCGCGTCAAGAACGCGAGAAACGCGGCGAGGTTGCTTACTATATGGGGCAATGCTATGAACGCCTGATGATCCCGGCACAAGCAGCGGCGAGTTATCAGAACGCTGTGCGCTACGGCTATGAGGAACCGGAGTTACTATTGCATTACGCCGCTATGCGCCACGAAGAGGGGCGCTACGCCGAGGCGATCAAGCTTTACGAACAATATTTAGAGGACAATCCGGAAGATGCACGGGCTGAGCAAGGTCTTTTCGGTGCACAGAATGCAGCACAATGGAAAGCCGACGGTAGCCGTTACGAAATCAAGAGATTTAACTGGATCAACTCCCGCCGTGCGGATTTCTCACCCGCGCTTTGGGGGACGGAAGATGAAGCCTTGTATTATACGACCAGCAACGATAAAGCCGTTGGAGACACCAAAAGCGACATCACCGGCACCAAATACAGCGATATTTGGGTGATCCGCAAGGACGAAAAAGGCAACTGGACAAAACCCGAAGGTGCCGGCGGCGGAATCAATACCGAGGCGGACGAAGGTACCCCCTGCTTCTCGCCCGACGGCAATACAATGTTCTATACCTTATCTTCGGGAGCTGCCGGACACGGCACCGCCCCCGCCATCTACGCCTCGACTCGTTCGGACGCGAACTGGGGCAAAGGGGAATTGGTGAAATTCGGCGGAGATACCCTCTCGACGTTCGCCCACCCCGCAGTCTCGCCGGACGGAGCGTGGCTCTACTTTGTGAGCGATATGCCGGACGGTTTCGGGGGAATGGATCTGTGGCGCGCCCCGCTGAAAGGCACAGAAGTGGGACCTGTAGAAAATCTTGGTGCGGCTGTAAATACCGCCGGCAACGAGGAGTTTCCCACCTTCGATCCGAACGGCGTACTATACTTTTCGTCCGACGGACACCCCGGCATGGGAGGATTAGATCTGTTTAGCGCCCGCTTGGACGATTGGGGCACATGGCACGTAGAGCATTTGGGCAGCCCAATGAACAGCGCTGCGGATGACTTCGGAATGACGTTTCGCCGATCGACCAAAGAGCAAGCTGAAGGCTACTTCAGTAGCAACCGCAACAGCGGCAAGGGCTATGACAACATTTACAGCTTCCGCCTGCCCTCGATCAAGATCACGATCAGCGGCACCGTCTACGACATGGACGAGGAACCCGTCGGCGAAGCTATTGTGCGCGTCGTTGGTCGCAACGGGATGAATTTTAAGTCTGTCACCAAGCCGGACGGCACTTATCAGTGCAGCATCGACCGCAGCACGGAATATGTGATGATGAGTGGCAAAAAAGGCTATTTAAATCGCAAAGCACAGTTCACGTCCGATCCGGAGGAGGAAGACGCCGACTACGAAGTAGATTTCTATCTACCCTCCATCAGCGAGCCGGTACTGGTAGATAATGTGTTCTACGACTTCAACAAAGCGACACTGCAAGAAACCTCGCGTCCGGCGTTGGACGATCTGGTGTCGTTGCTCAACGACAACCCCTACGTCTCTATCGAGCTTTCGGCGCATACAGACCGCGTAGGCTCGCAAAATTTCAATTTAGACTTGGCGCAACGCCGTGCACAAACGGTCTGCGACTACTTGGTGGCTCAAGGCATCGACCCCGGTCGCTTGGTGCCGAAAGGCTACGGCAAAGAGCACCCCAAAGTGGTAGACGAAAAACTGCATGCCCATTACCTCTTTCTACCGGAGGGACAGACGTTAGACGAGACTTTCGTCAACTCTCTGCCCACCGACGAACAAGTGGTGGCGGATCAGATCAACCGCCGCACAGAGTTTCAGGTACTCAGCACCACTTGGGGCATCGAATGATCGCTCTCCACACCGATTCAGTATATTCAACCAACGAGTATATATTTTTTATCTCTACATCATTATTTATTTGTTTGTATGCAATCTAATAACCTATTTAAGTATCGTGGCGTTAATTATCTGTTGCCCTTCTGCTTAGTGACGGCGTGCTTTGCTCTATGGGGCTTTGCCAACGACATCACACAACCTATGGTCAAACTTTTTTCACGCATCTTCCGCATGAGTGTCACCGAGGGCACTTTGGTTCAAGTCGCGTTCTATTGTGGATACTTTGCCATGGCGGTTCCTGCCGCCCTCTTCATTCGCCGTTATAGCTACAAGGCGGGCATCCTGTTGGGCTTGGCGCTTTACGCCATCGGCGCGCTCCTCTTCTTCCCTGCCGGACAGATTGGCGCCTTCTATCCCTTCCTCATTGCCTACTTCATCTTGACGTGCGGTCTCTCGTTTTTGGAAACCTCTGCCAATCCGTTCATCTTGGCGATGGGCTCGCCCGAAACCGCCACGCGACGCCTCAACATGGCGCAAGCGTTCAATCCTCTCGGCGCGCTCTGTGGCATCATCGTGGCGCAACATTACATACAGCCGGGCATCAATCCACTGACCGCCGACCAACGTGCACAACTTTCGGAAGCAGAATTTGAGGCGGTGAAGTCTTCAGATCTCAACGTATTGATTCAGCCCTACTTAGGCATTGCCTTGGTGATCGTAGTGATGTTCGTGCTGTTGCTCTTCATGCGCATTCCGACGCGCGAGGAGCAGGTCGAAGAGGAGACGGCAGACACGGCGCGCACCTCCATCAGCCGTTTGCTGCACAACAAACGTTACTCTTTGGGCGTACTTGCCCAATTCTTCTATGTGGGCGTACAAACTATGTGTTGGACATTCATCACCCACTACGGCACCCACTATTTCATGACGCAAGGATTATTGGAAGATGCCGCTGAACATCAAGCGATGCAATTCTTTCTCTATTCGATGATTGTCTTCTTCGTGAGTCGCTTCGTTTGTACCTTCTTGCTCAAATACTTCAATTCGGGGGCGCTTCTGATGTTCCTGTCGTGTGCGGCAGGGCTTTTCACCCTCGGCACGATCTATCTGCAAAACATCTGGGGGCTCTACTGCTTGGTAGGTGTTTCTGCCGGAATGTCCCTGATGTTCCCCACCATCTACGGCATCGCCCTCGAACAGGTACAGCGTGACAGCAAATTCGGTGCTGCCGGACTGATCATGTCGATCGTTGGTGGCTCGATTCTGCCCCCCATCCAAGCACATCTGATTGACGCCGGAACAATCTGCGGAATGCCCGCCGTACACGTTTCGTTCTACATTCCGCTGTTGTGCTTCGTGGTCATCGCTATCTACGGTGCCTTGACCTACAAACAGAAGATCTGACGCTCAGAAGCCTAAAATAAACGGGGACGCCCCTCGTCGCTACCGCCGACGCACTGATCGAGTGCGCAAAGCGGAAACGACGAGGGGCGTCCCTGCGTTATGCTTTTGTTACAGCAAATCGTACAGCTGAATGAGCGAGGTGATCGACGGCTCGAACTGTACCGCCTCTTCGGAGTCTTCCCAGCCGCTGCCTTTGACCCAAATGGCTTTGCACCCCAAGCTCAGTGCGGGCTCGATGTCCTTGCGATAGGAATCGCCTACCACCGTAACCTCTTCGGGCTGCAAGCCCATGCGCTCGATGGCAAGGCGGAAGATGGCGGGATCGGGTTTGCGAATGCCTACTTCGGTCGAGTCGATAACGTGCGCGAAGTAGCGTGTCAAGCCGAAGTCTTGAAGCACGGCGCGCAGATTGCCGTAGAAGTTAGAGACCAAGGCGAACTCATACTTCCCGAAGAAGTGTTCCAACAACGGGATCGCATCGTTGGTGCAACGACGCGCGTAGTCGTAGCAGAAGCCGGAGATGACGTCCACAAAGTGTCCCGTCAGGTCATGCATATTTTCCAAGATCGGCATCTCGCCTTCCGAGATCAGCGCCAAAGTGGTGTGCAGAATCTCCTCGCTGAGAGCGCCGTGCTGCACCAAGTAGTCCATCTGAATGCCGACGCGCACCTGCATCAGTTCGAAGAAGTTGTATTCCGGAGCGATAGCTTCCGGATTCAAGCCGACATAGCGTTCGGCATATATATAGGCGTCTCTGAATTGCTCTTTGGTAACCGGGAGCGAAACGCGGCAGTAGCTTTCCCATAGCACTTCCGACCAATGTTTCCCGTTGCTGTCGATAGTCGCTCCGTAGTCTAAAATAATACCTTTCATTTCTAATAAATCTATATTTGTATATCTGGTTTCTTGATAATATCTCTGTTCTATTTCGGTGAGTCGCACCCCGTTAGGCAAGCCTCAGCGGTCATGACGTCACACCGTCCTTGATCGTATAACGTAAATCATGCCGTTTTATTTTGTCTACGCAAAAAGAGTAGTCCGATGGCGATCCAAATGAACTCTCTGACGCGCGTCATCAGCGAGACCGCTACTGCCAACGGCATCAGCTCCGTAAGGCTCTGCGCCGGATAGAGCAGTTGCATGGCGAGCAATATACCCCCCTCGCGAGTTCCGAGTTGCAACGGCGAGAAGAAGAGCAGATTTGCCAAAAGTGAGGAGCCCGCCACGAGAATAACGGCGCCGGCGTAACTGACAGGGCAGCCCATGTAGTTGAGGAGCAAAAAATACTCTGCGCAGTTGACGATGCGCGAAGCGTACTCCAACGACAAGGAGCGAGCAAAGGCTCGTGGATGGTGGCTCAAAAGGTCGGTGATGTTGTCATCTACCGAGCGTAGACGCGCCACATTCTCAGAGGTAAGGCGGCGCAGGCGTCTACCGATCAGCGGCAAGTGACTCAAAGCGCGCACCACGCGCAAGATGAGCCCCCGGCGATAACCCCGCAGGAACAGCGCCAAAACGGTCAAGCATACTCCCACGACGACCCAAAGCCCGACAATACTTGTGGCTGAGAGACCGGGCAGGGTGATAGCCACCAGCAGGCAGCCGGTCAGCCAGAGGATGAGGTGCGAGGTGACGTGCATCATCATATAGAGAATGACGCTGCCCGACGCCCGTTCCAAGCCGAGATAAGGGCGTAGCTCAACGATGCGATAGGGTTCACCTCCCAACAACCCGAAGGGGGTGATATAGTTGATGGCAAAACCGGTGACGGTGAAGCGATAGAGGCGGGCAAAGGGCAACGGCTGCAACATCGGATTGGTGCCAATCACCGTACGCCACGACCATGCATTGAGGTAATAGCCCACGCCCCACACCGCGACGACAGCGGGGAGACACCAGCGCATCCGCAGGGCGTACTGCCAGAGGGTGGCGGGATCTGCCGCCCACACCATGAGCGCCAACAGTGCCAGACCGACGATGAGGCAGAGGGTGCGCGTGTTAGGCCTCAGCCGCTTCAAGGCGGGTAAAGTTGCAACACATTTTTTCATGTTGAACGATCATGTAGAGCAGCAAAACGTTGAACAACGTCAACTCTCCGACAAAGTAGATCCACGGCAAGCCAACGATCAGCGAGCATGAAAGGAGGATGGCGCGACAATTAAAAGAGAGGATGTTGGTGTACTTCATCAGTGGCAACGATTGGGCGCGAAAGGAGGCAATGAGTGTGGCGGGCATGGGACGGTCGCCATACTTGGTGCGGAGCAAGGCGCGGAAGCGTTGCATCCGTGGAGTGAAAAATTCCTGTTCGCGAGTGTAGTTGCGGTAGAAGAACATAAACACCTTATAGAGAGGTTCGCGAGCGAAGCGTACCGCCCGGTAGTCGGCATCTACCTGACGAGCATCTTCGAGTTCGCTGCCACTTTTGCCTTTGACAAAGAAGAGGTGGAAGTTGCGATAATAGTCCGCCATTGCCGCTTGGAGAGAGTGACACCCCCCTGTGACGATGGCAAGGATCCAAATGTAAACGCCCCATTGGGGGGTAAGACGGCAACAGATAGCGACGTAAATGCTGATAAACCACAGGTCACCGCAAGCGCCGTCCAAGATGCGTCCCAAGCGGGAGAAGCGGTGGGTCATACGCGCCAACTGCCCGTCGGCGCTATCACAAATGTCCGCCATGATGAGCAGAAGAATACCGACGAGGTTGTAAGCGAGGTGGGTGGGATAAAACAGCAATCCGGCTCCGACACCAAGAAAGATAGAGAGCACGGAGATGGCGTTGGGAGTAATACCCCAACGCTCTGCCAAGCACGCAAAGCGAAAACCCAAAGGACGATAAAACCAGAGGTCTATCGTCTCTTCGGTGTCGGGATGTTTGAGGGTCGCCTCATAACGGGCGCGATTATCGGGTGTAAGCACGTGTATCTGTATTTGTATGTGAAGAGTTGTTGATCAATCAGTAGCGGACGTCTCTGCTGCGGCTTCGCCATATTGCACCAAGTGGGCAATGGCATCGGCAGCCGCAGCACGACAGGGGGCGTAACTGGGCCAGTCGTTGAAGTCGATGATGCGGCAAGTGCCATCCGGAGCGACAATGCAATCGCCTCCGTAAAGACTCACCCCTAAGAGACGGGCAGAAC